>JAPKDV010000028.1 GCA_028822385.1 Alphaproteobacteria bacterium
ACGTGATCTTTGCTGACCCCCCCTATAACCTCCAGCTTGGCGGCGAACTGACGCGACCGAACAACTCGCGCGTCGACGGCGTCGATGATGATTGGGACAAGTTCGACGATCTTCGTTCCTACGACAAATTCACCCGCGCATGGCTGACCCAGGCTCATCGTTCATTGACGGACAATGGCACGATCTGGGTGATTGGCAGCTACCACAACATCTTCCGGGTTGGCGCAATTTTGCAGGACCTTGGATTCTGGATTCTGAACGACGTGGTGTGGCGCAAGACGAACCCGATGCCTAACTTCCGTGGCCGCCGGTTCACCAATGCCCATGAAACTATGATCTGGGCGTCTAAGAGCCAGACATCGAAATACACGTTTAATTATGAAGCTATGAAGGCGCTGAACGACGATTTGCAGATGCGCAGCGACTGGCTGCTGCCAATCTGCAATGGCGGCGAGCGTCTAAAAAACGAAGACGGCAAGAAGGCACATCCGACCCAGAAACCAGAAGCCCTGCTGCACCGTGTAGTTCTGGCTTCGACCAAGGTCGGCGACGTGATCCTCGATCCGTTCTTTGGCAGCGGCACAACCGGTGCGGTCGCCAAACAGCTCGGTCGCGATTTCATCGGTATCGAGCGGGACCCTGATTATCTCGCTCTTGCCAAAAAGCGGATCGCAAACACAAGGCGCATATCGGAAACCGATTTACTTGAGACGCCTTCGAAGCGCGAACAACCGCGCATTCCATTTGGCTGGCTTGTGGAACGGGGGTTGTTGCGCCCCGGTGAAAAGCTTTACGGCCCGAAACGTCGGCACGCCGCCAAGGTGCGCGCGGACGGCACGATCGTCACGTCAGAAAACCGCGGCTCGATCCACAAGATGGGTGCCGAGGTTCAGGGCGCGCCGGCCTGCAATGGATGGACGTTCTGGCATGTGGATGTGGAGGGCACGCTCGTCCCCATCGATGTGCTGCGCCAGAAGCTGCGCGCTGAGCTCAACTAGGCGCCACCCCTTTACCAACATGGGACAGTACATGGCGCACCACCTTGCGGGTGAGCGTTGGCAACGCGTATTCGTCGAAGTTTTCGACAAATACCCAGACGCCATCCGACTTGGAGCGGCCGTCCACCCTGGCTGCCTTCACTTTCAGCTCCAGCCGCAGGTGGGTGAAGCCATGTTCGACGAGACCTGGTAACTCAACCCAGTCTGCCTTGACCGGCGCTGCATCGCGAAATATCTCGATTTCCTCCCAAGGTCCTGATGGCACTTCCATCATACCCCCGAGCAAACCGGACTCCGGACGACGGCGGAGCAGCACGGCACCATCACCACGGACCATCCAATACGCCACCGCACGACGCAGGGGGCGTTCTGGTTTTGGGGTCCGGCGCGGCAAAACATCGGTCATCCCAATAGCAAAGGCCCCGCAGGAACCGCGCCATGGACAGATAGCGCACCTCGGTGAACGAGGTATACAGACCGTCGCCCCAAGATCCATCACCGCCTGTACATAGTCCCCCGGGCGTGACGCCGGGGTCAGGTCTGCCGCCAGCTCTCGCAATGCAGTCTTTGACGCAGGCATCGGCGTTTCGACGACATACAGACGCGACATGACCCGTTCGATGTTGCCATCCACTGGGGTGGCGTGGCAATCAAAGGCAATCGAGGCAATCGCCGCCGCCGTGTAGGGACCAATGCCCGGCAAGGCACGTAATCCGTCTTCGGTGTCTGGGAATAAACCACCGTGTTCAGCAACTACAATAGTCGCGCATTTGTGAAGATTGCGTGCCCGGGCGTAGTAGCCCAGACCGGCCCAGACGGTCAGCACCTCATCAAGTTCTGCTGCGGCTAGATCATGGATCCGGGGCCAGCGTTCCAGAAACTTCTGAAAATACGGCCTAACCGCCGCGACCGTGGTTTGCTGCAGCATCACCTCGCTAAGCCAGACGTGGTACGGGTCGGCCCGCTCGCCCTTGCGTGAGCGCGCGGGCGGCACCCGCCACGGCAATCGCCGGGCATGGCGGTCGTACCATTTTAATAAGATCGCAGGATCAGGAGTATTCATGGGCTGTGTGCAACTCAGCAGGCTGGGTCGTTGTCGATCATTCCCAGACCTTCTAACATGCAGGTAGGCGCGCGGCAGCCAAAAGCCACCAAGGAATTCCCACCAACATGTCCAACAAACGAGCCAGTGGCCTGCGTGCCATCGGCGCAGAAAGCAGCAAGGCGACCAGCCCGATTCGGCGCAAGCGCGGATTTTTCGAGGCGAGCGTCTTCTCGGACTGGAACGCGATTGTCGGACCGGAGCTGGGCGACCAGTGCGTTCCAATGCGGCTTGCTCGTGGACCCGAAGGCGAAGGCGGAACCCTGCATGTCCGGGTGACGGGCCCTCTCGCGTTGGAACTCCAACATCTTGAACCGCAAGTCATTGAACGCATCAACAGCTTCTATGGTTTCCGCGCCATTGCGCGGCTGCGCATGCATCAGGGACCGATTGCCTCGCCAATACGGAAATCGTCCCCCATCCGGCCCAAAGCCGCCCCGGAAGAGCTTGTTGCCCTGCATGAGCAACTGAAATCGGTTACCGACCCGGAGTTGCGGCGTGCTCTGAAAACCTTTGGGGAATCTGTCATTGCCCGCAAATCCCGACACCGTTCCGACTGAAACTTTCAAGCGAACGGTCCCCATTCAGTCACAATTGCCTGCCAAGCTGTGCGCAAATCATCTCAAAGGTTTGGTTTCAAAGCATCTTTCTGCTCTTGTGCCACCTGATCTGAGGTTTCATAATCGGCTACATATTGTGTTTGGAGACTATAGTGCACCTAAATAGACGAATCGGAGCTGCTCTGGCTGGCTTCGCAGCCTTTGTCGTGATCGCAAGCTCGGCCCCCGCTCAAGAACCAAGCGACACGGCTGCAATGCTGAGTGAGCGAGTCATAGGCAATGCCGACGCGCCGGTTACAATTGTTGAGTATTTCTCGCTGACCTGTCCGCATTGCGCAGGGTTTCACAATGACACGTATGCCGATTTGAAAACCAAATATGTCGACACAGGCAAAGTGAAGTTCGTCTATCGGGACTTTCCGCTCGATGGTGCCGGACTTCGTGCGGCCATGATGGCGCGCTGTGTGGATGAACGCCGCTATCCCGGAGTCATTCAAGTGCTTTTCAAGACACAGAACAACTGGGCACGCGCCGCCGATCCGGTCGCAGAAATTAAAAAAATTGGCCAACTTGCAGGACTCGGGGACGACGCGTTTCAGTCCTGCCTGCAGTCTGAAACTCTCGCCAATGGCATCCTTGCGAAACGTCAGGAAGCCAGCGCCGCAGGCGTGCAAAGCACACCGACTTTCAAGATTGAAGGTCAGATTTATTCCGGATTACGTTCGCTCGAGGAATTCTCTGAAATTCTCGATCCGCTTCTCGCAAAGAACTGATACCGCATTTAAGGAGTTACGTACCGGTGGAGTTCAACAAGCTAAGACTGACGGGCTTCAAGTCCTTCGTGGATGGCACTGATCTTGAGATCGCATCGGGCCTTACGGGAATCGTCGGCCCAAACGGCTGTGGCAAGTCCAACCTCGTCGAAGCCCTGCGTTGGGTCATGGGTGAGACCTCGGCTAAGCAGATGCGCGGCGGCGGCATGGATGATGTCATCTTTGGTGGTACGACAGATCGTCCCGCCCGCAACGCGGCCGAAGTCGTGCTCAGCCTCGACAATGCCGACCGCACGGCTCCCAGCCAGTTCAACGATTCCGATGAGCTGGAAGTCTCACGCCGGATCGAACGGGAAAAGGGCTCCACTTATCGTGTCAATGGCAGTGATATCCGTGCCCGCGACGTGCAGACCCTGTTTGCCGACCAGGCGACCGGACCGCGCTCGACCGCATTGGTTAGCCAGGGCCGCGTGGGCGCCCTGATCGCAGCAAAACCGGGTGATCGCCGCCTCTTGCTCGAGGAAGCTGCCGGTATAACCGGCCTACATTCGCGCCGCCACGAGGCCGAACTGCGACTGCGCGCGGCCGAGAGTAATCTCGAACGCCTGGATGACGTTCTGGTAACATTGGATGCGCAACTGCAGGGCCTGAAGAAGCAGGTCCGCCAGGCGCGTCGCTACAAGAACATCTCCCACGACATTCGCCGGACCGAAGCTGCGGTCCTACATCACCGCTGGGCCCAGGCTCGGGAAGCCGTCAGCGCATGCGAAGAACAACTTCGCGCGGCAGAGACCGTTGTCGCCGAGCAGTCCCGTATCGTTTCCCAAACCACCCGAACACGCGAAGAAGCCGCAGCAGCGCTTGTCCCTCTGCGTGAAGCAGAGGCAGGTGCAGCAGCCGAGTTGCAACGTCTGAATATCGCGCGCGAGGAACTCGACGCCGAAGAGCGCCGTGCCAAAGCCACAAGGGGGCAATGGCAAACACGCCTAAATCAGATCGAAGCCGACCTCGGTCGCGAACGCGGTCTGGCGGGCGAAGCCAAGGCAGCGCTTGACCGGCTCGGAACCGAAAAGACCCAAATTGAGCAGGCTTGCACCGGCGAAGACGGACTGATCGCCGAAACCAGCGTAGCCCGCGAAGAACGAAATGCACGGGTGGAGAGCCTTGAAGGTGAACTCACTCAGCACATGGAACGCCTCGCTAATGGTGAAGCCCAGATCTCAGCGCTCGAGCGCGAGCTCGGAGAGCTGGATGCCCGGCGCCGTCGTCTTGACAATCAGGCGAGCGAAGCCCGTGTCGAACGCGAGGCTATTGAGGAAGTAGGACTGACATCTGACGAACTCGCCGCCGCCGAAGCACAGGTGACCGCGTCCGAAGAGGATTTGAAGGCGGCTCGCGCGTCACTGGAAAGTGCCGACACCGCACGTGTGTCTGCCGAAGTCCGTCGAGACAAGGCCCGTGACGTCCGCTCTCAGTCCGCCGAAGCGCTTTCCCGTTTGCGTGCCGAGGCCGGCGCGCTGGAAGACGTGCTCGCCCACGACGCGGAAACCGAAGCCGCTGACTGGACACCAATGATCGACGAGATTGAGGTGACCCAGGGCTATGAAGCCGCACTTGGTGCTGCTTTGGGCGAAGACCTCGATGCGCCGATGGATTCACGCGCACCACGTCACTGGAACAACTCCATCGCATCGTCAGATGACCCTGCATTGCCAGCTGGTGTGCGCGCACTGAGCGACTTTGTCAGCAAGTCAGGCGCACTGGGCCGACGCCTAGTTCAGATTGGCGTTGTCGAAAATTCCGAAACCGGGGCTCGCCTGGCCGGCAGCCTCAAACCCGGCCAGCGACTGGTCGACTGCGATGGTCAGCTCTGGCGCTGGGATGGATATGTCGCTAGCGGTGATGTACGCTCTTCAGCTTCCACGCGCCTGCGTCAGCGCAATCGTCTCGCCGAGCTCGGTAATCGGATTGCAGCAGCGGAGACAGCATTCGAACGCATTGATGCTGATTTCACATTAGCGAAACAAAGCGCCGATTCCGCGATCGAAGCGGCTCAAACAGCTCGTTCTCAGCTGGACAGCAAGGACAACGCCACCTCGCAGGCGCGCCGCGCCCACGCAAACCTCTCTAGTGAGTTTGCAGCACGGATAGCACGGCACGAAAGCCTGACCGAAACGCTTGCCCGCATTGAAGGTGAAGTCGCTGATGTCGAGTCACGACTTGCTGATGCCCGCATACGACGCACCGCGATTGGTGATCTCGACGAAATTCGTTCCTGTACAGACGGGATGCGTGGTCAGTTAAGTGAATCCCGCAATGCTCTCGCCGCCGCACGCAGCGAATATGATCGTTTAGTACGTGAGGTTGAGGAACGTCACCGACGCATCTCCGCACTGGCGGCAGAGGAAACCTCCTGGCAGGCGCGGCACACAGGCGCAGGTGAACGCATTGGTGAGCTGGAAACCCGTGAAAGACAGGCCCGGGGTGAATTGCAAACCCTGTCGGCTAAGCCCGCAGAGATCGAAGCTCTGCGTTCGGGCCTGATGGATCAGCTGAACGCTGCCGAAGCCAAACGCAACGAGGCCGGTGATACCGTCGCGCGCGCCGACGAAAGCCTATCTCAGGCCGAACGCGCGATGCGCGATGCAGAGGCAAAGCTTGCCGAGATGCGCGAAGGAAAAGTCCGCACAGAATCGGCTGTCGCTCAGGCTGAACAAATTCAGCAGACTGTCATCGAACGCATCGAGGAACGCCTCGAATGCAAACCCGAAGCAGTCCTCCGACTAGCCGAAGTGCCGGAAGGTAAGGAGCTTCCCGATCTTGTGTCTTCAGACAAGCGGCTTGAACGTCTGTTGCGCGAGCGCGATAATATGGGTCCGGTGAATCTGCGCGCTGAGCAGGAATCCGAAGAACTCGAGGAAAAGATCGAGACGATTAATACTGAGCGTGAAGACCTAGTGTCCGCAATAGACCGCCTGCGGCGCGGTATTGCCAGTCTTAACCGCGAAGCGCGTCAGCGTCTGCTTGCATCATTCAAGGAAGTCGACAAACACTTTCAGGATCTGTTCACCCGCCTCTTCGGGGGTGGTAACGCACACCTGAAACTAACCGATGCCGAAGATCCGCTTGAAGCTGGAGTCGAAATCTACGCCAGCCCGCCAGGGAAGAAACTTCAGATCCTCTCTCTGCTATCCGGTGGTGAGCAGGCGCTCACAGCCACAGCGCTGCTGTTTGCGGTCTTCCTTACGAACCCGGCGCCCATCTGCGTGCTCGATGAGGTCGATGCACCGCTCGATGACGCCAATGTCGACCGGTTTTGTACATTGCTGGACTACATCTCACAGATCGGAACAACGCGTTTCCTGATCGTCACGCACCATCGAATGACCATGGCAAGAATGGATCGATTGTACGGCGTGACGATGCCAGAGCGCGGGGTGAGCAAACTGGTTTCAGTTGACCTGCGCGGGGCAGAAGAAATTCGCGCAATCGCCTAGTTTTTTGGCTGGTTTTCAGCGACTTTTTGTCCATCTCGCATGTGCGGAATGTCACCTTGACTTGGCTAGGGTCGCTGAGTACCTTGCGCCCGCCTTCATATGTGAGTCAGTTGTCATTTCGGTTCTCCGCCAAGCCCGTCTAGGGTGCATATTATGAGCGAACCAAACGGACAAGAACCGTTAGACGATCTGAACAAGCGTTTGAAGGACGCGCGGAACCGCAAGACAGCGGGAACACGCGGCAAGAATGGGGCTGCACCCAGGTCGGATTATGGACCGGCAATTCGGGTGGGTACGGATCTTGTTGCGGGAGTTGCTGTCGGAGTGGTGATCGGGTGGGTTCTGGACCGCTGGCTCGGAACAACACCTTGGCTGTTGCTGGTGTTCTTTCTGTTAGGATCAGCTGCGGGCATCACGAACGTCATGCGAACTGCGATGAAAATTGAATCTGATGCTAAAGCGGACCGTGAGAGCAAACGGAACGATGTTGGCAAAAACGAAGCGCCTTAGGCGCATCGCTGAAGGAAACCGGGGTCGAATAAGTGGCAAGCCCGCTCGAACAGTTTGAAATAAAGACCATCATTCCGATCGAAATCGGCGGAATCGATGTCTCATTCACCAATTCCTCGCTGATGATGGCTCTTACCGTCGTTATCGGTGGTGGTTTGGTCGCTCTGGCGGCCAGCCGCGGTGCGATGGTGCCCGGGCGTCTGCAGACCATTGGCGAGATACTTTATGAATTTATCGCCGGATTGATCCGTGAAACCATCGGGCCTGACGGCCGCAAGTACTTCCCCATCATCTTCACATTGTTCATGTTCATCCTCGTTGGGAACATGCTGGGAATGATCCCGTATAGCTTCACCTTCACAAGCCACATCATTGTGACCTTCGTGATGGCCTTTGTGGTGTTCATCGGCTGTACAATCCTCGGATTTTCCCGCCATGGCCTTCATTTCTTCTCCTTCTTCATTCCGCCCGGTGCTCCGGTCTGGATGTGGCCACTGCTGATCCCGATTGAGGTAATCTCCTACCTGTCACGTCCCATCAGCCTGTCGGTTCGTCTGTTCGCAAATATGCTGGCCGGACACACCATGCTCAAGGTGATTGCGGGCTTTGTCTTTGCACTCGGCCTATTAGCTGGCTGGCTTCCGCTGTTGCTGATTACCGCACTTACGGGGCTCGAAATTCTCATCGCATTCTTGCAGGCTTATGTCTTTGCGATATTGACCTGCTTGTACATCAAGGACGCGCTGGAACTACACTAGTCAAAACCAGCACGAACGAAACTCAACCAAAGAACAGTATTGCAAACGGAGGCATTTACTCATGGAAGTCGAAGCAGCAAAGCTTATCGGCGCGGGCCTGGCGGTCGTCGGCGTTATCGGATCCGGTATCGGTATCGGCAGCATTTTCTCATCATTCATTATCGCTGTGGGTCGTAACCCGGCTGCGCGTGGTGAAGTGTTCACCATGACGATGCTTGGTTTCGCACTCGTCGAAGCCATCGCGCTCTTCGCGCTCGTTATCGCCCTTCTCATTCTCTTCGCGTTCTAGACGCGTTAGAGGGGATTTCCGATGCCGCAACTTGACCCGGCGACTTTTGCCTCGCAGGTGTTCTGGCTCGTCGTATCGTTCGTCGTGCTTACGCTCATTCTATGGCGCGTAGCCCTGCCGCGAATTTCGTCCACACTCGAAAATCGTCAGCAGCGCATCGACAGCGATATTACACGGGCCGAGGAGATTGCTACCGAGGCTGAGGGTGTTCTTTCTGCGTATGAAGAGGAGCTGACGAAAGCCCGCTTCAGCGCACAGGAAGAACTTCACAAAGCGGCTGAGGAAGCGATCGCGGAAACCGAGACGCGCAACAATGCGCTGACCGAGAAACTCGCGACCAATTCCGACACAGCGCACCAACGCATTGATGGTGCCCGCAAGGATGCAATCGCGAACGTTTCCGGAATGGTCGAAGATATCGCCCGTCAGGCAGTCGAACGACTGGTCGAAACCACGCCTGACTCATCGGCTGTTGCTTCGGCGGTCAATGCAGCTCTGGGGGAGCGGACCTGATGATCCGAAACATCTTCACAACCGGTTCGGTCTTTTTGCTCGCCTCAGGCCATGCTCTGGCGGCGGGTGACGCCGAACATAGCGAGACGTTTCTGGAATTAGCCACAACCTGGGTCGCGGTCGCATTCGTAATATTCGTTCTAGCAATCGCACGCCCTGTTGGCCGTTTGGTGTTTTCCTCCCTCGACAATCGTTCGGACGCAATCCGGAACGAACTTGATGAAGCCCAGAGGCTTCGTGAAGAGGCTCAGCACACTCTGGCGGAGTACCAGCGTAAACAGCGTGACGCACTGGCTGAGGCAGAAGGTATCATTGCCGAAGCTCGTGAAGAGGCCAAGCGGATGCAGCTTTCCACGCAGGAACGCACAGAGCAGATGCTCGAACGGCGTGAGAAACAGGCTCTGGACATGATCGCCGCGGCCGAAGCACGCGCCATTTCAGATGTTCGTACCCTGACGGCTGATGTCGCAATCGAAGCCACCCGCCGCATCCTCACCGAGGTGGTGGAAGGACAGAAAGGCGATGACCTTATCAACGCCGCGATCCAGGAAGTTCCCGATAAGCTCAACTGAGCAGCTCCCAATTCAAACATGGAAAGGCCCGAAAAATCGGGGACTTTCCTTTTTGGGATGAACCTCAAACCTACTTGGCAGTTTCAGCGGCGAGTACTTCTGGCGACCAGCGCAATATCGGCTCGCGCGCAGCTGTAGTTTCATCTAACCGTCGCCGTGGGGTCATGGTCGGAGCTGCTGCAAAAGCTGAACTGTCACCGGCCTTAGCCCGGTCGACTAAGGCGCGCATGACCGCAACAAACTCATCAAGTCCTCTTTTAGACTCCGTCTCCGTAGGCTCTATCAACATCGCGCCATGGACTACTAGCGGGAAATACATGGTCATCGGATGATAGCCCTCATCGAGCATCGCCTTGGCGAAATCAAGAGTGCTGACGCCTGTGTCCTTCAGAAAACGATCATCGAAAAGACATTCGTGCATACACGGTCCTTCAAATGATGGCGTCATAACATTTGACAGGCAACTCATGACGTAGTTCGCGTTGAGAACGGCGTCATTGGCGACCTGTCTTAGCCCGTCACGGCCATGACTGAGCATGTAGGCATAGGCTCGGACGAACATCCCCATCTGGCCGTGAAAGCCTTTGAGGCGGCCAAATGGCTTTGCTTCGCCTGCCGCATCCGGATGCTCGACCAGCGAGAAGCCTTTTTCGCCATGCACGACCCAGGGCACGGGCGCAAAAGGCGCTAGCGCGTCAGACAGCACCACGGGACCGGCGCCCGGCCCACCGCCGCCATGAGGCGTTGAGAAGGTCTTGTGCAGGTTTATGTGCATGCAGTCGATCCCGAGATCGCCCGGCCGCACCCGCCCAACAATGGCATTGAAATTAGCGCCGTCGCAGTAGAAGTAACCACCAGCGTTGTGGATAAGCTCTGCAATCTCGATCATGTCCGGCTCAAACAAACCGCAGGTATTGGGGTTTGTGATCATAATTCCCGCGACATCATCGTCGAGCTTCTCGGCAAAAGCCTTCACATCAACCCGTCCTCGAGCATCCGACGGGATGGTATCCACACTAAAACCGCACACAGCAGCGGTCGCAGGGTTGGTACCATGTGCTGAGTCCGGCACCAGAATACGTCGGCGTTTCGTTGGACCACCTTCACGGTCATCGAGAGCAGCTCGAATGGCCATCACACCGCAGAGTTCACCATGGGCACCTGCCCCCGGTGACATCGCGATCGCCGGCATCCCAGTTAATTGTTTGAGCCAGTACGCAACACCATCGATCAACTCAAACGCGCCTTGCACAGTCGCTTCAGGCTGCAGCGGATGCGCGTTAGCAAAACCTGGAAGCCGCACCATCTTCTCATTGAGGCGCGGGTTGTGCTTCATGGTGCACGACCCCAAGGGATAAGTGCCCATATCGATGGCGTAGTTCTTTTGGGACAGACGCGTGTAATGGCGCACCACTTCGGGTTCGCTCACACACGGCAACCCGATCTCTCCATTTCGCTCCAGCCCACCGAGACGGAGTATGAAATCTCCGGGCTCCGGCAAATCAACACCAATGGCCCCCGGGTTGTCGATTTCGAACAGCAGAGGCTCTTCGAGCTGCAATCCTTGATGACCGTGGACCGTGCCCAACATTCCCGTACTAGCTGGCGAAATACCCCGGCTCAAATCGCGTGAATGGCTCATGACAACTCCTCCGAGAGGGCGTCGACTAGCGCATCCATATCATCGGCCGAGGTCAGCTCGCTCGCGGCAATCATCAAAATGTTGTCTAGATCAGTTCCCACACCATAAAGGCGAGAGGCCGGTACGCCAGCCAGCACACCCTTCGCTGCGAGCGCGTTTACGACGTCGCCGGCTGGTTTGGAGAGCCGTACTGCAAATTCGTTGAAGAAGGCTTGAGGCAGTACTTCGACCCCGTCTACAGCCTCCAGTAGGTCTGCTAATTTCGAAGCCCGTGCATGGTTGAGCATTGCCATATCACGAAACCCGTTCTCCCCCAGCAGGGCCAGGTGGATGGTAAAGGCAAGCGCGCACAGGCCCGCATTGGTACAAATATTACTAGTCGCTTTCTCCCGTCGGATATGCTGCTCGCGGGTCGAAAGGGTCAGTACCCATCCCCGTTTGCCATCCACATCGGTGGTCTCACCGCAAAGACGTCCCGGCATCTGGCGCACATATTTCTGCCGTGCCGCAAAAAGTCCTACATAAGGTCCGCCAAAGCCTTGCGGGTTCCCAATGCTCTGGCCTTCGGCGACCACCACATCAGCCCCCATTGCCCCGGGTGATTGCAGCGCGCCCAGTGAAACGACCTCCGTCACTACAACGATCAACAGCGCACCATTTTCCTGGCAATGTGACGCCAACGAACTGAGGTCACGAACATGGCCAAATATGCCGGGGTTCTGCACCACGACGCAGGCAGTTTGGTCATCAATCAGATCTGTCAGATCTTCAGTGCCGTCCAGATCCGGCTCGCGAATGTCGATGTCGATATCAACATATTTTGCCTGGGTTTCAGTCACCGCACTGTAATGGGGATGCACGCTGCCTGAGACGACAGCACGGTTCCGGCGGGTCACCCGACGCGCCATCAGTACCGCTTCAGCACAGGAGGTCGCGCCGTCATACATTGAGGCATTTGCCACATCCATGCCGGTGATCAAGGCCACCATGCTCTGAAACTCAAACAGGGCCTGAAGGGTCCCCTGGGAGATTTCCGGCTGATAGGGCGTATAGGAAGTTAGAAACTCTCCCCGCTGGATCAGATAATCAACCGATGCCGGGACATGGTGCCGATAGGCACCTGCCCCCAGAAAACTGGGAACGTCTGCTGTCGTGATGTTGCGGTTGGCCATCGCGGACATCAGCCGCTCAACATCGAATTCGGCCATGTGATCAGGCAGATCAAATGCGCCATCAAACTGCCCAACGGCGGGGACATCGACGAATAAATCATCCACCGACGACACCCCGATCCGGTCCAGCATGCTAGACCGATCAGCATCGGTCAGGGGGAGGTAACGCATATTATCTCAGGTTCTCGACAAAGGTCTTGTAGGAGGCTTCATCCATCAAAGCATCGAGCTCAATTGGATCACTCAACTTCAACTTGGCAAACCACCCCTCACCGTGAGCGTCCGAGTTGACCAGCGAAGGATCATTGTTAAGCTCCTCATTGACCTCGATAACCTCGCCACTGACCGGGGTGTATACCTCAGCCGCCGCTTTTACGGATTCGATCACCGCAGCTTCGTCACGTTGATCCAGGATTTTCCCCACCGCGGGAAGTTCGACGAAAACCACATCGCCAAGCTGTTCTTGCGCATAGTCCGAGATGCCGATAACGCCGTTTTCGCCATCGACTTCAACCCATTCATGATCTTCGGTGTATTTGCGGTCCGGCATTGCAGCCTCTCCTTATCTTTTTGAATGCTTCAGGAACGTTTGTAGTTGGGTTTTACAAATGGCATCGCTGACACCTCGGCAGCCACAGAGCGGCCGCGCAATTCGATATTTAGTGATGTTCCGGCTTCATCGTGGCCAACGGCCACATAGCCCATGGCAATCGGGCGTTCGATCCCCGGGGCAAATCCGCCGCTGGTAACAGCGCCGATATTCTCTCCAGCCTCGCTCTGGATCAGTGCCCCCTCGCGCACCGGTGCGCGCCCTTCAGGCAGCAAACCAACCCGTTTGCGGGGAGGGCCACGGGATATCTGGGTTAAAATCGTCTCGGCACCCGGGAAATCGGCCGCCTCACGTCGAACTTTGCCAACTGTCCATGTCAGCCCGGCTTCAACGGGCGTGGTGGTCTCGTCAATATCGTGACCATAAAGGCAGAGCCCGGCCTCCAGACGCAATGAATCCCGCGCGCCCAGCCCGATGGGTGCAACCGCTTCATGGGCGAGCAGTTTTTCTGCAATTACCTGCGCTTCGTCGGCGGGCAAAGAAATTTCGAAGCCATCCTCGCCGGTATAGCCGGATCGGGTCACAAAGGTCGAAACGCCATCGACTTCCATATCTTTGCCTTCAAGAAAAACGAGTTCCCGGCAATCGGGCGCCAGTTCCGCAAGCACGGCCTCTGCCTTTGGGCCTTGCAGCGCTAGAAGCGCGCGGTCCTCAAGAATTTCCAGGGTCGCTTCACCACCGAGTGAAGTGGCGATATGCAAAAAATCAGCATCTTTGCAACCAGCATTGACCACTAGGAACAGCGCGAAGGCACCATCTTCCTCGAACCGCGTGGCCATCAAATCATCCCGGATACCACCGGCATCATTAAGCAGCAGCGTATAACGCATCTGCCCAACAGTGAGGCCTGCAATATCTCCAGGGACCAGTTTCTCGAAACTCGACGCCACATCAGCACCACGTAGGACCGCCTGCCCCATATGAGACACATCAAAGAGGCCAGCAGACGCTCGGGCCTGATTGTGTTCAGTGATGATTCCCGACGGGTACTGCAACGGCATCGCATAGCCCGCAAACGGTACCATACGGGCACCGTGCGCAACGTGCAGATCATACAAGGGTGTTTCTAGAAGGCCTGTATCAGGGGTAACAGTTGCCATTCCACACTCCAAGATCCGACCAAGGGCCGTGCCGCGCCCAGTGCGCGTCACCTGCCCCACTCTGTCGTCAAACCTGAGAGATTCACCCCGCAACGGGCCGGGTTTACGCCTTCGGTGAGGTCGGGTGCGCACAACGCAGCCTACCTGCTTTCCAGAGTGTCATCCCCCTTGCGGTCCTGGGTGCCTGAGAGTTTCCGGGGCGGTTGCTCCTTCGGCGGCGTCCATCACGAAGCGGACGATCTCTCCCGCTGGGGTCGTATGACATGTAATTTTAAATTTACTCCGTACCGCGACTCGCATCGCAGTACACCTATGACATTAGGCGACCCCCGGTGGGAGTCAACAGGACCAATTGTGGATTAACGTACACGTTTGTTGCGGTTGTAAGTTAGCTGCTCTTCGTCCAGCTGCATGCCGATTAAGACCTTAAAGTCTGTCCCGGCCTTGCCGGCCTGAATCGGAATTTTCTGGATCAAATCCTCGACATAGCCGATCCGATTCCGGTTGCTTTCAAACTCGAAATCGAACGTGAAAACTTCGCGGGCGAGAATATTCTCTTCTAGGTCCGTGATCGCGACAAAATAAGAAATCTTCTCCTCGTGTGTCACCGATGCAGGCCCACGAGTTGCGCTGAACAGCAGCCGCAGGTCAATTTCCACAATACCCGTCCCATCATCTTCATTGATGTCCGTTTCACAGAAGCCGCCAAACTCTGAAATTTCGGCCTCCATAGTTAGACCACGCCCCAGCCCTGGAGCGAAAAGAGTCAGCTCCGCGGCATCTTTGACGATCCCAATCACCGGGCATGCCGGTGCAGAGTTTTCAGACCCGCGCTGGCAGGCTGCCAGAGCAAGCATGGCGAGCAGGGCAAACCACACGCCGGTTTTTCCGGGAATACAGACCATCATCGTCAGAGATTTCGTCCCTAGAGGGTGTTGTGGGTACCGTCACAAAACGGCTTATCGTCAGTCTGTTTACAGCAACAAAAGTAGATCGTCTGCGCCGTTTCGGTTTCAAACATCACCGGCTGAAAATCCGTCCCTTTATGGGCGCTGTCGCAGAAGGGCTGTTTCTCGCTTTTTCCGCACACGCACCACCAGTATTTACGACCTGGAATCACGTCCACGGCAATCGGCTCTTTCTGCGCGATGACTGGTTCGGCCATTGTACTTCTCCACGACTGTTTAATGCGTCACATCCGGCTTTCCTTACACCGGGGCACGGCGTTACGATGTGACATGCACGCGGTCGTTCACCGCTGGAAAATCTTACGAGAGCGACAGGCCCAGAACAAGGCCAGTCACACCATTTGCCCCTTTCGCCGGACCAAGAACATCATGGCCAAGCCAGAACTTACCATCCTACTCGCACAACCCCGCGGCTTTTGCGCCGGGGTCGACCGCGCTATTCAGATCGTGGAGCTATCCCTAGAGCGCTACGGGAAGCCTATCTATGTCCGTCACGAGATTGTGCACAACCGGTTCGTTGTCGAAAACCTGGAGCGCAAGGGTGCGGTGTTCGTCGATGAACTCGACGAGGTGCCCGAGGGTGGCAAGGTCATATTCTCCGCTCATGGAGTGCCGAAGTCGGTCCCAGCCGAAGCCGAACGGCGCGAGTTGTTTTATCTCGATGCGACCTGCCCACTAGTCAGTAAGGTTCACAATCAAGCCCAGCACCAGCAGCGAAACGGGCGGCATGTCCTTTTGATTGGCCATGAAGGTCACCCGGAGGTCATTGGGACCATGGGGCAGATCCCTAAAGACGCGATGACCCTCGTCGAAACGAAGGAAGATGTCGCGGAGCTTGATATTCCTGCTGGCACTTCCTTGTCCTATGTCACCCAGACCACTTTGTCTGTCGACGACACGGCAGCCATCGTCGCGGCATTACGCGAGCGGTTTCCTCATATCTCTGAACCCGGTTCAGAGGACATTTGCTACGCAACGACCAATCGGCAGGAAGCAGTCAAGGTTATCGCCGAACGGTGCGACGCCGTGATTGTGATCGGCGCACCCAATTCATCCAACTCTAACCGGCTTGTCGAAGTGGCCCTGCGCGCTGGCTGTGCCGACGCGGCACTGGTGGAGCGCGCCAATACGATGGACTGGGAACGCTTCGCCAATTGCCGCACCCTAGGCCTTACTGCTGGCGCTTCAGCGCCCGAAACCCTGGTTGAGGAATTTATCGCGGCATGTAGTGAACGCTTTGACGTAAATATAGAGT
This sequence comes from Alphaproteobacteria bacterium, assembly GCA_028822385.1. Lineage (GTDB taxonomy): Bacteria > Pseudomonadota > Alphaproteobacteria > UBA6615 > UBA6615 > JABJAG01. Next base: position 16,320 of record JAPKDV010000028.1, read on the forward strand.
CGGTGACGCTGCGCGAAGAAAACATCCAGTTCAACCTGCCTCGCGCGTTAACGGCTTAGCCCTCATGGCCGTGTACACCGAAGTCTCCGACGACGAGCTGCGCGACTTCATTGGCGAATACGACATTGGTGAAGTTGTCTCCATCAAGGGTATTGCCGAGGGTGTCGAAAACTCAAACTACCTGCTGCAGACCGTCTCAGACCCGGACGCACCGCCCCAGAACTACATCTTGACACTCTATGAAAAGCGCGTCCGGCCCGAGGAACTCCCATATTTTCTCGGGTTGATGGACCATTTGGCCAATGGCGGATTCTCCTGTCCGACACCCATCCATGGTCGCGATGGCGCGGCATTGCGCGAGCTGAGCGGCCGCCCTGCCGCAATCGTTTCATTTCTGTCTGGAATGTGGCCGCGCAAAGTGACCCCCCAGCATTGTGCCGAACTGGGTGCATCCATGGCGCGCCTACATCTGGCCGGTGCCGATTTCAGAGGACACCGGGACAACAATATGTCTGTTTCCGGTTGGGAGGAGCTAGTTTCCGCTACACAAGAACGCGCCGATGAGGTCGTACCCGGATTGTCAGACACCATCGTCAATGAGCTGGAGCATATCCGGTTAAGCTGGCCATCAAACCTGCCACAGGGTGTAATCCATGCTGATTTGTTCCCTGACAATGTCTTCTTCCTGGGAAGCCGCCTGTCAGGACTGATTGATTTCTACTTCGCCTGTAATGATGCCCTCGCCTATGACATTGCGATCTGCATCAACGCTTGGTGCTTTGAATCCGATGCAAGCCTGAACATTACTAAGGCGCGCGCCTTGCTGCGCAGCTATGCCTCGGTTCGTAACCTCTCCAGAGACGAATATGACGCCCTTCCAAGGCTCGCACGCGGTGCGGCACTGAGGTTTTTACTCACCCGTCTCTACGACTGGCTCAATCATGACGAGGCCGCATTTGTGCGACCCAAAGATCCGCGCCAATTCCTTGACCGTCTGCGTTTTCATCAGCAGGTCAACGGACCGGGTGCCTATGGCATTTCCTTTGACGACCTGAATGGATGAGCAGCATGCCCCGCGTTGAAATTTATACCGATGGTGCCTGCTCAGGTAATCCTGGCCCGGGCGGATGGGGCGCAATCCTGCGGGCTGGTGCGCACGAAAAAGAACTGTCCGGTGGTGAAGACGAAACCACCAACAACCGGATGGAATTGATGGCAGCGATTTCTGCTCTCGAGGAGCTCAAAGCGCCGTCCCAGATCGACCTGCACACGGATTCCACCTATGTCAAAGACGGCATCACCAAGTGGATTCACAACTGGGAACGCAATGGCTGGAAGACCGCCGCCAAGAAACCCGTGAAGAATGTGGATTTGTGGAAACGCCTGAAGGCCACGCTCGCTCGCCATGAAGTCTCATGGCACTGGGTCAAAGGCCATGCAGGACATCCCGACAATGAACGCGCCGACGAACTCGCGCGAATGGGGATCACTTCGCTAGGGCGGTAACTGCGCCCTGCACAAAAAACGGGGGCCAAGGCCCCCATCTTCATATTCTGTCGGCAAAGTTGCCTAAAGGTTTTCGAGAACACTCTCCGCAGAGCTTTTCTCAAACGCGCCGGCTTCGTCAAGCAGCACTTCCTTGACCGTGCCATTCTCAACGATCAACGCGAAACGCTGACTGCGCACGCCTAGACCGCGATCTACCAGATCAAGCTCCATGCCCAACTGCTTGGTGAAGGCTGCTGAACCGTCAGCGAGCATCATCACATTGTCGCCAACGCTCTGATCCTTGCCCCAGGCTTCCATCACGAAGGGGTCATTGACCGCCATGCAGGCAATAATATCGACGCCCTTGGCCTTGATTTCGGCGGCCTTCTGAACAAAGCCGGGAAGATGCTGCGCAGAGCAGGTCGGTGTGAATGCACCTGGAACCGAAAACAGAACCACTGTCTTGCCGTTGAACAGATCGTCTGTAGAAACCTGATTGATACCGTCAGCAGTCTTGTGCGCAAGTGCGCCTGCTGGAATCTTCTCACCTGAATTGATAGCCATTTTGCCCTCCTTAAACGAGTGTGTGTAGTGTTGTTTCAAGCGTGGAACATAGACGGAATCAGGAAAGATTCCAGTATGTCGTCACACAGTTATTTTCAGCGCGATGCCACAGTATTTGTGACGCCAGCCTGTGCCAGCCCGTTATAGATAGAGTCAGCTGACAGAAGCTCCGGCAGCACTACCCCGCGCGGAGCGTCCGGGCCATAGATCACGTTGAACGGAATGCCAAACCGACTGAAGGATGCCAGATACTTGCCGATCGCGTTGCTCGGCTTCGTCCAGTCGGCGCGCATGCGCACCACCTCGCCCTGCTCGAAGGCAGCATTAATATCGTCTGTATCAAGAACTCGCTTTTTATTGACATTGCAGGTGATGCACCAGTCAGCCGTGACATCCACAAAAACAACCTTGCCGTTAGCAATCATGGTCGGGATGGCAGCAAGATCAAACGGCACCCAGACTAAATCCTTCGCTACGATCTGCGAAGAATCCCGCACGCCAACGCCAATAGCCGGCAACACAGTTGGTACAGCGAACGCGAGAACGGCGACGACAGCCACCGTAGCCAGAACGCCGGGTCTGCTTTCAATTATCGTACGACGCGCCTGAACAGCGAATATCGCGAAAATAACCGCCATCAAAAGCGCCACAAGGATGGACGCTTCGAGAGACACCTGAACCGCCATCACAGAGAGCAACCAGACCGCTGACGCAATCAGCGCCAGCGCAAGAAACTTCTTCAACCCGTTCATCCAGGGTCCCGGACGCGGCAGCTTGATTGCCAATGCCGGGAACAAAGCTACCAAAATGAACGGCAGTGCCATCCCGACCCCGAGGGATACAAAGATCGAATAGATCTCTAGCGGTCCACGACTAAGAGCAAAGCCGATGGAGGTTCCGAGAAACGGCGCCGTACAAGGTGTCGCAAGAATGGTCGCAAAGGCTCCCTGAAAGAACTGGCCACCCAGCGAATAATTGTTCCCGACAGACACCGCCGCATCGGAGACCTTGCCCGGCAGGCGCACCTCGAACAGACCCCACATATTTGCCGCGAACAGTGTGAGAATGATCACCAGCACCACAACGAACAAGGGTTGCTGAAACTGAATCCCCCAGCCTACAGCTAGCCCGGCAGACTTCACACCCACGGCCAAACTAGCCAAAGCCATGAATGAAACAATGATACCCGCCGTGGTCGCGAGAAATCCGAGACGCACCTCTTTTGGATTTTTCCCTCCATGGCTGACGACCGAGAGCAGCTTGATAGAAATCACCGGAAGCACACAAGGCATCAGATTGAGAATCAATCCGCCAACCAGTGCCAGGGACATGATCGACAACAGGGCGGCAAAACCCAATCCATCCGCATCAAGGGCTGAGAGACCATCTGCGCTGGGTACCGCGCGACTTTCGATGCTGCGCATACCATCAATCAACGTGAAAACAATCGGCACGACCTTCAGATCAACCGGAGCACCTTCACCAAAGATATCCTCGGCGGCGACCGAGGCGAGAACCAGATGGCCTTCATCGTGGAACACGAAACTTGGTTTGGAAAAAACCACATCCTCATGGCCCTCGATCAGAAGATCAGGGGTCTGGAACGGCGTCTCGGCTCGAAACGCTGCGCGAATCACAGGTTTAGTAGCGGAACCGGATACATCAGCACCCTCAAAGACCAAACCTGCGCGGCTGCCATCACTTGGCACTTGATTTTGATACCGGCTAATCAGGTTGGCATACTCGCTGGGCATAGCAAGTCCTGCCGGCAGATTCAGGGAAGCGTTGAATGTGTGGGGAATGCAAACATCGTCACAGATCAGCAGATCGACCTGAGCGCGGAGATTTACCCCTTCACCCGTATTAGCGATCTGAGCATTGACCGGAAACACCACGGTTTTCTCATACCCGAAGGTCTCAAGATCATAGTAGTTGAAGCGCACCGGCGCAGGCCACTGAAACCGGGCCTCGATCAGATTTTTACTACCGGCCCATTCGACAATAGGTGCGGTTCCGGCGTCACCGGGGGAGCGC
>JAPKDV010000029.1 GCA_028822385.1 Alphaproteobacteria bacterium
CGTTCATGGCTGCACTGACGGCATCGATGAAGGCGAGGCATCCTTTGTCTTCGACCAGTCGGGCCACGAACAGGATGCTGGTTTCATCCTTCTCAAGCAGCTTCGTGATCTCCTCCGGCAATCCGTTGCCGCTTTCCGGGGCAACACCATTGATCATCATTTTGCGCGGCGTGTCCGTTGCGAGCGCACGGTTCATCCATTGTTCACCGCCGCTGCCGTCCCGCGAGCAGATAACCATATTGAACGGCGCGCGATAGGCTTTACGGGTGATGCTTGGGACGGGACCGTTGAGGTCGAGCATGCTGTGCATGGCTGGCGGGACGCCCATGACGCGCCATACAACCGGGATCTTGGTCCGATGCGCGGTGAGGGCTGCCTGATAGATATTGACCCGGTCGAAATAGGCGATGTCGGGTTGAAAGGCATCGAATTGTTTCCGGATTTCGCGATACTGAATGAGTTCACGGAGATATCCGCGTGCACGACCGAAGCCCGGGGGAAGTGGTGCGCGCTGAGGGATGACGGTGATGTCACTGCCAAACCCGTCAATGGAGAAAGTCTCTGTTTTTCGTCCGGGCCAGCCTACTTCATCATCCTTGACCGTGAAGACAATCCGTACATCATGTTCGCTCTGGTCGAGCTTTTCTAGCAGCCGATACACGGTGGGGACGCCGCGCGGGTCCCAGCGACGTTCCCGAATTCCCTCGGCAAGGCCGCTGAAAAGGCGAGCGACATAAAGAATGCGCATCAGGCAGCCGTGGCGGACAGGCCGCGTTCGGTCAGCCAGGCACGCGAGAGCAGCGAGACTGGATTGCGCAGATCATTTGCGGACTTCAGAAACTGGCTATAGCCAAACGGCGCATATTGATCCCGATACATGCCGAAATAGAGCATATGGCGCAGGAATTTGTCGCGTCGCGACGGGCCGAGGCTGAGACGGATCAGGCGTGAGGGGATGAGCACGGCTTTGGCCAGTCCGGACCACTGATCGACCTTGGGTTCGAACTCGCGAAACAGACCGCGATAATCCCAGCGTGCCAAGGCGGTGCGGAACAGTTTCTGGCGGTACTTCTGTTCGATCGGCACATTGCGCCAAAATTCAACTAGCGCGCTATCCCAGAGTGGAAGCGACCAGTCGCGGTTGAGAAACTCATAGTTGCGCTGTCCGTTGATTACATATTTGGCCTGCCGCTCGTCAAACTCGAACTGCTCGTAATAGGCAATGGCGGTGTCACGATCGAGGGTTTCATGTGATGTGATGCCGAGTTGGCTAAAGACGCGATCACGCAATGCATCAAGTCGTTCGGGTGTCTTGAGCGAATGCCAGAGCGAGAAATGTTTGCCGACAATCGCGTCAAACAGTAAATTTGGACCTAGCACGGATTGCATCAGCTTGGCCGGAATATGGCCACCGGAAATGAAGTCACCGGTCTGGCCGTTTACGACGATGGCATCCTCGGGCAAGGAGCCCTCGGCTTTGAAATTCTTCAACGTGAGCAGGTCCTGAAAATTGGGAACAGCGGATAAACCATCGCAATAGGTCCAATAGGCATCGCGCTCAGGCCCGGAAAAAAAATGCTGCATTGCAGAGCGTCTACTGGGGACGAACCTCCAAGGTACGTGCAGACGATCAGCAATGATTTTTGCTGCCCGCATTTCATCATTGCCCCTTGGGCCGTAGGTGAAGGCGAACAAATTATCGTAACCCTGCTCCACAAACTTGGCGAGCAGGATGCGGGAATCCCGTCCACCACTGAGGGGGACCCAGAGCGGGCGACCTGCGGCGCGTGTGATGGTTCGCGCGATCGCCCCATCCAAGACAGCGAGAAATTCATCGACCAGGGTATCCTCTGAACGATGATCAACTGGACCCGGCATATAGGAGCGATAGCGCGTGATGGTGGGGAGGGTTGCATCAGAAGTCCAGATGACAAGGCTTCCGGCCTCCAGCTGACGCAGCCCCTGAAATAGCGTGTGGCCACCCGTGACAAACCCGGCCATGGCGGCATCGGTGACGCCATCCTGATTCGGAGTGTTCAGGCCCTTGCTGGTGCGAAGTAGATGGGCATCGTTCGAGACAGCATCGTCGGAATAGAAAATGGGCGAGGAACGACAATGGTCGACAATCGCGCAGCAGAATGTGGGAGCCTTAATGATTGCTGCGAAATGCCCTGGCACACCACGGACGGCCTTTGCCAGGCGCTCCGCTGTCGGCGCAGTGGACTGAAGAGAGGTAACAAGTGCTTCGGCGGCCTGCAAATCGCCCGTGGCAAGTATCTGCAGATCCCCAACAGTGCGCAACTGCCAGCCGAAACGCTTTGCTGCGAGTAAGTCTGCTGGCATCGGCCGGCCGGATCAGTCGACCGGGGCCAAGACCACGGTACGTAAGCCGCCGGTCTGGCAGATGCATTTGATCGCGTCTTCGTTTGTTATGTTTTCAAAAATGACCCGTTCGACACCATCGGTGGGGATGGGTGCTGACCCATTGTAGCCGAGGGATTCGACCAGTTTGGTGCCCTCCTGCCAGGAAGATGCAGCGCGGGGGACACCATAACCGCAGGCGAAGAGCTCGGTCAGAACCCCGGTCATATCATGCTCGTTGGAATAACGGGACAAATGGGTCTCGAAGATGATCGTTGGGCGCATTTCTCCGGCTTTGATGGTTTCAAGCATGCCCCGGATGACTTCGACTTCATGCCCCTCCACATCCATGCGAATAAGATCAGGTGTACCGTGTTTAGCTGCCAACTCGGGAACCGTGTAGGTGCGCACTGAAATCTGCTCACCACTCAACATATGGGCAGCACTGCCGTTGGCATGAAAGGTGCCAAGATTGGAATGCGCTGAGAGATGGAATGACGCGGTGCCGGGCGTATCGGACACGGCTCCTTCGAGAACCGTGATCCGGTCTCCCTCACCGTTGAGCGCAAGATTACGTTTTAGCAGCGTGATGTTCGTGGGCGAGGGCTCGATCGCAAGCATTTTGCCTTCTGCACCGATCAGATTCAGTTCCATAAGCGCGTAGTATCCGATATTTGCCCCGATATCGAAGACTGTCATGCCCGGTTGCGCGATCTGTTCGAGTAGGATTTTGTGGTCAACTTCGCGGGTGCCAAACAGCAATAACGACCTGCTGATGCCACGATCTTCAAGATCAATCAGCATGCGATAGTCGTGGATGCGCTTCTCAAAGAACCGGCGGCGCAGAACCTTGTTCTGCAGGCCTGCCAGGACCTGATTGCCGATGGCGCTCATCAGGGTCAATGCCCCACGGTCACGCCAGGTGGTGTAGATGCTCGACAACATACGGGTCACATACCATTCGCTGTAAGGACATATTCGTCCAGTTGAAATGTTTCGACGGCTCGTCCGTTAGTGTCCGATACCGTGTAGCCGGAGGCCTCCGCAAGTGCATGAAGCTCTACAGCATCCCTACCCATTGCTTTTAAGTGCTGCGGGTGGATGCTGACAACAAGCAATGGTCGCGCTGCACTCAGAATTTCACGTGCCCCTTCAAGGACAGAAAACTCTGCGCCCTCGACATCGATCTTGATAACATCAGGTCGAATGCCATGGGTGTGGCAGAACGCATCGAGGGTAGTTTGGCTGTGGTGGGTTTCCACATATTCATCATCGGATTTGATTGGGGCTCGTGTGTTCATGCCGCTCACCCCGGCATGCTCGTAAAACACAATATCTGAGACTTCGGCGTCGCCCACCAGGGAATTGACAACAGTCACGTTTTCGATGTTGTTGGCATTGATATGGCGTTGCAGCGTCTGGCGGTTAGCTTGTGATGGCTCGAAGGCGAACACTTGGCCACCTTTAGCCAGAACCTGGCTGACAGGCATTGTCACGAGGCCGATATGTGCACCGATATCGAGCACGCACGTCTTGTCTCTGCTTGCTTCCACACAGAATTCGAAACCGCTGTTATGAGCATCTCCCCAGTTTTCGAAGTCACTGAAAGCGAACTCCCCTGACATCTTGAACGGGCCATAGCGCCCGATCCGGTGGCTCGACAGGCGCTCGAAACCGTTGCGCGCTAGAAGCCGGCGGTACAGGACACCCAAAGGTATCCAGATCGGCGATAGGAATCGTAGCGGTCCATGGCGTAGCCGGCGCAAAATTGCGACAACACTCATTAAAGCGGGGGTGACTGGCGAATAGTGTGAGGACCCGTCGTGGGTTAAACCGAATTTTATGCCGGCACTCTTGTAACGACATCGCTGTTCACCATATCAGTGCTGTTCAGTGAAACCAATAACTTGCTTTCGAGAGCTTAAAAATGAATTTTAAAATAGCCAGCAGCGCCATGATTATGGCGACAATCGTTGGGCCGGCCTCAGTCGTGCATGCTCAGGCACAAAGCAGCACTGTTCCTCGCTCTGATACGGTTGTTGTAACCGCATCCCGAATGTCTTCAACCCTGTCCAATACGTCTGTCAGCACCACGGTGCTGACCCGCAGTGATATCGACGCGCTACAACCATCAGATGCCGTTGATCTGTTGCGCCGTCTGCCGGGCGTTCACATTGATCAGCCCGGTGGCCTTGGCGGTGTGAGCTCAATCTATCTTCGCGGCGGCGACCCAAATTACACGCAGATCCTGATTGACGGCGTACAAATGAATGATCCGACTAACAGTCGTGGCGGATCTTTTGATGTGTCGTCGATCGACATGGGCTCCCTTGAACGGGTGGAAATCATCCGCGGGTCGCAGTCTGCGGTTCGGGGTGCGGATGCGATTTCGGGTACTATCAACTTCATTACCCGCGGTGGATCAAATGAGCTGCAATACACCGCGACGGTTTCAGGTGGGTTTTCTGGCTATCGACGTAGCAGCGCCGAGGCACGGGGGCCGCTGTCATCGAATGCAGGTTTAGTATTGAGCGCCGCCTTGATTGATGACGGCGACGCGATCGAGGGCAGCCGGTTTCACAATCGGGTGCTCAGTGCTAAATCCGATATTTTCCCATCAGATGATTCCTCTCTGCGGATTGTGGGGCGCGTGTCGGACAATAACAGCGCGAATTTCCCTGACGACAGCGGTGGTCCTGTGTTCGCCGTTCGACGGACCAGCGACACACGGGACGCCACGGAAATCTCGGCCGGTCTGGTGTTCGAGCAGGAGTTGAGCGACACGGTGCGATTCAAGGTGGAGAGTAGCGTCTACCGTCACCGCGAAGTTTTCTCCTCTCCCGGGGTGGCGCCAGGCGTGCGCAGTACCTTCGGCATTTCGGTGAACAGTAGCGAAAGCCTCTACGAACGTGGCGATGTTCAGGCCAACGCGAATCTGGCGGTGACCGAGGATTTTAAGTTGGTTGCGGGGGGTGCTGTACTTCAAGAGGTCGGCACGAGCGACAGTTTCGTTTCGGGTGCCACGCCCGAGGTGAGCCGATTTTCACTCAGGCGGGCGACCAAAAGCGTCTTTGCCGAAGCGCGTTGGCAGGTCATCCCGGACTGGTCGCTTCAAGCTGGCATGCGTGTTGACAGCCCGGACGGGTTCTCCACCCAGACAAGCATGTCGGTGGGTTCGATCTACACGGTGAAGTCCTGGGGTACGGAATGGCGAGCGAACTGGTCCGAGGGCTTCAAGCTGCCAAGCTTCTTTGCTTTGGGCAACGCGATAGTGGGTGATCCGACACTCCGACTTGAAACAAGCTCGAGTGTTGAAACTTCGGTGGTGCAACCGGTGTTCCACGGTCAGGGCGAAGTCGGTCTTTCGGTCTTTCGCACCTATTTTTATGACAGCGTTGATTTCGATTCTTCTACCAATAAAATGGTCAATCGGAATGAGGTTGTCGCTTGGGGCAGCGAACTGACGGGAGCCTGGACGCTTGATGATGCGTTAACCCTGGGTGGTCATGTCACTTTTGTGGATACCGATATTCGTGATGATCAGGATGAACTCCGCAATCGGCCGAAATGGCGCGGCGGTTCCGATCTTCGGTGGACCGGGATCAAGGATGTGACCCTTTCTGGGCGTGCACTCTATGTGGGCCGGATTCTGGATTCCTCGATTCCCACCGGTGACCGAGCCCTATCAGACCATACGCGCTTTGATGTTGCGGCAAACTGGCGGTTTGCAACGGGCTGGGACCTTGGTCTCGCGGTCGATAATGTTTTCGACAACCGTTACGAAGAGGCTGTTGGCTTTCGGGCGCCGGGAATCCTACCCCGTATGTCTCTCAAGGTTGTTTTTTGAACTAACACGAACCTATCGCAGGCGAAACTCGATCGGTATTTCGATCTGTCCGATCACGGCGCGCCCGTCGCGTTTGGCGGGGCGAAACCGCCAGTCCGTGACAGCTTTGCTGGCGGCCGTGTCGAGAATTTGATGTCCGCTGCTCTGGAAAACTTTGGCTTCGAGAACTTCACCTCTGGTTCCGATCCGGACGTTGATAATGGCTTGGCCCTCATAGCCGCGCTTTCTAGCTGCATGCGGATAGCGGGGTTGTTTGTTATTTCCTACGTGTACCTGCGCGTCTACTGAGAAGCTCTGGTTTGATGGTGCTGGCGTTTCAGTTGCTGAAACATCCGAATTGTTACCAAGGCCCCCCACATCGGTGGCGTGGGGAGATATTATTAGTTTGATCCGCGGGGTCGCTTTAGTTGTGGGTGGGGCCTCCACTCTTATCGAAGCTGGATGTGTTGATGAGGCGGAACTTATTTCGATTGAAAATGGTTGGTCAGTGACGGCCGCTAGTGGTTGAGTGAGCACTGTTACGATTGGTTCCGGAGGCTTTTTGTTAGGCGGTTTAGCGGTTGGCCTTAAGTCCGACTTTCCGTCTACTTGCGCCGTTGGTCGTCTTGAAGTTGCTTCACCTGCTGCAATTTCAATGTCCACCAAGTGAACGGCGACATCGCGGGTGTAGGAACGGTCCGCGAACAACAAACTGAACACAGCGAGATGCGTTCCTAAGGAGAGCGTGGCGCCTGCAAGCGCAAGAGGTTTTAGGGCGAGAATCATGAATGAGAAGGTCTTCGGTAATTGGTAAACAGCTTATCTGTCGATTGTAGAAATACTCGTTATTTTTCGTGCGTCCTCGACCGGCGCCGTGGGCCAAGTTTTTGAACAAATTACGTATACGTGCCCATCCATAGGAACAATCATATCCACTGCGATTCCTAAGTAGGTTTTCCAGACAGGTTCGGGAGCGAGGTCATAGATGTACAGATAGGTTGTTCCGGGAGTCGCTTCGCGCAGTCCAGAGGCCTTTGCCGTGTATTTATCGATATGGTTGGAGAAGTCGTTTGCAGTGGGGCTGACTGGCCAGATTTTCCTGTGCCCATCTGATGTAATAGGCAAGACCGGACTGCCATTACCTAAGCGTGCGACCGACATGTTAGTCCCCGTCGCACAAGTATGCGATGGTGCCCAAGCATGGCGATTCTGGGTACTAGTGATTGCGATGGCAATAGGAGCCAGCGTCACGGCAAGGATTAGCGCTAGCGAAAAAATCACATTTACGGCCCCCCTATTTTTTGTTGGGGAGAGGGCTGTAACTGCGCCTGTTTCTTTGTGGCTTTGTCCAACGCGGTGGGAAATAGCGTTTGCTAAAGTGAAAAAACCGAGCGCTACTATTGTTGCATCTGCCGCGATGGTGGCCGCGTAGACGCGGGTTCCTGCATCGAAAGCAATGATTGGTGCTGAGGTTGCAATCCCTAGGGCGATCAATCCGAGCAACAAATTTGTCGGCTCCCGGCGATGGCGCAAGATGTGAATAATTCCCGTTAGCCAGCACAGCACAATGAAAATTCGTGCGGGCAGCCAAGGAATATATTTTAGGATGCGTTCTATGTAGATCAGTAGGCCCTTTGTCAGGCCCTCCACTGCAAGCAAAGGATTTTCGAAAAACACCTGCCACGTGGCAGCGTAAACCTCTCTCGCTATTTGACTTTTGGAGAGATTGTGGCCGAAAAATTCCGGATGAACATTAAAGATGTGAAGCCATCCCTTGCCGCCGGATACAACACCAAAAATGGTGTATGAAAAATTCGCATGGGTGCTACTAGGCGCACCACCTAGTAGAAAAGAAATTATAGGGCCGACCGCCAAGCCGGCTATGATAGCGAATAGTATAAATCCCGCTAGGCGAGCTCGCTCTCGCATAGAGGAATCTGATAATAATAACGGCCAGAGTAAGAGCAGTGGCAACACAAAAAATGCACCTGCTCGAGCACTCAGGCCGAGAGTCAGCAAAAATATACCTAAAGAAAGCGTGCCGCTGTGACGGGTATGGGAGGCGTTGAGCAAGAAGAGCAGCGCGACTACACCAAAAACTAGACCAAGGTTTTCGGTCAGCGTTGTGACCGAATGGATGCCCGCGAATGCTGCGATTGGGGCAATCGCTACAACCGCAGATGCCAAACCCCAGCGCGCTGATATAGTTTTGGCGAAGAGAAACGTGGCCGACGCAAGAATTAACGCTTGAATCAACAGCATAAGCTGAAGGTTCCCACCTGCGGCGGTGAGCAAGCTGGTCAGATAGGCGGTGTAGTGGGGCCGGCGTTGGCAAAAGGAGTCCAGCACGGCACCGTCAGCTAGAGCGCGCGCGCAGTTAAAGTAGCCGGCAGCATCATTCCATGGAAGCAGGCCGCCTAAGGCATTGGGTAGTGTTCTTCCCCCCATCCAAAGACCAAACATGGGCAGGATGATAGAGATCAATACGAGTAGGCCTAGCAGCATAAGCTGGGAGGTTGAAGGTGTTCTTTGTAATTGTCTTACAATCGCAAAGTAGACGATAAGAAGGGCACAGCCGACAAGGACTGCAGCGATCCATTTGTCCGCATATATGACTAAGTCTTCCACGTTTAATCTTTCAAAACACGAAACATGATAGGGGCTCTAGTCCTGACCTGTGCGGCGGTCTGACTTCAGCCAGAAGACTGCACCCGGAATGCTACCGAGAATTAAAATTATACCAAACAGAATAGAGACACCGAATGCGTGCGTTGATGCTATTCCCATTCCGCCCAGAATAATTATCAGCGCTTGTTCACGAACTCCCCAGCCTGCAATTGAAACCGGGATGCTAACTACTAGCAGTGTAGGCACCATTGCAATCAAGTAGACTATGAATGACGCATTCCCCCCCAGAGCCTTGTCGATTGCCCAGACAATTCCGATGGAGCAGAGGTGAATGAGTATGGATGTCGAAAAAACTCCTGCGGCAGTGGCTTTGTTGAGCACGAGCACGCGCGCGTTCTTTGATAATCCGATCACTAAGCTCAGAATCCGGTGTGTCCGGAAGCGTTGTGTGAAAGGGTTTTCCAAGACAAACAAAGTCAGAATTGCGCCCCACCCCGCGCTGACTAGTACCGCGAGCCCCGTGATCGCTAATGGGTTGTCTATCCGGTATGCGAGTAATGGTAAACTCACAGTCGAGAGGGCGATTAAAACGATTAGACCTATAATTCTGTCTAGAAGTACGCTGCTAATAGCTGAATGGGTATCGATACCTGCGCCGCGCAGATAAAACATACGCATCGCATCTCCGCCGATATTTGATGGCAAGCATTGGTTGAAAAATTGTCCTACCATGATAAGGCGCAGTGCTTTTTTAAACGGCAAGTCCTGTTGCAGACTATTGAGGACGTAACACCATCGTTTTGCCGCACAACTAACTTGTACCAAGTAGAACAGTAAAATTATGGCTATCCAATTGGGGTCCGCGGCAAGTATCAAGTCTTGCGTTGTCTGAATTTCAATTTGAGAGAAGAGAAATATCAGCAGTGAAACTGACAACATTATCTTTATTGCTAAGCTTGCTCGTTTCAAAAGATTTTTGCCAGTTACCATAGGGTGGTCAAGATTCAGGTGAAGGTTGATTTTGGGATGAGTGGACGCTGAGATAAGGAATTGAGTTTGTAGGACGGGTACGTCCTCGGGCTACAGTTTTTTTTAACGTGGGTTTCCATAGCATTGATTCCGCTATCGGCAAATTCCGGCACTAGAATGTGCTGCCTATTCATTCATTAAGCTTAAATTAACCTCCAGATTTTCTTTGCTTTGAAGGTCTTGGTTCAACGTTTGTCTGTTTAAAGCTCCTGTGTGATTTCCGGGCATAGATTTTGTTGTTTTCCCACCACAGAGTTTCGCTCCCTGTGCCGTGTAGCGCGTGGTGATGGGGGTGGCAGAGTGGTACAATGCAATGACAACCCGGTTTGCGCCCCATGGCATTGGGCTTGATGCGCTTCAGTTGGCGGGCGTCTGAAGGCGGTCCCTAATAGACGCTACAGGGTAAGTTCGAAACCCACTGAAGCTGCTAGGGCGTGCGGATGTGCTTTGGCGACCCGATGGTGGGAACACTTTTGTCTGCCCCTGACCAATATAACGGTTTCCAGATGCTGAATTTGGTTCCACGTGAGGGGCCGATGTGTTGTCTAGCTGGGAATCTTGAAATTAGCTCTGACGTAAGCGACCAGTTCGTCGATACATGAATCGATATCACGATCGTTGGTATCAATCACCAATTCCGGCTTTACCGGTTCTTCATAGGGAGCGGAGATTCCGGTGAACTCGGCAATCTCACCGGCACGAGCACGTTTGTAGAGCCCTTTCGTATCCCGGGCTTCACAGGTTGCGATTTCAGCCTTGATGAATACCTCTCTGAATAAGCCTCCGGCCGCGTCACGCGCACGATCCCGATCGGCTCGATAAGGAGAGATTAAAGCGGATATCACGATCAACCCAGCATCTGCGAGCAATACTGCCACTTCACTCACCCGGCGAATGTTCTCGGAACGGTCTTCAGGTGAGAAGCTAAGGTTGGCGTTTAGTCCGGTGCGTACATTATCACCGTCAAGCACATAGGTCTGATACCCCTCGTCGAAGAGCCTGCGCTCGAGCCCCATTGCAAGTGTGGACTTCCCGGCTCCGGAAAGTCCGGTAAACCAGAGGACACCAGGTTTGTGACGATTTTGCGCTATGCGGCGTGCAGTATCCACGCTGTGCACGACCTTGGTAATGTTTGAGGATCTAATGGTTATCTGTTTGCGCTGGTCGGGGTAGTTTCCCATGGAGATGACCCCGCCGGCCAGCGTCCGGTGCCGGTTATGGAGGATGGCGCGTCCGGTCCGGGGTAAATTATCATGCTCATCGAGGGCAACAAGTTGGTTCGTCCGCACTACCACATCGGCGATTTCGTCTCGCTTTACTTCGGTTGCGGCATGGTCGGACAGTGCTTCTACATCGATCACGCGTTCAATCTGTTCGACCGTAGCACTCAGGTGCCGGGGCCCAAGTTTCAGACCGTAGCTCGCACCGATTTCCATTGGCGTATCAACAAGCCAGAACAGACGCAGGTGCAATACATTTGTTTCGATTGGTGGATCCGTGAGGTGGCTCGCGATCTCGCCGCGCTCCACGAAGATCTGTTCGTCGAGGGTGATTCCAACAGATAGGCCGGCGCTTGCCATTTTTGGCGCCTGTTCGGTGTTCCAGCTCTCGATAGTTGCGACGCGCGCCGTCCGGTTGCTGGGTGAAAATAAAAGCTCATCACCGGTTCGCAGGGTGCCCGATTCAATTCGCCCTGCGAGGATGCGTCGGTCATCAAATTTAAAGACATCCTGTAAGGGTAGACGCAACGGACGGTCAACCGGAGGCTCTGAGAGCTCAAACTCAGCCAGGGTCTCGATGATGCTTGGACCGTCATACCAAGGCATACGTTCTGAGGCAGAGGCGACGTTATCACCCTCGCGGGCGGAGATTGGGATTACACGGCGTGCCTCTAAGCCAATGCTTTTGAGATAGGATTTGTACTCAGTCTCGATCTTCCGGAACCTGGTTTCGTCGTAGTCCACTAGATCCATTTTGTTGACGGCCACAGCTACTTCGCGCACGCCTAGCAGTTGTAGCAGATAGCTGTGATGGCGAGACTGCCGGCGGATACCTTGATCGGCATCAATCATCAGTAAGGCGGCATCGGCGTTGGATGCGCCCGTGACCATATTGCGGATAAATTCCCGATGTCCGGGCGCATCGATGATGACGTATTGACGGTTGTTGTGGTGAAACCAGATCTGCGAGGTGTCGATGGTGACCCCCTGATCCCGCTCAGCTTTCAGGCTGTCCATCAGGAACGCCCATTCGAATGGCATACCGCGCTTGCGGCACATTTCCTGAATGGCCTCCATCTTGCCGTCTGGCAATTGGCCGGTGTCGTGGAACATCCGTCCGACGAGCGTCGATTTTCCGTGGTCTACATGGCCAACAATAACCACGCGCATCAGTTTGCCGGCTGTGCTACCAATTTGCATGGCTGTGTTTTCGGTTGCGATGGTCTTGGCCATTACATGTACCCCGATGTACGCAAACGCTCAAATGAATCCTCGGCCTCGCTATCCATAAGGCGTCCTGCGCGTTCTGGGGACCGTGTGGTCTCGAGTTCGGCGATGATTTCATCGACGGTCGAGGCGTTGCTTTCGATCGGGGCAGTGATGTTCTTCTCGCCAAGGGAGCGATAGCGCTTGCCGTTCTGCGTGAAATAAAGTGGGTTGATAGGAATATTTTCGCGCTGGGAATAGCGCCATATATCTACTTCGGTCCAGTGCAGCAGCGGATGGATTCGCAGATGCGCGCCTTCGGGCGTCTCGGTCGCGAACTGATCCCAGAATTCAGGTGGCTGATCACGAAACTCCCAGACCCCCGACAATGCACGTGGGCTGAACACGCGTTCTTTGGCACGGGTGGCTTCCTCGTCACGTCGAATACCGACAATGATTCCTTTATACGAATCACCCTCCAGCAGACTGGCAAGACCGGCGCTCTTCCGGGCCGCCGCACGGGTCATGGGGGGCAGGTCGGGGTCCATCTCGCTTTCGGGCGGGCAGTCAATCACGATAAGGTCGAGATCCCATTCCTTGGTGTACTGATCACGGTAGGCATAGACCTCATCGAGTTCCATGTCGGTATCAAGTTGAACCACAGGAAAAGGGACGCGCCCGAAAAAGGCTTTTCGGGCAAGCCAGAGGACAACGTTAGAATCTTTGCCAACAGACCACAGCGCGGCCAACGGTCTGGCTGTTGCGTAAGCCTCGCGAAGAATGAAAACGCTTTGAGCTTCGAGGGTGTCGAGACGGTTCATGTCACAGGATATCTGTGTAGTGAAGAATATTTCATACCGCTGGCTTTTATTTTATGGGGTTGTCACTTTAGCACAGCTGCTTCAGCAGGTGATAAACATACTTTCTGAATGCTGTTACTTGGTGTTTAGGGCTTCGAGGAAATGAAGCAAGTATAATTGTTTTGTATTTTGATTATGTTGCGTGGCCTTAGCCGCTTGGCAGGACACTCAGCGCGCGCTATGAGCGGACGTACCTCTCTTTCTTGGGGTTCCATCGGGAGTTGTTCTAAATGTTCGAATCACCTCGAATTGCAGTTGTCGGTCTCGGTTATGTGGGATTGCCGCTTGCCATTCACCTTGCGCACCATTTTGACGTCGTCGGTTTTGATGTTGATGTAAGGCGCGTTGCTGAGTTGCGAAGCGGCAAAGACCAAACCAGGGAAATCGACTCGCCCGCTCTTGAATCCACGACTATGACAATCACCGATGATGAATCTGCCATTGACGGTATGGACATATTTATCGTCACAGTGCCGACCCCTGTTGATGCCAGCAATAAGCCTGACCTCGGTGCGGTGCGAGCAGCCAGTGAAACCGTCTCCAGAAACCTAGCCAAAGATGCGATCGTGGTCTTTGAGTCAACCGTCTATCCGGGTGTGACTGAAGAAGAGTGTGGGCCAATTCTTGCGCAGGGCTCTGGCCTGGTTTGTGGTGAGGATTTTTTTCTTGGCTATTCGCCTGAACGCATTAATCCAGGGGATAGGGAGCATACAGTCGACCGGATCACGAAAATTGTTGCCGGCCAGACACCGGAGGTCACGGAACAACTAGCCCAGATCTATGGTGTCTTGAACGGTGGTGATATCTATCGGGCACGCAATATCCGAACGGCTGAGGCGGCGAAAGTGATTGAGAACGCCCAGCGGGATATTAACATCGCCTTCGTAAATGAAGTGGCAATGATCCTTAACGGCTTGGATCTCGACGTGCTGGATGTGCTCGAGGCGGCCAACACAAAATGGAACTTCTTGCCATTTATGCCGGGCCTCGTCGG
The DNA here is from genome assembly GCA_028822385.1 of Alphaproteobacteria bacterium. Lineage (GTDB taxonomy): Bacteria > Pseudomonadota > Alphaproteobacteria > UBA6615 > UBA6615 > JABJAG01. The sequence continues at coordinate 14,125 of JAPKDV010000029.1, forward strand.
CGGACATTGCATTGGAGTCGATCCCTATTATTTGGCACATGCAGCTCAGAAGACGGGATTACATCCCGAGGTTGTTCTGGCGGGCCGCCGAATCAATGATTCGATGGGCTCCTATATCGCTCGGGAAATCCATAAGGCGATGGAGCGGGAGGGCGGACGTATTATCGTTCTCGGCCTGACGTTTAAGGAGAATGTGCCTGACCTGCGCAATTCACGCGTGATTGACATCATCGCGACGTTGCACGAGCTGGGACATGAAGTGGATGTCCATGATCCGCAAGCCTCACCGGGGGACGCGAAAATTTTTTTCGATGTTGACCTTGTTGCGAGCCTAGATGGACTTACGGGTTACGATGCTGTGATCGGTGCTGTGAAGCATCGTGAGTATGAAGCGCTCAACGAGGCTTCGCTGGAGGGCCTTTTGTTGGCGGGCGGTTTGATTGCCGATATCAAGGGTATCTGGCGCGGTATTGCATTCAGCGACACCCTTCGACGCTGGCAGCTTTAGAGGATTGACGCAAAATTCGCGGAACTAGGACTTCTTGGGAATCTTTTTGAGTAACCATTTAACCTGTGCTGCGACCGTGTCGACCTCAAGGGCTCCCAATATTACTACCTGCTCGGTGCGGCGTATATTGCCGGCAGTACCCAGATAGACGCTCTCGGCAAGCGACAAGGTGCCGCCTTCGGCAATCAGGCGCCACCCTGACCCGCTCGGCAATCGCAACAGGACGGCGGATCCGTTCTGAACGAGGGAGGCCTGAACCGTCGGGTGCAAATGGAAGCGTAATGCAAAGCCCCGTGCTGGACGGGTGTTACCCGCGTTACCTTTCCGGTGGAGGGAATCTTCGCCACGAATATCATCACCACTGGCTGCCATATATACTCTGCGCTCATGGGTCAGGCCAAACACCGGCGCGTAGCCGTCATGCTGCGCCGTAATCCAATGATTGCCTTCATCCTCGCTGCGCTCCGTGGTGATTTTACCCGGCCGGCGACCAAAGGTGCCATCGGATAAAATCTCGGCGGAGTTGGTGTCGTCGATCACCATCGTCGAGTGGGCGGCTGTCGAACGCTGGACGGCGGCCCAGGGGTCGCGGTGGCCCGATCGTGCGCCACAATTGGTGATCAGCCGTTCTTTGCCAACGGAAATTTCTAGGCTCAGGGTCCCGGCATGGGCGGTGTTGTCGAGACCGGCCTCAGGCGGCTCGCCGGTATCAACCAAAACGACCGTACGATTGGCAACCAGCCGCTCAAAACCTGAATGGGGCGCGTGGGCCGGTGCCCTACCTCGTGCATCGGCCTGGGTCAGCAGCATGTCGATCAGCCAGTCCTCGCTTTCGCCACTGCCGTTGAACAGCGCCAGCCCGCCATCATTGTGACGCAGCATGCGCAGGAAGGGCGCGGCCCGGTCGATGGCCGCTAGCAGAAAAGATGGAATGTCGTTTTCCGAAGCTAGCAACGCGCTGCGCACATCGACAAGGTCCCGTAGCACGGCTTCCTGAGTTTGCGGATTGCGTGAGATATGTCCGCCATCCGGACGGATTTGCCGTTCGACCGCGCGTTCGAGAATTTTTAAACCCTGACGTGTGGCGCCTTGATTGTCAGGTAGTGCCACACCGGCCGCGATAAGCCCCTTGGCAGCACGAATCAGGTTAGCCCCTTCGACGCCGGCTGGCAGGACCCGGGCCAGATGCTTCGACTGGCGGGCAATGGTTGCGAGGTAGCGTCGACGATAGGGGCCATCAGCTGAAGCACAGAAGAAATCATGCTGGCCTAGCCAGGCGTGCAGCCTTGTAGCGAGCACATCGGGACGCCAGGCAATCTCCTGCCAGCTGGACTGTCGCTCGATCCAGTCACCGACTAGGTGGCGGGCTTTGCGTCGGGCTGCGTCACCGCCAACTGCACGCAGATCGCGCAGCCAGTCAAAGCCGTGCAGTTCGGCCAGCCAGGCTTCGCTCATCCCGACCGGGTGCCATGCATGTTTGCTGCAACGCACGGTTTCACCCCGAAACGACAATTCACCAGACGAGATTGCGCTGCCGCGTTCGGCATTGCCCGGCCAGGAATCCGGCGGAACCACAACCATTTCGTTCGGCACGCGTCCGATCAGTGTGTAGCGGTAGAGAGGTGTGGCGTAGAGCAACTTGCCCACGCCGTAGCAAAGGCCCTGAAATGCGGTCCCGCTCAAAAGTTAGCCCTCATCAACCGGACCGCAAGGCCGCGATGTTGTCAGCATAGGCATCGGGGCCACCCTTGAAGGTGGCGGTTCCAGCAACCAGAACATTGGCACCGGCCGCGATTGCTAGCGGCGCGGTCTTGCTATCAATGCCGCCATCGACTTCCAGGTCAATATGCTGTCCCCCAGCGACTATGTGATGGTCAATCCGCGCACGAAGGGCCGAAATCTTGGTGAGTTGGCTTTCAATGAATTTCTGGCCGCCGAACCCGGGATTGACGCTCATCACAAGAATAAGGTCGACCATGTCCATGACTTCGTCGACCACACTTATAGGCGTCGCGGGGTTGAGAACAATACCGGCCTTTTTGCCGAACCCGCGAATGGTCTGCAGCGAGCGATGGAGATGCGGTCCGGCTTCGGGGTGGAGCGAGATAATATCGGCGCCCGCATCGACAAAGCTCTCGATCATCGGATCGACCGGACTGATCATCAGGTGGATATCGAAGGGTAGATCACAGTGGGGCCGCAGAGCTTTCGCGACAGCTGGGCCTATGGTGATGTTGGGCACGAAATGGCCGTCCATCACGTCAATGTGAATCCAGTCGGCGCCAGCGGACGCAACAGCTCGAACCTCTTCGCCGAGTTTTGTAAAATCGGCTGCTAGTATGGATGGTGCAATGCGGATGGGCGTTGCCGCCTCTGGATTTGAAGCCATAACTTCTGGTACCCGATTTGCGCGCTGCGCCGCAAGAAATTGCGTGGCAGCTCTGTGAACTCAGTTTCGGATCAGTCGGGCGGCAAAAAATCCGTCCATGCCGCCGTGTTCGGGCCAGTGGCTCGGTAGGGTGCGCAGCATGCCATCCGTTGTGATAGCAGCCGGGCACAACCCGTCCAGTTCCGGCCAGTCGGCGGGGTTCAAGGGGTCGAGCGTCACAGGCGCGCTAGCGCCAAGCAAGGTCTCGATCTGGGCCGGTCCTTCTTCGGGCTCAAGTGAGCAGACGGCAAACACAATCACTCCCCCGGGCTTCACCATATCGACGGCCGCCGCGAGTAGGTTCTGTTGAAGGTCGCTCACGGCCTCAATGTCTTTGGATTTTCGGCGGCGCGGGATGTCCGGGTGGCGTCGAATGGTTCCGGTGGCCGAACATGGTGCATCAATCAGGACGGCATCAACCAACGCATCAGGTCGCCAGATTACGCCATCTGCATTGACGATCATTGCATTCAGTCTGGTGCGCTTGAGGTTTTCACGCAGCAGACTGAGGCGTCCGCTGGTGATTTCGACAGCGGTCACTGTGGCACCGGCATCGGCGAGTTGCAGTGTCTTGCCGCCTGGCGCGGCGCAGAGGTCGATGACCTGCTTGCCATTTACATCGCCCAGCAGACGCGCCGGGAGCGCAGCGGCTGCGTCCTGAATCCACCACTGGCCGTCTTGGAACCCGGGCATGTCCTCAATCAGTCCGCCGCTACTGCGTCGGAGCGTGCCGCCGGGCAATATTTCAGCTTCGAGCTCTTTAGCCCAGGCATTAGCATCGGCTTTGATAGATAGGGTGATATCGAGTGGTGCTTCGATCAGATGTGCTGCTGAAATTGCTTCAGCGATTTCCAGTCCGTAATTGGCGTTCCATCGATTGAAGAGCCAGTTGGGGGTATTGGCCTCGCCCGGATTCTCGGGGTTGGAGATGGTGGGACCGCTGGTTTTGTCACGGCCGATCTGGCGCAGGATAGCATTGACCAATCCCTTGAGGGCGCCCTGACGGTACTGGTTCGCAGTCCGCACGGCAGCGTCGACTGCGGCATGGGGTGGGGTTTCTAGAAACACTAGCTCTGAGACACCTATGCGCAACACATTGCGGATGCGAGCGTGTCGGCTAGACAGTGGACTATTCAGTCGCGCCTTGATGATTGAGTCAATCTCACCGAGATGGCGCATAGTCGAGCCGACAATTCGGCGCACGAACGCGCGGTCACGCTGGTCAAGTTTTGCGAGTGCCTTATGTTCTCCCATCGCGATATCGAGGGGTGCGCCGCGGTCGAGAACAGCATCAAGGAGGTCACAGGAAATTTCGCGGGTATCAGACATGGCGCTTTAGACCATATTTGGGTGCGGACACAAAGATGGACATGGGTGCAGATAAGAAAAAGAGCGGGTTATGCGTCCGCCCTTGATTTTGTTTGCTCTGGGTGTGTGATCAGGCCGCGTTTCGATCCTTGCGGATATAGGCCATCGCACAATGTTTGTCGCAATATGGATGACCGGGGACGGTGTCGTCCTCGCAGAAGCTGAAATTATCCTTGCCTGGATCTCCGGCCGGCCAGAGGCATGCTTTCACGTCACCGCCGCGGCGGGCAAGAGGCGGCAAAACCTGTTCGCTGTGGCGCTGATTGTCATCGGGGACAATTTTTTCGCCGTCTATTTCCTCATCCGCCATGGTGCCACGCAGTGCCTTGGCTTCCAGCGCTCGGTCGATCGCACGGTTACGGCGACGTGAGCCGGTGCCATTACCCCTGATCGGGGATGGCCGGCTTTCGAGGCCAAGGCGATGTGCCTTGCCGATCACCGCGTTGCGGGTGACCCCGCCCAACTGGACGGCGATCTGGCTCGCGCTCAGGCCCTTCGCCCACAATTCACGAAGCATCTCTACTCGTTCATCAGTCCACGACATTTTGGCGCCCCATTAGTTTATTTTTGCCTTGGAGGTCTCCGAAAGGTCGCCTCAATTCTAGTATAGATCCTAGATCATATGGGAACTTGGGGGCAAGACCACAAAATGCTGTGGGAGCCACTAGATGTGGACAAGGTCGAGATTTTATTTCTACATTTTGGGGCAAAATTGCCACTTACGCGACCATAGACCAGTGCGTGACCCGGCACCCGGGACACTGCCTCGCCCAGGTTTTGCGGCCCGACGCGGCGATCATGGGTCTTGCGGCGCAGCCGGCATGACAAAGGGCGAAGTATTGAAATACCCAACATTTCGCGCAATTTTGCAACCCGCCAGCAGAAATCCGCCGGTCATGAAGACCGCCGTGAGTGCGGCTAGCATTAAGTGCTGTTTTGAAATAACTCCCTAAGCTGTGTCTGTGGTCCTCGTGCGTTGTTGTGAAACGGGTCACTTGGCAAACCCTGTTTTATCGTCCATATCAAAGGGATGGCTGACAAAACCGACAATACAAGCAGCGGAAGCCCGCTCTATCGCGAACGAACTGCGGAAGGAACGGCGCAACGCGCACCCAATGCAGCACCCAAGCCCGTTGAAAATACTGCAAAGCTCGAAGCTGGTCAGACTGCGGCAGATACGAAAACGACGGGTGAGGTTGGTGGGCCCAAGGGGTTGGAGCCGACGCGCTTCGGAGACTGGGAGCGCGACGGCCGCTGCGTTGATTTTTAGGTTGGTTCTATAACTTAGGGATTTGCTGCTCGATGGCGACTTGGTTGTCGTAGATCTTGAATACCCGGCTCGAGGGCTCAGACGTTTAAAAAATGTGGCGAGGTCAGACCGAAACCAACGGCCGAACGCGGTTCGACTGGCCTGTAATCAAGGAAATTAACAAGAAGATAATTCAGAACAACCCGGACATGGGTAAAAATGAAATTATCGCCGAAGTGCAGCTGGAGTTCCAAAACCTCTTCCACAAAGAGCCTCCTTCGCGAACAAGTCTTCAAAACAATATAAAAACCTGGCGGTAGCCACATTTCCGCCAATGGTTGAGTGGCCAATCACTGGCTGACTGGCCAGCACACGATCGGTCTTCCTGAAAGCATCAATCGCTCGCAGGAGTTCAACGTGTCGGCCAATTCTCCCGACAATCAAAAACCAGAACGGGCATCTACGGATGTCCTGCAACAGCTTGCGCGACTTTTGGCCCTCCAAGCTACCCAAGACTGTCCGGCGCTGGATTAAGACCGGAGAACTGACCGCGGCGAAGCTCGGTGCCCAGTGGCGCATCCGTCCCCGAGACCTCGATCTGTTCATCCATGAACGCATGGAACGG
>JAPKDV010000160.1 GCA_028822385.1 Alphaproteobacteria bacterium
GTAGCCAAGGGCAAAAGAAAACCGCGCGCAATCCCAGCCATGCACGCGCGTACGTCTAGCGCCTACGTGAAACGGTTCTGGTCGGCTACGGTCGAAAGCGGTTACGAACGGGTGGTTGAACGCGGCGACCTGGTCGCAGGGTTGCCTGACGAATGGGGGTTCCTGGCGGATCTCACCGACGTCGGCGAATCTGCAGGCTGGTTTGCGGACGGTATCACGGGTGGGAACTGGCGGACGTTGCGGACCAAAACAGCGAGTTGGAGTGATCAGGGAATGCATTACTACAAAGGCGTGGGCTGGTATCGCACTACCGTGAGAATTCCAAAGCGATTCAAAGGTCGTAAATTATACCTGTGGTTTGGCGGGGTCGACGAACAGGCCAAGGTCTGGTTCAATGGCCAACTTCTGGGCGCCAGCGCGGATGCCGGTGAAGGATTGCCCGGCACAGCCGGCACATTCCTGCCGTTTGAATTCAACGTGACCAAAGAAGCCAGAGTCAGCGCCGACAACACCATTGTCGTCAAGGTCACCAACAAGAGACTCGATGAAGTAGGAACGGGCGGCATTGTATCGCCCGTGATGCTATGGTCGCCGAAAAGGTAACCCGGGCTTTCCGCGACGATTATGGCCTGTGTTCGCTCGTTCAGGGCGTTCTGCAGAGCGAATTATTTCGTACCAAGTAAGCACGCAATGAAGACACTGCTTTATATCCTGACCAAACAAGGCAAGTTCGACGAAGCGATGAATATTCTGAAACAGGTCGACGCCGGAAAACTGGGATGCAGTTGGGCTCCATCGATGCTGTATTCCCAAGCTGAAACATTGGCCGCCGCGGGTCGAAATAAAGAAGCTCTGGATGCGTATCGCTCTGTAGTGGATCATAAATCTGTCGCTCACAAACACAAAGAACGAGCGGAGCAGGCCATTGCTGAACTGTCAGGGAAATAAACAATAACTCTACCCACGATGAATCGTTTCACCTATTTTTATACACTCGCCATTGCTGCAGTGATGCTGTCTTTCACGGGTTCTCTGGTGTTTGCCGACCCGCTGACTTTGATCGAAGACGGCCAGGCACGCGCCGAAATTATCATTGCGGTCGATCCTCCACGATCCACCCATCTTGCCGCTCGGGAGTTGCAGACCTACGTCGAGAAAATTTCCGGGGCGAAGCTCCCCATCACCACCGAGCCGACGGGTCAGGCGATCCCGATCTATGTTGGTAAAAGTTCTTTTACCGAAAAGTTGGGGGTCACCGAAGACGGCCTCGAACACGGGGCCTATCGAATCGTCTCCGGCGAAGACTGGCTCGTGCTGATCGGACAGGATTCTAATTTCACTCCGATCGAGCCGTGGCCGCGAGGCTATGACGATATTCGCAGCGGAAAAATGCAGGCCGAGTGGGACAAAGTCACCGGTGCGCAATGGGGATATATGCACAAGCAGTTGCACAAACATTACTCCGGCCCCAATTCCCTCTTCGGGACGCCCAATGAAAGAAAGACGGATGAGAACGGGAATGTTCACGTCTGGACCTACGACGAACGGGGCTCGTTCAACGCGGTCTGTGGGTTTTTGCGTGATCTCGGAGTGCGCTGGTATATGCCGGGTGAGATCGGCGAGATGATTCCGGAAACAAAATCGATCGTCTTGTCGAAAGTCGACAAAACAGTGAAGCCGGATTTTCCGATGCGCATTCTGAATTTCCGACCCGCTGTTTACGGGCACGACGCCATGATGTGGGGATTTCGCCTCGGGGTACGTCAGCCCTACGGACGACAGGCCGCGCATGGTCTGCATGGCATGACTGATAATGAACGCACCTTGAAGAATCATCCAGACTGGTTCGCGCTCTATGGGGGCAAGCGGCACAACCATCCCAACGTTAAAAACAATCAACTTTGTTACTCAAACGAAGAGCTGCTGCAGGAATCGGTCCGTTTTGCGAGGACCCAGCTGGATCACTTCAAGATGAATGTTGTCTCCATCATGCCGCCCGATGGTTACACCGCAATCTGCCAATGCGATCTCTGCGAAGGAAAGGATTCCCCGGAACTGGGTTCGCGTGGTGCCCTCTCCAATTATGTGTGGGATTTCGTGAACCGCGTTGCCAAAGAAGTCGGCAAAACTCACCCTGACAAAATGATATCAAACTGCGCCTACGGCATCTATACCGAACCGCCCAGCAATATCGAAAAACTGGAGCCGAATGTGCAGGTCATTATTGTGGGTGGTCGGCGTCCCCTGCAGGAAGATCGCGAAGGTCTGCGACGACTTCGGGCCGAGTGGCAAAAGAAGACGGACAACCCGGTTGAGATTTTCGAGAACTATCCGTTCACCGGTCGTGGCTTTTATCTCCCTGCCTACATCCCGAAAGTAATGGGCGAAGCGATCAACGAAACCAAGACGCAGTCACGGGGGGAGGATATCTGGATCACGATGGACTTCAGTGACAAAGCGATCGGGTATAACCATTTCCTGCTCTACTTTACTGCCCGGATGTATTGGGGCGGAAAGGATCAGGATGCATTGGCGATGTTTGATGAATATGTAGAAAAGTTTTACGGCCCCGTTGCTGCTGAGATGAGAGCGTTCTTTACCTACTGTGAAGAAAATTGGCGCGAGATGGAATCTGATGGAGAGAAGGCTGGCCGCGCGCTTGAGTTGTTCGCTGCCGCCAAAACCAAAACGTCCAAAGATTCGGTCTACGATCAGCGGCTCGCCCTGATCGATAACTACCTCAACGGGCTGCGCAGCAAAGCGACTCAGCTCTCGCAAAAACGCGGTGAGGTGCCAACACTACGACTGGTCAGCGGATCAGAGCAACGCGGAGAGATTACAATCGACGGCGATCTCGATGATGGCCCGTGGGTCAAAATTCCCGGTTCCTCTATCGGTGGGTTGCGTGAGCTACAGGCCGGAGGGATTCCTACCTACGGCACACAGTTCAAATCTGAGTGGATAGGTAATGATCTCTACTTTGCTATCCGCTGCGAAGAAGAGCCCGGCGGGAAACTAAATATAGCGACGGAAAAAAATGGGGATCAGGCGATCTGGTATGGCGATGCGATTGAAATTGAACTGGCGACCGATTCTCACAATTATTATCAAATCGTAGTCAACCCGGCGGGGGCATTGGTCGATCTGGATCGCGGCGCGCCGAGGAATCAATGGTTTGGCTGGTCGTCGCAGGCCGAAGTCGCTACGAAGATCGCGGATGATCATTGGACACTCGAGGTTCGACTCCCGATCTCGCAGGATGAAAACGATCCGCTACACCAAATTATCGGTCGCAAGCCGACGAAGAGTCTGCCGTGGTTTGTTAACGTTTGCCGACAGCGGGTTCGCGACAATGGCTCGGAGTTTTCTGCGTTTTCGCCCACGGGTCAGAGCGGTTTTCATGCGCCGATGAAGTTCGCTCATTTTTTCGCCGGCAACTCACACCAGTTTCCTGCCGATTCGACGGTGACTGATTTTATCATCGCCAGTCGAGAGGCCGGGAAGCTGATGCTTGCGCGAAAATGGGATGAGGCCCTCGCTGCCTATCTGGAATTAGCAAAGATGGAGAAGGTGACCGATTTTCAAAAATCAATCGCCCTGCAACAGGCCGCTCATTGTGCTGGCAACCTCAAGGACTTTGAGCGTGCCGACAAACTCGTGGGCACGATTCCTATTGAGTCCGTCTCTCTGACCGCGAAGATGCAGAATCTTGGCGCGCAACGCAAATGGGGAGAGATGGTGGAACAGTTTGGCGACGAAGATCTGAATCAATGGCCCTTCTGGCAAATTGGCGAAGGCGCTTCAATCAGAGGGAAGGGGAGCTTCTTCACCAAAAGCGGAAAGAAGGCAGAGGCGGACCTCCAACTTGCTCTAACATATGAACCGGACAAGCGGACTCAGGTCAGCATCCGAACGATGATGGCGCAGAATCGCGAATCAAACCTCGGTGATGACACGGGCGCGCTTGTTCTCTACCTCGCCAACGTTGAAGGAAAAGAACGCATCGGAGGGGCGGATGAATTTCGTTCAGTGGAACGCGCCGCTGCAATCCTCGGGAAACAAGGTAAATCCGATGAGGCTCTCGCTGTATTCAAGGTCGTCGATTTTGAGCAACAGACCGGTTTCTGGCAGCATGCGATGCTGCTCTCCCTCGGTGACACGTTTGCGATCGCGGGAAGGGAAGATGAGGCGAGGAATTCGTTTCAAAAAGTGTTAGAAGGTGAGTCAGTTCTTGAAACCCATCGCAAGCGGGCCACAGAGGCGTTGGCTGCCCTGAAATGAAGAACTCGATCAGATTATTTACGGGCGTGACTGCTGCATTTCTGATGGTCCAGATTGGCTCCGCCCAATCTGGACCTGTCCGCGAACCGTGGACGACCTCGCGCATCAAGGGGGCTCCCGATCCCCCGAAGCCGTATGTCCCGGAGACAGTTTTTACGAATCTGAAGATCGAAAATGGCGTTGAGATGGTCCCGCACAAGGG
>JAPKDV010000030.1 GCA_028822385.1 Alphaproteobacteria bacterium
TGCAGGGTATTCATCATTCCGCTGGCTTCCCGCGCATTGTTCTCGCGGCAAGCCTTCTCGATGGGGCGTGCATCCACGGGCTAGAGTTTATTTTCTAAAACCCAGTCGTTCAGCATCGAAACCCAGGGGCCCTGAGCGTTACCACATGCATAGGATGCACCCAAATGATCACAATCTTCCAGTATGAGTGATACAATCTTACCACCATGATCTTGGTAAATTTTTTTCATTTTTTTTGCCTGAGTAACGAGGTGTGGGAAATCATGCTCCCCCCAAGACATGAAGACTGGCGGTAGGCGACTGAGCGTGAACATCAAACTGGCATCAAGCGCATTGGCCTCATCATCACCGAGAAACTGCGGTCGCCCCGGCATGCCGTTGCCTTCCGTGAAATCATAAACGCCAGACACTGGTGCCGTACCCTTAACGACGTCCTCCGGTAAGCCATACGCCGTCTGCCAGTCGTCGCGTATCGCAAGCCACATGGCGTAGTGACCACCGGCTGAATGCCCACCGACCACAAGTCGATTCGGGTCACCACCATGGTCAGCAATATTCTCATAAACCCAGCGAATCCCTGCCGCAGCATCCAGCACACCATCCGGCCAGCTCACGCCCGGTGCCAGCCGATATCCAACACTGACAAAAGTAATTCCCGCAGCGTTTAGTGGCGGCGCCATGAAGGCCATCCACTCCTTGTAGCCATTGGTCCATCCGCCACCATGCAGAAAGGCAACAACCGTTCCGCTTGGGTTCCCGGCGGAAAAGACAGCGACCTCTTGATACGGGTCATCCCCATAGGCGAAAGACTGCCCCTCCACACCCTCGCTAAGTTCCTGCACACGCTGGTGATACTTGCCACCAATCTCCGAAAAAGGCTCTTGGGATGGGTAGGATGCAAGATCGCGTAGGGTCACTAGCGCGCCTCACGTTCGACATACATCTTTTCGTCGATGAATTTACCGCGTTCAATGACAACTTTGTTGTCCAAGATCACTGTGCAGTCCCGCATCGGAACATCGTAGTGCCCCAGAGTGTTCCGTGTTCCGCCACCTTGGGTGTTTGGCCCAGTCGAAAACAGGAAATTGCCTGGAAACGCGCGGGTCGCGGCATGTGATCGCTCAGGGTTATCACCGTGTAAGGCAATGTTGTACCAGCGCGCCTGCGGGTTCATGCCCCAGCCGAGATGGGAAACAGCATAGGGATCAAGGTCATCTTCGGAAGTCTTGTTGTCATCGAGCCATGCCGTCATCAGCTTGGCATCTAGGCCGCCTTCGACCTTGCGAATGAAACCGTCCCGAACTTCGAGCCGGACCTCATCATGGACATACCGACAATACGGCAGGATCACGATATCTCCCGGTGACATCACCACCGTGCCATTGGCCGAACCTTCGTTTGGGAAGGTATGGATATGCCCCACGCCCCACTGATCAAAATGCCCCGGCTCATCAGAATAACCCCACTGGCTCATCACCGGGAAATCACCACGTGCATATGTCAGGTCCGTGCCCGCATCACTGATCACCCGCACCTCTTTCGTCGCTGTGTAGCGTTCATGCGCGTATTTCACAGCCTCTTTTAACCCCTTGGGGGCGAGCAGGACTTCAAGGTCATCGGGCGCATCGATGATCATCAGGAACCGTGTCCCACCAGCCATCACTTCACGTAGCCAACTCGTGAACAGCGGGATATGCAGCGCAACCACAATGTCAGCAGCCTTCAGGGCATCCAGCATGCCGTTGGTCTTGCCGATCGTATCAACCCCGACCTTGGTCCAGGACGGGGTCATATTGACTCGCATTTCATAGCAATTGGCACCAAGTTCATCCCCCGCGGCGAATGCAGCTTCCACATATTCCGGCCGTGTGGTGACATCCGACAACAGCGCGACGGTATCACCTGATTTGATCTTCGACATGGCGAACTGCTTGAGGAACAAGGCAGTTAATTTGCCCGGGTTCATTTCTTGATGCCGAACGGCTGCTGGTACACGCATGCTGGTTGCCTCTCTGAAAGAATTCTATTGTTGGTCCGAATGCTAGTGGATAGGGTCCCCCTGTCAATAACGAACATTGGTCGGTTTTATAATGGCACAGGTCAAGAAAGACGAGATTCGTGACAGGATACTGAAGGCAGCTGAGAAACTCTTCAGTGATCACGGATATGCAGCGACAACGATGACCACAATTGCAGTTTCGGCAGACATGTCAAAATCCAACATCTATGTCTACTTCCCGTCAAAGCTGGACATCCTCTGGGCTATATCTGATCCGTGGCTACGGGAACGGTTTGCCCACCTCGAAGACGAACTGTCCAACTTTCCCAAGCCCGAGGACCGCGTCCGACATATCTTCACCACCCTCTGGTGCGACCTACCCACGGATCGGAATGGCTTTGCCAACAACATGATGCAGGCCTTGTCCACGGATGGTAATTCCGAGGGTTATAGTCGTGAATTGCTGGCATTTAGTCAGGTACGCCTATCGGCGCTACTTGCGCAAAACCTCACAATGACCCCTCACGAAATTCAAACACTGGCTCATATAACCATGATGGCATTTGATGGTTTCGCCATCGGACAGCAGTTGGGGTCTAAGCGAGGGGACACGATCCGCATGGCCCGCGCATTCGCCGACATAACTCTAAAACACCACAGGACGGCCGCAAGAGACTGAATTTTTCACGAGACACGATGTCATCGCTGTGCTTCGATATTTTCTAATAATCAAAAAATATCTTTGGGAGATCAGCCATGATGCGTGCCTTCACTGAACAGAAAATGAAACGCTACGCCGAACAGCGATGGATTCTTGATGCCATCATCTCATCAGTCGGTATGGAATGGGACCAGCCCCGTTTGGGATACACAATGTATCCCTGTGGCCCGGACGCCGTCGGGGACTTCCGAACAGTTGGCATGCGCACCAAGAAGTTCGCGGATATGCATCGCGAATTTGCCGGGGCCGCTAAACGCCGGGAGATCAAGGCCAAGGCCTTTGAAGCCGAAGGCCGAGAGGTCTCCGCACGGGAGAGCTTCTTTATCGCTTCCCTGCTCTATTCCGCAGCACGCTGGCCGATCTTCGAGGCCAACGATCTGCACACGGAATATAACGCACGTATGGTCGAGTGTTACGACAAGTATATCGAGTATGCGTCACGCCCCATCGAACGCGTTGAAATTCCGTTCGGTGACAGCTTCCTGCCTGGGTTTCTAGCCCTTCCCCACGAGCCCAAAGAAGGTGAAAAATTTGCTTGCGCTATCGGCATCGACGGCATGGACGGATCAAAGGAAATCATGTGCTCCATGTATGGAGACAAGATGCTTGAACGCGGCATGGCGAGCTTTGTCTATGACGGCCCCGGCCAGGGCGAATGCCCAGTAAATGGACTATATGTAACCAAGGACAACCACATGGAGGCTGCGCAGGCGGTCTATGACTGGTTGATCCAGCATCCCCATATCGACAAGGACCGGCTGGTGATTTTCGGGATCAGCTTCGGCTCCTTCTTCGGTATGCAGGCTGCAGCCCAGCTCGGTGACAAAGTGAAGGGTGCTGCACTATCCTTCGTGTGCCATGAACCAGGCTGTCACACGATCTTCAACATGGCCGCTCCCACGTTCAAACTACGCTTCATGTTCATGGCCGGCTACGACGACGAGGATGAATTCGACAAATTTATCAGCGAGTTCTCACTGTTGCCAATCCTCGATCAGGTTGAGTGCCCGATTCTCATACAGGGCGGCGAAGACGAGGAACTGAGTCCCATCGAATGCAGTGAGGACATCGCCATCAAACTCAACGTGCCACGCAAGCTGGTTTGGTATGAGGGCGAGCGCCATGCCATCGGCGGCGGCTCGGCGTCCTATCTGGGCGAGAACTGGTACTCGATGCTCGCTGACTGGTGTCTCGACCGGGTCAACGGCAAACCAGCTCCCAATGAACGGGTCCGGATCAACGGGTTCGGCCAGCAGGAGGTCGACAGCTACTAGGGATGTCACATTCACGATCCTGACCAATCGGCACTCAATCGAAAGTCACCAAACACAATCCGGGAGCCTGCGATGTATATCGATCCGCAAATCAAATCCTTCATCGATGATTTGACCGCAATGAACATGCCCCATCCTGTTGAACTGGGACTTGAGGCCACGCGCGACGGCTTCAGCCAGCTTTGGCAGCAGGCCAATCCACCGTCACGTGAAATGGCAAGCATCAAGGACATTCAGGTGCCTGGACCCGGCGGTGACATTCGCACCAAGGTCTACATCCCGAACGGAGACGGCCCCTTCCCAGTGGTCGCCTTCTTCCATGGTGGCGGCTGCTGCATGATGGCACCCGAAGACTATGACGGGACCAACACGGCACTTGCCGAAGATGCGGGCTGCATTGTCGTTGTGCCCGCTTATCGACGGGCGCCTGAAAACCCGTTCCCGGCTCCCCTCGAAGACTGTTTCGCGACCTATGCCTGGCTGCGCGAACATACGGGTACCATTGGTGGGGATCCGTCACGGGTGGCGATTGCCGGTGACAGCGGCGGCGGCTATCTCGCTGCAGCAGTTGCGCAAGAAGCCAAACGAAAGGGCGTAGCCCAACCGAGCTTGCAGGTGCTGATCTATCCCATGACTGATATGGGCGGCCTTCCCACCAGCCGGATTGAGGAAACCATGTTCCTCGATGACAGGACCCTGCAATGGGTGATCGGCATGCATGTGGGTGATAATCGTCTCGACCCACGCGCTTCCCCGATACTCGAACCTGACGTATCAGGCTTGGCACCGGCGATTATGATTGCTGCACAGATCGATCCGCTACGTGATGAAGGCAAGGCCTACGCATCCAAATTACGTAATGCGGGCGTGCCCGTGAACTACCACCTTTATGAAGGGGTGATTCACGGCTTCTTCAACATGGGGGGCTTCTGCGATCAGGGAAACGTCGCCGTTGCCCAGGTCGTCGACGCGCTGCAATCCGCTTTCGAATAGAACTGAGAGCCGGCCAAAATAGCTATTCGACACGGAAGAATATCAAGCCCAGTCGGCAAACTTGGCCGCGTATTCGGCTAGTCGTCAAAGAATGCCAACACGCGGGTCTCGAGACTTTCACGTGGTGTCGCTTTGTTGAGTGCAGTCGGATCGTCGAATGACGTGTGCAACGCATAGCGTGCCCGGCCATCAAGCTCCGTGTCGTAATTCTTGATCAGGATTGCTTCATTCTCCGTCATGCGCGGGAAGTAGTACCAGTCATTGTCTGGGTCATATGATGCGTGGCGTGTCTGCCCGACACGATTGTAGGCGCGCCGTTCGACGGTGTGCAGCCGTTCATCTGTCACACTGTCCCAGGAACAAAGCCCCAGCGGCCATTCCTCGATGGTGCCAGCCGTTGAGCGCCAGACATTCACAATCGCGAACCGCTTCTCCAACAAAGCTTCCGCCTCACCTTCCATCACAGCTGTCAATCGATTGCCAGCCGACCAGTCGGTGTAATCGGTATGGGCGGCATTCGCCGGGTCGCGTGCGTTGTGCGCTTCGCGAATTTTTTGGGAGGACGAGCGGCGCGTGTGATCAAAGACCAGCGCGCGTGTGGCACCCAGATGTTGTCGGACCAGAGCTTCGGCCTCGGCGTTGTATATCTCGTGCAACTGCGCATCGTCATAGAAGTCAGACACAGCCGAATAATGCGCGATGAAGGCAAAGCCTTCGCGGTCCAGCGTGAATGTGTTGGGGAGTTGGCGCGCGTTGCGCACGTTCATCGGACGGAACTCGCGCTCGCCCTCAAAATTGGTGCGCTCGCCTGCGACATCGGACTGGTAGAAGACCGGCAGTTCGCCGGTGTCGACCAGATAGCCGATCGGGGCCTGGATTGAATCAACCATGGCCTAGTTTACAAATAGAAACGGCCGGACGTAAACGTCCGGCCGCCCCCGAAAATACTGCTTGCCTTAAGCTGCCGAAAGGTCGACTGCCTTGGGGCCGCGCTGGTCGTCCTGCACCTGGAAATTGACCTTCTGACCTTCAGTCAGAGTGCCCATTCCAGCCTGCTCGACGGCGGTGATGTGGACGAAGACGTCCTTGCCACCATCATCGGGAGCAACGAAACCAAAACCACGGGTGGTGTTGAAGAATTTTACGATACCTGTAGGCATTATTTACTTTTCCAATCGTCGTAGAACACGCGGACACAATGTCCACGTGCAGAGACCTGCTACACATCAATTTCTGGAGGAACGTCTCGCCATCACTTTCGCAACGGAATTCAGCTCGCTCAAGTCAGTGAGCGGATGTCGATACAGAAAACATCTCACCAATCTGTCGAGATAGCAAGCAATCTCTTGAACTTAATTAAGGAATTAAATTTACTCACAGGCAGCCCACGTAAATATAGCGCTACTGAAGCCCATGCTAAGCCGCGCGTGACGCCTTCTTGCGCTCATGTTCTTTTAGGAATTTCTTACGAATACGTATGGTTTCCGGGGTCACCTCAACGAGTTCGTCATCGTCGATGAACTCCAACGCGTATTCTAATGTCACTTGGACCGGGGTCGTCAGCACAATATTTTCGTCTGTGCCCGCCGCCCGGATATTGGTCAGCTGCTTTGCCTTCAGCGGATTGACCATCAGATCATTAGCCCGCGCATGGATGCCTATCACCATACCTTCATAGACCTGGGCACCATGGCCTAGCATAAGCCGGCCCCGCTCCTGAAGATTGAACAGCGCATAGGCGCGCGCCATCCCGGCATCCGTCGAAATCAGTACCCCACGCAAACGCTGCGCGAGCTCACCGGCCACACGCGGGCCGTAATGATCAAAGGCGTGATACATCAGCCCGCTACCCGATGTCTGGGTAAGGAAGGTTGAACGAATTCCAATTAGGCCACGTGTCGGCACCAGATAGTCGAGGCGTACCCGTCCGTTTCCGTCCGGCTGCATATTCTTAAGTTCGGCCTTGCGGGTACCAAGCAGTTCCATAACGGCACCCTGATGACCCTCTTCCACATCAACGGTCAGGGTTTCCCAAGGTTCGTGGACAACACCGTCGACGACATTGGTGATAACTTCCGGACGCGAAATCGCAAGCTCATATCCTTCACGGCGCATGTTTTCGATCAGGATCGAAAGATGCAGCTCACCGCGTCCAGAAACTTTGAACTTATCAGCTGATTCTGTGTCCTCAACGCGCAGCGCCACATTGTGGAGCAGCTCTTCCTGCAGGCGGTCACGAATGTTGCGGCTCGTGACGTATTTTCCTTCCTTGCCCGCAAAGGGTGAATCATTGACCTGAAAGGTCATGGAAATCGTCGGTTGATCAACCGAGAGCGGTGGTAAAGCCTCGACGACAGCCGGATCACAAAGGGTGTCGGAGATGTGCAGTTCATCAAAACCCGAGAACGCGATGATATCGCCGGCCGCAGCCTCCTGGCGTTCAACACGCTCAAGGCCATGGAAGCCCAGAATTTGTAGCATCCGTCCCTGACGCTTCGAACCATCAGCACCGATGATGGAAACCGGTGCGTTGCGGTTGATCCGGCCGCGTTCGATGCGACCAATCCCAATCACGCCCACGTAGGACGAGTAATCGAGTGCCGAGACCTGCATCCGGAACGGACCGTCACGGTCGACGGCCGGCGGAGCGACCTGATCGACGATGGTCTGGAACAGGATCTCCATGTCTTCGCCGCGTACATCCGAAGTAGGGGATGCCCAGCCTTCAATGGCAGATGCAAACACGGTAGTAAAATCGAGCTGCTCTTCGGAGGCACCCAGACGGTCAAACAGATCAAAGGTCTGATCTACGGCCCAGTCCGGGCGGGCGCCAACGCGGTCGACCTTGTTGACCACAACCACAGGCTTCAATCCGGCTTCAAGCGCCTTACGCGTCACGAACGCCGTTTGAGGCATCGGACCTTCGACCGCATCAACCAGCAGCAGAACTGAATCTACCATGGAGAGCACGCGCTCCACTTCGCCACCAAAATCGGCATGGCCCGGGGTGTCAACAATGTTGATCCCCCAACCATTCCACTCGAGCGCCGTGTTCTTAGCAAGGATGGTGATACCGCGCTCACGCTCGATATCGTTGGAATCCATCACCCGTTCCTGACTAGCTGCTTCGCCATGAGTCTTCAGGGTTCCGGACTGGCGCAGCAACTGATCCACAAGCGTCGTCTTGCCATGATCGACATGGGCAACAATCGCAATATTGCGAAGTTTATCGGCGTTCTGGGACATCGGGTGCACCTAAAAAAAGCGCCGCCTTCGCTGGCGGCCAAATAATGTGCGCACGCGTTAACACGAAACACGTGGTCATGGCGAGAAACTTTGCTGCAAGTGCGAAGGGAATTCGGACGCTGCGGGTCAGCCTCGATCGCGCATCCGGATATCCTCAACCGCATTTAGGATGACTTCCGGGGTCGCCGGGGCATCCAGTTTCACAAAATGGCGATGATCTGCCGTTCTCGATACCGCGTCGCGGATGGCCAACCAGACAGATATCGCCAGCATCAGCGGTGGCTCGCCAACAGCCTTCGAGCGAAACACGGTCGGAAACCGATTTGGTGCGTCTTCGAGGAGATGCACATTGAATTCCGGCGGCACGTCCCGACTGCCCGGAATCTTATAAGTGGATGGTCCGTGGGTCAGCAATTGTCCGCTCTTGTCCCAGACAAGTTCCTCGGATGTCAGCCATCCCTGCCCCTGTACAAACGCACCCTCGATCTGGCCCAGATCAATCGCCGGGTTCAGGGAACGGCCTACATCCTGCAGTATGTCTGCCCGCAGAACCCGGCTTTCGCCCGTCAGGGTGTCTATCACCACTTCCGCCACCGCGGCCCCATAGGTGAAATAATTGAACGGGTTGCCAGTCATCTTTGCCGCATCCCAATGCAGGCCCGGCGTGCTGTAGTAACCGGCTGCCGACAAGGATTGGCGTTCGTCATAGGTCATCTGCGCCAATTCGGAGAACGAAACACTGTCGTTGCCGGCATAAACTCGATTTGCCCGGAACTCGATGACGTCGCTGTCCACGCCGAAATGGCTTGCCGCAACATCGCTCATTCGGTCTTTGATAATCTCTGAGGCATTCAGGGCGGCCATCCCGTTCAGATCAGAACCTGACGACGCCGCCGTTGCCGAGGTGTTGGGCACCTTGTCGGTTCGCGTCGCAGAAATCTTGATATTGTCGAGGTCGATCTGAAAGGTCGAGGCTACGACCTGGGCGACCTTGGTGAACAAACCCTGCCCCATCTCAGTGCCACCATGGTTTAGATGAACGCTGCCATCGGTATATACATGCACCAACGCCCCGGCCTGATTGAGCTTTGGCGTGTTGAAAGAGATACCGAACTTAACCGGCATCAGCGCAAGACCCTTTTTCAGAGTTTCGTGAGAAGCGTTGAACTCGTCGACAGCACGCGACATGCCATCAAAATCGATTTTCGTTCGTAGTTCATTCACCAGCGGAACAATAATGTTGTCCTTAACCGTCTGCTGATAGGGCGTCACGTTACGATCTTCGGTACCGTAGTAATTCACGGCGCGCACATCATCGAGCGAAACACCCAACTCGCGGGCGATATGCTCAAGGATCGCTTCGATCACCAGCATCCCTTGCGGCCCACCAAACCCGCGGAAGGCGGTGTTTGAAACCGTGTTGGTCTTGCAGGGATATCCGCGCAGGACCGCATTGGGCAAGTAGTAGCAATTGTCGGCATGACACAGCGCGCGGGCAAGCACACCAGGGCTAAGGTCGGCCACATTGCCCGAACGCATCCCCATCAGGATGTCGACACCCTCGATCCGGCCGTCATCATCAAAGCCAGCAGTATAGCGGAAAAGGAAATCGTGCCGCTTGCCGGTCACGATCATGTCGTCATCGCGGCGTAACCGCAGCTTGGCCGGCAAGCCGGTCTGCGTGGCCAGCAGCGCCGCGATCGCCGCAAAGATCGTTGGCTGGCTTTCCTTACCGCCGAAACCTCCACCCATGCGGCGCACCTCGACTGTTACGGCATTGATGGGGATACCAACAGCATGCGCCACACCGTGCTGCGCTTCGCTCGGGTGCTGGGTAGAACTGTATATATGCAGATCACCATCATCACGCGGTATCGCTAGCGCGACATTGCTCTCCAGATAGAAATGATCCTGCCCGCCACAGCGAACTTCTCCCGCTATTTTGCGGAACGCATCTGCAATCGCGTTTTCGGGATCCCCAATGGTGATGACTTGTGGCGGATAGGTGAACAGCTGCTGCTCTAGAGCATCCTCGATTTCGAGAACGGCTGGCAGTTCCTCATAGACGATTTTGACCAGTGCAGCGGCAGCCAGCCCTTGATCGTAGGTGTCAGCGCCGATTGCCACGACTGGTGCCCCGACATAGTCGACGATCCCCTCAGCCAGCACAGGCTCATTGTCGAAAATCGGCGCGATGTCGTTGTGGCCGGGAATGTCCGCCGCGCTCACCACTCCACGAACACCGTCTGCAGCACGCGCTGCACTCACATCAATCGAGATGATCTTTGCATGGGCATGGGGACTGGTGACGAGCACCACTTCCAGCGTCCCGGGCAGTTCCAGCATATCGTCGATATACCGCGCGCTGCCGGTCACATGACCGCGTGCACTGTCGTGACGAACCTTGGTGTGAACCGCGCCAACAATGTCTTCTGCTGCACTCATAACGTCACAACTTCCGTAACATCCTGACCGGCCAGATCACGGAACAGGCGCACAAACAGATTGGATGCGACCCGCACCCGATAGGCTGCGCTCGCGCGATGATCATCAATCGGCGCGAAATCCTCTGCGATCAATGTACCCGCCTTGCGCGCAGTCTCTTCGGTCCAGGTTTTACCGATCAAGGCCACCTCACACGCCGCTGCACGCTTGGGAGTCGCAGCCATACCACCAAAGGCGATGCGTGCTTCACGCACCACGTCATTCTCAATCGTCAGGCGAAACGCGCCAATAACGGCAGAAATATCCTGATCGTAGCGCTTGGAAATCTTGTAGGTACGAAAGACCTGACTCTCATCAAGCTTAGGGACCTGTACAGCGGCGATTACCTCATCGGCAGCGAGATCAGTTTTCCGATAATCGAGGAAATAATCTTCCAGCACTATCTCACGCGGTCCGTTCGGCCCTTGCAGTTGCAAGGTTGCATCCAGCGCGATCAGACAGGGCGGCGTGTCACCAATCGGCGATGCATTGCCAATATTTCCACCGATCGTGCCGACATTGCGGATCTGACGGGACCCGATACGGCGCACCAGGGTTGCGAAGGACGGCCACGCTGCCTCAATGAACGGCAGAGATTCGGTATAGGTCGCAGCAGCGCCGATGGTCAGACTGTCTGGACGGTCCTCGATATGCCGCATCTCGACAACATTCTGGGTGAAGATCGTGGTCGGAAAATGCTCGCGGCCTTTGCTGAATGACAATCCCAGATCAGTGCCACCTGACAAGAGCGGCGCATCAGGATACGCAGCACGCAGCGCGACCAACTGCGCCAGCGTCTTGGGCGCGAAGAATTTCTGCCCCCCCACCTCATGAGCTTCACTGGTCTCGTGATCAGCACGTGGCGTCGTGCCCTGAACCGCTACAGTGCATGCCGCCCGGGCCGCATCAACGATCGAGCGATAACCAGTACAGCGACAAAGATTGCCTGCGAGTGCGTCGTGAATAATCTCTTCGCTGACCGTCTCTTCGCTATGACGCAAGGCATGCAGCGCCATAACGAAACCCGGGGTACAAAACCCACACTGCGTTCCATCCTCATTC
The DNA here is from genome assembly GCA_028822385.1 of Alphaproteobacteria bacterium. Taxonomy (GTDB): domain Bacteria; phylum Pseudomonadota; class Alphaproteobacteria; order UBA6615; family UBA6615; genus JABJAG01. The sequence goes on from JAPKDV010000030.1 coordinate 11,780, forward strand.
ACGATCGCCTGCTGCACCGACTCAAGTTCGCCATTGCGCTCCGACAGGCCCTCAACGGTGGTTAGCTCTGCGCCATCCAATTGCCCGACCGCCAGCAAACAGGAATTCACCGCAACCCGCTGGTCAGTTCCGTTCCGGACCAAAACCACGCTACACGCACCGCAGTCACCTTCGGCACAACCTTCCTTGGTCCCTTTTAAGCCTTGATCATCACGAAGATATTCGAGAACCGTCTTAGTCGGCGCAACAGCTACCGCCTCACATGGCTCCCCATTCAATCTGAAATTGATCGTCAAAATGTTTCCCAACAGATCATACAAAAACAACTAATCCTATAACGCAGAGCACCATGTTGACGACCCCGATATGTTCATTCAAATTCCTACAGGGGCGGGCTTCAAATTCGCCTCTAAATCGCAATAGGCGTCCCGTGCTACGATTTTGCGACCAACAAAGGAACGTGGATCATGGACCAAAACCAATTCATGCGTGCCGCCATCGCGCTCGCGGAAAAGAACGTCGCCGGCGGTCCATTTGGAGCAGTCATTGTGCGCAATGGCAAGATTATTGGTGAAGGCACCAATCAAGTCACCAGTTCGAACGACCCTACGGCCCATGCCGAAGTCGTGGCGATCCGACAGGCTTGTACTGCCCTCGACACCTTCAATCTTGAAGGCTGCGTGGTTTACACAAGTTGCGAGCCCTGCCCGATGTGTCTGAGTGCCATCTACTGGGCACGCCTCGAACGCATCTTCTACGGCAACACAAAAGAAGATGCCGCTGAAATCGATTTCGACGACGCTTTTCTTTATCTGGAAATCCCCAAGCCCATCGAGGAACGCACCATCCCAACAGAGCAAATGCTCCACGAGGAATCGATCAAGGCATTCAATGCCTGGGCCGTGTCCGAAGACAAAATTCCGTATTAGCAGCCCCTAGAGGTTCACCGGCGGGTGAACACTCGTCCGGCCGGATTCTCGGATTTCCTCTTCATCCCAATAACCGATCAGGATTCCGGGCGGTTCACCACCCGCGGCCATCTTGTCGATCTGGGCCGGTGTGCGGGTGATCCGGGTGTGATGCTTGCGCGCCCAGGCGAACATGGCCTCGTGCAGGCGTGCACGGGTCTCTTTGTGCTCTGGGACAGCCCCCAGATCGACCAGCTCATCCGGATCGCTCTCAAGATCAAATAACAGCGGGCGGAAGCCTTCTGCGTGGATGTACTTCCAGCGTCCGTCGAAGATCATCACTAAGCGTGCGTCGGCCTCATCGAGCTCCAGTTCCAGCCGAGACTGACGGGTCGAATAGTCATATTCGGAGATCGCGTATTGGCGCCACTTAACCTCTTTGCCCTCAAGCAGCGGCACCAGGGAACGCCCCTCCATAATATGCGGCTTGGCTTCCCCGCCCATGAGCTCCACGAAAGTCGGAGCAAGGTCGATGCCTTCGACCAGCTCGTCGCACACGGTACCACGGGTCGCATCCGCTTCTTCCCGAGGATCGTAAATGATCAAGGGCACGCGCGCGGAGGCATCGTGGAAAAGATCCTTCTCACCCAGCCAGTGATCGCCCAGATAGTCACCATGATCCGATGACATTACGATCATCGTGTCGTCCATACGGCCGGTATCTTCGAGGAACTTGAACATCCGCCCAAGCTGATCGTCGAGCTGCTTGATCAGGCCCATATAAGCCGGGATTACGCATTCCCGCACTTCATCGCGGGCGAAAGCCTTGCAAACACGATGGTTCTGCCAAGCCTTGTAGACCGGGTGGTCCGTCGTCCGTTCCGCGTCGGAACGCACCGGCGGAATGATGTGCTCGGGCCCATACATGTTGTGATAGGGCGGCGGCACGATATAGGGCCAATGGGGCTTGATGTAGGACAGATGGCAAAGCCAAGGCTTGTCACCCGCCTGCTCGATGAACTCTATACCGCGGTTGGTGAGATACGGAGTCTCAGAATGCTCTTCGGGAATACGTGCTGGCTTGTCGGAATTCTTGAGCAGCCAGCCGGACAACAGCGAACCGTCGTCATCTTCGGCCGAGTTCGCCCATTCTTCCCACGGGTTTTCTCCGTCGAGACCCTGCTCACGCAGATAGTCGTCATAGGGCGGGTTCTTGTCGTAATACCCGTCTGGATGCATCCCGTCATCGCGCTCAAACGGCGTGAACCCGCATTCGGAAGTGTGGACGCCTATGATTGATTCCGGATCAATGCCCAGACGCTTCATCCCGTCCATATCGGGGATCATATGGGTCTTGCCAACCAGCGCACATTCCGCACCGATTTCACGTAGATGGTCGCCCAAAGTTGGCTCGCCAACCCGCAGCGGAAACCCGTTCCAGGTTGCACCGTGACTACGTACATAGCGCCCAGTGTAGAAACTCATCCGGGATGGGCCGCAAATCGGCGACTGCACATAGGCCTTGTTGAACCGCACGCCTTTTGTGGCGAGGCGATCGATATTCGGCGTGTCCATATGGGGATGGCCGTAGCAGGACAGATAATCCCAGCGAAGCTGATCGGCCATAATCCAGAGAACGTTACTCAATTTACCCATGAAACTCTCCAACGAACGGGCAGCCGGTCATTGCATCAATGTCGGCAGGAAAACCGCAATAGCGGGGACTAAAAACACAAGAACGAGCGCGATCACATCGGCAACAATAAACGCCACCACACCGCGAAATATGTGCCCAAGTTTGATATCCGGCATCACGGAGCGCACCACGAAAACATTCATCCCGATCGGTGGGGTGATCAGGCCGAGTTCTGTCACCAGAACGACGATGATCCCGAACCAGATCATGTCGACCCCGGCAGCAAACAATGACGGCAGGAAGACCGGCACCAGCAGCAAAAGAATGCCAATGGATTCGAAGATCATGCCCATAAAAATCGCGATCACGGCGACAAAGATCACTAGCTGCGTGGCCGAGAATTCGAAATCATCAACGATGTCGACCAAGTCATAGGGCAGACCGGACAGATTGATGAACTGGGCAAACACCAGTGCCCCGAAGATCACTATAAACAAGGTTGCTGTGGTGCAGGTGGCCTCAACCAAGGAGGCCCGCCATTCTGCAATTGTGCGAAGATGTCCGCGCATGAACGCGATCACCGCAGCCCCGACTGCGCCGATACCAGAGGCCTCGGTTGGCGTGAAAAACTTCCCGTAAATTCCGCCAAGCACCAGCAGGAAAAGCGCCAGCACCGGCCAAACTGCGCGGCGGGCGCGACGGGCTTCGTCCTTGTCGAGGGGCTCACCGGCAGGGCCAGCCTTGGGGTCGAGGCGGACAACCACCGCCACCGCACCTAGGAAAAGCGCGACAAGCAAAATACCCGGCAACACCCCGGCGATGAATAACTTGCCGATATCCTGTTCAGCAACGATCCCGTAAATCACCAGTGGCACAGAGGGTGGGATCATGATGCCCAGGGTTCCGCCAGCCGCAATCGTGCCCGCGGACAGACTGTCGTGATAATTGTATTTCCGCATCGGCGGCATGGCGACACGGGTCATGGTCGCGGCAGTCGCCACAGACGACCCCGAAACAGCCGAGAATCCGGCGCAAGCGACCACAGTCGAAAGCGCGAGCCCGCCCCGGAACCGACCGAGGCCCGAATAGGCTGCGATATAAAGATCGCGGGAGATATCCGCACGATAGATGAACACCCCCATCAGGATGAACAGCGGGATGACGCTCAGATTGTAGGACATCGCGTCGTCCATGATCTGCTGGCCCGTCATCGACAGGGCCGGCGACCAGCCGCGCTGCAGAGCAAACCCGATCAGGCCCACGAGCAACGTCGCAAAGCCGACACGGAACCCGAAGAAACACAGTAGGAGGAGCGCTCCAAATCCGATCAGCGCGGTGCTCATGTCGGATCACCGTGATAGGCGCCAAAGTCGGGATCGCCGGACAGGATCAATCCCAAAATTTGTGCGATCAGACTTACAATCGAAAGTCCGGCGACAGTCCCTACGACGATCACAAGCGGCCACTCCAGCACCACAGTCATGCTGCCGAGGTGATTGGCCTCAATCGCGAAGACGGTGAGTTGCCACGCGATGATGGTCATCACGACGACGGAGAAAGTCTGCACTATGATCGGCTGCAGACGCGGAATACGTTTCTGCAGCCAGGGCTCGAGCAGTTCCACTGTGATGTGGCTGTCGCGTGCGTTCACCAAGCTGAGCCCGCCAAAGATCGTCATGGCAAGAAGAAACTGAATCATCTCCGCCGCCCCGAAGATCGGTGCGGTGAAAAAATAGCGCCCGATCACGTCGACAAAGGTCAACGCCATCATCAGGAACAGCAGGAGGGCCGAAATGTTTTCAAGAACCGAGAGGATACGCGGCAGCACGGCGCGTGCGACGGACTGCATGGCGTATCCTCCCCGGTTCAGGATGACGTGACGTTCAGTAACCTAAGTCTTCGCGACTAAGGCTTCGAGAGCTCTTTCACACGTCCGACGTAAAAGTCATACGCCCCCTGTGCGTCTATCCCCTTGGCACTGGCTTTCTTGATCCAGCCTGCAGTCAGGAACTTCGATTCCGTCTTCAGGGCGTTCTCGAATGCCGGATCAGCGTCGATCACCGGGATTTTCCATTCATCCTGGAAGCGCTTGAGTGCTTTTGCATCACCGTCGACCCAGAACTGTGCCGCCATGCGACCGAACTTGGCACCGCTGACCGCAGTGATTGCCGCCTGGTCTTCCGGTGAAATCTCGGCCCACTTCTTCTCGTTGATCACGAAGGAGAAGCTAGTCGAATAGATCCGGGTTTTGAAGCGGGTCATCGACTTGGTGTATGGCCCAAGCTGGAATGCCGCGATGGAGACCGGGCTCAACCCGATATGTCCATCGACCACGCCGCGCGAGATCACTTCATTGGCCTGCACGGCCGGACCTGCAACAACACCCACGCCGATTTTCTTCATCAGATTGGCAACGGTGCCGGGCAGCGCCCAGATCTTACGGGACTTGAGATCGGCGATCGAATTGATCGGCGTGTCATTCTGGCTATAGACCTCAGCCGGAGTGATCACCCACATAGAAAGCGGGTGAACGCCCTTGTACTCGTTCGGGAAAAACTTCTCATAAGTTTCCCAGAGCGCCTGTGACATCGCTGGTGCATCTGCACTGGCCACGAAGGGCTGCATGGCGACCAGCGGGCCGGCGACGCGGTTGGCGACAAAGCCGTTGAACTGAACGGCAGCATCCGCGATGCCCTTCTCGACCGAACCCCACTGCTCGGGCGGTGACGCCAGAGACTTCGGCGGAATCTGGATCGTGACACGACCCTCGGTCGCCTCCTCAACCCATTTGCCCCATGTCGGCAGGACCTGGGTGCACATGTAGTGCTGTGGCGGCCAGAAGCAGTTGGTCAGAATTCGTTCTTTCGCATGGGCAATACCCGGCATCGCCATAAGCGCTGCTAGGATCGCGGACGCGAGTGTCAGACGTGAGAAAAGACGCATCGTTACCTCCCTTGGTTATGATCGAGCCGGTTTTCCGACTTTTTGTGTTGGAGGAAGCGTAACCCAGCGATAAAAGATTGAAAAATCATAATAACTCATATCAACATATCTTTTTGATATGAGTCTTCAGATATGAACATTGATCCCAAACATCTAATCCAGCTGACTGAGATCTTCGACCGTGGTTCGTTCACGGCAGCAGCCGAGCATCTGAACACCAGCCAGCCTGCGCTCAGTCGAATGGCCAGTGCGCTTGAAACCCAGCTAGGTGCGCCGCTCTTCACCTCACGGCGCAGTCCCGTCACCCCGACCGCGCTTGGATCCGAACTTGCGAACCACGGCCGCTCTATCCGCGCATCAACGGAACAGATATCCCAACTCGCCACCAGGGTCGCGGCAGGCGAACAAGGTGAGCTGCGGATCGGCGCACCGCCATTTCACAGCCAACGTGTCGCATCGGGCTTCATTGCCGCCTGGCTCGAGCGTCACCCCGAAATTCGCATCAACCTGCAGAACGACTACGCGCCCTCACTGCTGAACCGTCTGGTCGAGGGCGAGCTCGACCTGATCATGTCCCCCGTGGATGTGATCGAGGGCATTCCCGAACTGATCGTAGAGCGTCTGACACAAGGTGAAAACGTGATTGTCTGCCGCGCGGGCCATCCGCTGCTGACAGAAGGCCCAATCACACCAGATATGCTGTCCCGGGCGCGCTGGATAACTCATGCCCGCGGCAGTCTGCTCAATCGCGATACCAGACTGGCCCTCACCGCGGTCGGGGTCGACTATATCGACCTGCCGGCTTTTGAGAGCAATTCAGCGGGCGCCATGCACGCAGTCATGGAGCACTCGGACATGTTGACGGTGCTCCCTGATCTGATCGCGGGAAGTCTGGTGGAATCCGGTGCCTATGCCGTGCTGCCGTTCCGCCTGCCCGGGCCCTATCGCCCCTTCGGATATGTCACCCATGAAGCGCGACAGAACCCGGCCCTGCTGGCCTTCCGCGAAGGTCTCGCCATCGACATCCGCAAGGCCGACAAGCGCGCCCGCGCGATTTGTGAGCGCGCGTTTGCCTAAATCTCGATGATTACGTTGCCCATCTGCTGACCGGACTCAACCCGTTCATGAGCGGCGACCGTATCTTTGAGTGCAAAGGTGCCATCGATCCTTGGTATCAGGGCGCCATCGGTCAATGCAGCATTCACGCTAGCGCAGATATCCACAAAACGTTCCGACGTCTGAGCATAGATCTCGACCATGCGGATGGTGATGTTGTTCATCATCAGCGGGTAGAAATCGACCACCGGGCGATGCTCGGACATAGAGGCATAGGTCCCGATCACACCCCCGTGGTGCAGCAACTGGGGCGCCAAATTGACGTGACTGGCAAAGTCGACATCTACCAGTCGGTCAAACTTGTACCCGTCATTCGCCGCAATCAGCGCATCACGCAAATCCTTACCAAATCCGGTTTCCCGGTAATTCACTGTGGCATCCGCGCCGTCCGCGCGGGCCATCTCGGCCTTTTCGTCCGTGCTCACCGTCGCAACGACGCGCTTCGCCCCGGCCCAACGCGCGGTCTGAACGGCGAGCGATCCCACAGCCCCAGCACCTCCCGTGACCAGCACCGACATCCCTGCAACGGGGCCATCGGTCAGCAGGGCTGCATGGGCCGTCATGGCCGGTACGCCAAGTGCTGCGGCTTCAACAAAGCCAACCCCTGCAGGCAACGGAACTGCCCGTGCTTCGCGCAGTACAACCAGTTCAGCTCCGGTACCAACTGCCCCCTGCCCCAGACCGTCCAGGGTTCTATTAGCGTTATAGGTCCAGACCCGCTGTCCCACGCGTGAGGCATCAACACCCTCACCGACAGCCTCGATCACGCCCGCACCATCACTGTGCGGAATAGTTCGCGGCGCTGTCATAGGCCAGAGGAAGCCAGCCCGCGCTTTCACATCCGATGGATTAACCCCTGACGTGTGAACACGGATCAGAACCTCGCCGGGCCCGGCGACAGGGTCTGGCAGATCGCCAAACTTTAGAGCCTCGTTGGCCAAGCCGTGGTGCGCGTAGGAAACCGCCTTCATAGGGGGTTGCTCAGCTTTCCCACCAATGCAGGGAATCCTGACCTTCACCTTGCGCGCCGTTGGGTCCGCCACCGCCAGAGCGCAGGAACATCTTGCGGTCATAGCCTTCGCTGTATTTCCCGGCGAGCGCATCGACCAGCCAGTCCATGCACATCATGTGACAGTCGTAACGAGAGGAATCTCCGCCAAACAGACGGCCCTGATGAAAGGTGTCCTCATAAACCCAAATTTCCTTAGGCGCGTTGATCTTGTCGTAGAAGTTGTAGATCAACTCGTTCGGACTGCGGGAATCATACTCGCCCACGGTCAGCAAGACCGGGCATTTGATATCCCCCTCGCGTCCCTCAACGGTCATCTGTTCGACCCAGCCATCAAGCTGTTCCTCGCTTTCCGCACCCATCAGATAGCCGAAAAGCTGCTTGTAGCGCGGCGAGAAGGTGTCGAGGATGAAATACTTGTCCGTGTAAGACGCCCACGGCCCGACCACGGCCTTGATCCGCGGATCACCAGTTGCGGCGGCCTGCAAACCCCAGAACGAGCCCATGGACAGCGCATAGATCGTGATCCCCTCGGGATCGACCTCATCACGGGTTTCCAGCCAATCGATAACAGCGATGATCGCGCGTTCGTAATTATCTGGCGTTAGCTTGATGTCACGTAGGTTTCCGGTGCCCTGGCCAGGGCCATCCATGCAGAGCATATGCATACCGCGCAGATGCGCCGGGTTTACCCGCGGGTCGGGATAGACCTCCTTGGTCATGTCGCAGCCCGGGATATAGATCACCGTCGGTGCCTTGGGTTTGCCCGGCAGCATGTGGAAGTTGCACTGCAGCTCCACGCCCTC
>JAPKDV010000031.1 GCA_028822385.1 Alphaproteobacteria bacterium
GGCCATATAGCCTTCCACCATCGAGCGCTTTGACATGGCATCCGCAATTTCGGCATGCGTGTACTTTTCTCCCGCCTCAAATCGATCGCGAAACCCAGGTCCCATCTTCGCGTCCACCGAACGCATCCAGGCCAAGTGAGATGCTGCAGCTTCCGACCCACGAGTGACCTGGATAGCCGATTGCCAGGCGTCATATCCTTGGAGGCCGGGCATTTCACTAGGTCGCACAACCTGAATTTCGCCATAACGTTCCTGCACACGGGTAATTGCAGATTCGAGAGCCTGCCGCACTTCTGCATCAGCGAGATCAAACGCATCTTCGGCGAGAAGCACACGCTGGGGTGCCAGGGCCAGAGATTCTTCCAGCAGCACGGTTCCGATTGTTCGAAGCAGATTGGCATCGCGGGCAAACCAGCCACAAGTGTCAAGACTTGGTGCCAGCGGCATGATACCGGTCAACGACACGCGTCCATGGCTAGGGCGTATCCCATAAAGACCACAGAAACTCGCCGGGACCCTAACCGAACCACCGGTATCGGTCCCAAGCGCGAAATCCGCCTGCCCGCTCGCTACCACCGAAGCAGACCCGGACGATGAACCACCAGGCACTCCACCCGCTACACGCGGATTTATGGGCGTCCCATAGTGATAATTCTCACCAATCAATCCGTAGGCAAATTCCTCGGTGATGGTCTTGCCCACCATATTTGCACCCGCGTCGAGCAGCTGCTGAACCACGCGCGCATTTTTCTTGGCTGGCTGATGATCGTGGTACCAGTCGGGGTTTCCGGCACCTGTCGTCTGACCCGCTACATCGATGATGTCCTTCACCGCAAAGTTAAGACCCACGAGCGGTCCAACCCCCGACCCGGACACCTCAATGTTGTCGTGGCTACAAAACCCGGACACAAAGGATCGATACATGTCATTCATTGCGGTATCTCCATATCGGTTACTAGGCCAGCATCACGCAGGGATCGCGCAAGTCCCAGTAACATTTCATCATTCCCATTCCGCGCGGCCAAGCCCAACCCGAGTGGGAAGCCATCAACTTCTGCCATCGGCAATACAATCTGCGGCAACCGTCCCAGTCCCGCGATCGCGCCTAATGGTTCATTGGCAGCTCGGAAGGGATCGATATCCACGTCACTACCACCGATCAGCGGCGCAATGCCTGGTCCAGACGGTAAAGCCAGAACGGCACCTTCATCCAGCAATACATTGAGGTAATCCGAAATTGCCTCGCGCTCCACAGCAGCCCTCTCGCCTTCTTCCGCACTCACCTCCGCACGTGCCTCAAAACGCGCCGCAACGCCCGTGCCAAATTTCGGCTGAACCGCCTCAATCCACGCGCAATGCTCCGCCCAAGATTCTGCACCCCATAGCGCACGTGCAATCAGTGCCCAAGAACACAAGTCTTTGCTCGGTGCGCCTTCTCCCGCGACGGGAATCGACGTCCCCGGTCCCAACAATTTCTCAACTTTGGCAACGGCCTCCATCAAGGCTTCTGATGTTCTAGAATCCAGATGCTCAAACGCATCCGAGGCAATCAAGAGTCGTCCGCAGGTCTGATGTCCCGAATTTCCATCCAGAAGAACGCTCCCCACTTTCTCCAACAAATCCGGATTGCGTGCAAACCATCCAACCACATCAAGGCTGGCAGCAAGCGGCATCACTCCCGCCATGGGAATACGTCCATGGCTGGGACGGATACCATAGACACCACAAAAACTGGCCGGGGAGCGCACCGAACCACCGGTATCAGAACCAAGGGCAAAATCGACCAACCCAGCCGCCACTGCTGCGGCAGAACCTGAGGATGACCCCCCAGATACCCGCCCCGGCGCGTTGCGATTCAGCGGCGTACCGTAATGGATATTCTCGCCGGTTAGACCCGTTGCCAACTCTTCCGTGACGGTTTTTCCGCGAAAATCTGCACCCTCGTCTAGGCAACGCTGGATCGTCGGCGCTGTAATCAAAGCCGACTCATGGGTGCGAAGCCAGTCTGGATTCCCGCAGCCGGTCACATGGCTGGCAACATCAATGATGTCCTTGGCGGCAAATGTTGTACCGGCCAGAATGCCGTCGCCTGCACCCGCTATCTCGAACCTTCCATGGGGCACAAACGCGCCAATTTCATCGTCCATCAATCCCTCCCCGTTCATCTGATGGTAACAACACTACGATTCATGACCGACTTGCACAATTTTGGGGCGGCGGACTACCGTTATCTCATGAGTGATATTGCTGCTACACCTTCCTCGGATCGTGAAAATTGTACCGTCGGTCCACGAATTCGGATATTATCTAGGGAACATCAGTTTAAAGTTAAGTTTTGCTGAATGGGTGCGGAGGAGCGTGTCTCTCGCAATGCATGAGAACATCAATCAACGATGAGGGAAGCCATGAGCCAGTTAGGGATGAAGCGGGACGTTCATGTTGAAGACCACTCGGCAGGTCTCGCGACAATGAAAGAAGCGCTGGAGTTCGATCCGGCGAAGACCGCAGTTTTGACGGTCGACATGCACCGCGGCCATTTGGATATGACCAACGCGACCATGCCGGCGCTACCCGACGAGGCGACACGGGTACTCGGCGGGGCCGGCGATTTTCTCGGCTTTGCGCGCGAACATGGAATGAAGGTCTATCATGTGGTGCTGACCATGCGCGAGCATGAGATGGCGGCCTCGTTGAACCCGCGCCACGCCGTCGGCGGTGTGACATTTTCGGAAAACACCGTGCCGACCGATGCCCAGAAGCAGGAGCTCTTGCACAATATCGAGGGCTCGATCCAGACCGAATTGATGCCCGAACTCGACCGCCAGCCCGATGATTATCTGCTGACCAGTAAAAAGACCCTGTCCTGCTTTATCGGCACCGAACTCGAATGGTCGCTCAAGCGCGAAGGCATCGACACGCTGATGATCATGGGGATCAACACCAACACCTGCTGCCAGAACGCGGCCTTCGACGCCTTCAATCACGGCTACAAGGTGATTATGATGTCCGATTGCGTGTCGTCGATGTACGGCCTCGATCTACACGATTTCGCGTTGGAGAATGTCGCCCGTTGCCTCGGTTGGGTGCTCAGCAACGACGAGGCAAAGCAGAAGGTGCTCGACTACGAACATCGCCACCACAATGTGGCCGCCAAGTAGCGAACGCTCGTTGTAACAAAGCTTGTTTTTATTCTTGCGGCGGCGGAGGTTACTCTGTCGCCGTTTTTTATCTGGATGATATCCAAAATTCTCATATCCGCCTCAACTGGAAGCGTTATCTAGACTGGTCAGGTATTCGATTGTCTGACAGACTTTCACTATGAAACGACTGCTCATCCTTCCTGTCCTGCTCTTCACCCTTCTGGTGGCAAGCCCTGCGTTTTCTGCTGATTTACAAAAGGGATGGACCGCATACGAGAGTGGGGACTACGCAACTGCTCTGCGTGAATATACATCCCTTGCGAAACAGGGAGGACGCGCTGCCCAGTACAATCTCGGTATGATGTACCAAAAAGGAAAAGGTACTCCACAAGATTACAAGACTGCTGTGAAGTGGTACAGACTTGCTGCCGAACAACGACATGTCTCTGCCCAGATCAATCTGGGTTTGATGTACCATAACGGACAAGGGGTCATACAGGACAATGTCTATGCCCATGTGTGGTGGAGTATTGCCGCGTCAGCTGGGAGCAAGACTGCGAGCGAATACAGAGACATCGTTGCGGGAAGGATACTCCCCGCCAGAATAGAAGACGCGCAGAAAATCGCCCGTGAATGTGTCCGTAAGAAATACAAAGGCTGCTAACGGCCAGTGATAGATACGCCCAAAACCTGACTGAATAAGCCAGCTGGCACGCATTTATATCTGTGTGGTGGTATAGATATTTAGCTATCTCAGTATCCGATGTCTACACGCTCAAAGCGTTACGTAGGCTGGTCAGATATTAAATTCTCTGACAGACTTTCGGTATGAAACAGTTCCTCAGCCTTCCTGTCCTGCTCCTAACCCTCTTGGTGGCAAACCCTGCGTTTTCTGCTGATTTCCAAAAGGGTCTAACCGCTGCCGAGAGTGGTGATTACGCAACTGCTCTGCGGGAATGGACACCACGATACTTAGCATTCAGGGCGTCGCGGTTCTCCAGCCGACAAACGTCATGGTGTATCTGGAGATGCGAAAATCCGATCCCAATGGTGAACAGATTGGCCATCTGATGCGCCGCTACGTGCGCGTCGTGGCCTTCCAGGGAAGCATGCAGGTCCTGATCATCGTCATCATGTCTCGCTTTGCAACGGAGCTCTAGGACACCAACCCCAGATGCGCCAGCGGCAACGCAGTGCGGTAACTCACCTGCTTGAGCGCAATACTCGACTTGATGCTGGCCACACCTGAGATACGCGTCAGGTGTTCGAGCAAAAACCGCTGGTATGCCTCCAGATCCGGTGCCACGACGCGGAGCAGATAGTCGCTGTCCCCGGTCATAAGATAGCATTCCATCACCTCGGGTCGGGCGACGATTTCACGCTCGAAATTTTCAAGCGCGTTATCGACCTGACGTTCAAGTGACACCTGAACGAACACACTCACTGGCAGGCCGACCTCCGCCGGGTCCAGCAAGGTCACGTAGGAACGGATCGCACCTTCGGATTCGAGCCTGCGCACACGGCGCAGACATGGTGACGGCGACAGATTGATCTTCTCTGCCAGCTCCACATTCGAGATACGCGCATCCGCCTGGAGCGTTTTGAGAATACTACGGTCAATCGCATCAAGTTCTAATATTAGCATTATTGTCCTATATATTGGATAATTATTGGTGTTTATTGCGTAATTATCGGGTTTTTTTGGCACCTTCGCAATTCATCTTTTCAGTGCCGATGTTAGCCTCAATCCATCAAACAAACCGGATTGAAACGATGGCCAAGAACGCATTCCCCAAGACCATTCTCTCTAATGTCGACATCTCGATGCTCGAGGCTCTTGAACAGAAAATCCTCTGGCTGTCGTCCTGGACAATCCACAATGCAAACCACATCCGCGAAAGCCGTGATGGATTGAAGGTCGGGGGCCACCAGGCATCCTGCGCATCCTCGGCCACCCTGCTGACGGCGTTGTACATGCACACCTTGCGCCCAGAAGATCGGGTTGCGGTGAAACCGCATGCATCCCCCGTCTATCACGCGATCCAGTATCTACTCGGGCGTCAGACCCGCGACAAGCTCGAGAACTTCCGCGCGCTGGGCGGTGCCCAGTCCTACCCCTCGCGCACCAAGGACACCGACGACGTCGATTTCTCGACCGGGTCTGTGGGTCTCGGCGTTGCTGCCACCCTGTTCGGATCAATGGTGCGCGATTATGTGCGGCTACATGAACTTGGGGATGCACGCCCCAGTGACCGCCTGGTCGCTCTGATGGGAGACGCAGAGCTCGATGAAGGCAATGTCTTCGAGGCCTTGCTCGAAGGCTGGAAGCATGACGTGCGCAATCTGTGGTGGGTGATCGACTATAATCGGCAGAGCCTCGACGGCGTGGTGCATGACTACCTGTTTCAGCGCATCGCTGATTTCTTCAGCTCGGTCGGCTGGAAAGTCGTGGAGATCAAATACGGCAAACTGTTGGAAGCCGCCTTCGTAAAGCCGGGTGGCAAGAAGCTACAGAGCTGGATCGACAATTGTTCGAACCAGCTTTACGCCGCCCTCACATTTCAGGGCGGAGTAGCATGGCGCAGCCATCTGGAGAATGATCTTGGCGATGTGAAGGGTATTCAGACACTACTCGATACCCATGACGATGACGCCTTACAAAAGCTCATGACCAATCTGGGCGGCCATGATATGGCCGCCACTCTGGAAGCTTTCGCCAGCGCGGGAGACGACGATACGCCGCATTGTTTCATCGCCTACACCATTAAAGGCTTCAACACGCCACTGGCTGGCCACAAGGACAATCACTCAGGCCTGATGAACCCGGAGCAGATGACTAAATTTAAAAAGAGCCATGCCATCCGTGATGGCCATGAGTGGGATTTTTCCGAAGGTATTGGCGTGAAGGAAGACGCGCTACAGGCCTTCCTGAGAGACGTCCCATTCGCCCAGCGCTCGGATCCAGATCAGGTTCCGCGCATTCCGATCGAAACTCTGCCATCACCAAAAGGTGAACGGATGTCATCCCAGGAGGCATTTGGACATATTCTTAATGATCTCGGGCGTGGTGACAGCGAAATGTCCCGGCATATCGTCACCACCACACCTGATGTGACAATCACCACCAATATGGCTGGCTGGGTAAACCAGCGCGGGCTGTTCCATCACGAAAATCTGGCCGATGTGTTCCGCGAAGAGAAGGTGCCATCTGCCTTCAAGTGGTCTATGAGCCCATTGGGACAGCATATTGAACTGGGCATTGCGGAGAACAACCTGTTCCTCCTACTCGCCGCCATGGGACTGTCGGACAAGCTCTTTGGCGCCCGCCTGCTGCCGGTCGGAGCGCTCTACGATCCGTTTATCGCGCGCGGCCTCGATGCCCTAAACTATGCCTGTTACCAAGACGCGCGCTTCATGCTGGCAGCAACCCCCTCAGGAATCACTCTGGCACCAGAAGGCGGTGCCCATCAGTCGATCAATTCACCGTTGATCGGTCTGTCGCAACCAGGGCTGACTTCTTTTGAACCTGCCTATGCAGACGAATTGGCTCATATCATGGGCTGGGGTTTCGAGCACATGCAGAACGATGATGGTGGGGCAGTCTATCTGCGACTTTCAACGCGGGCGATAGATCAGCCGCAACGGGAATTCAAGAATATTGCAGACGACGTGATCGCCGGGGCTTATTGGCTGCGTGAACCCAAACCCGGCGCAGAGCTCGCCATTGCATATACCGGCGTGATCGCCCCCGAAGCGATCGCAGCCTATGACGCAATCCTCGAAGACATCCCCGGTGCCGGATTACTGGCAATCACCTCTGCGGATCGACTTTACGCCGACTGGCAATCCACAACCCGTACCTATGCTTATGGGCCCGATGTTGCGCCAGCCCATATCGAGAATCTGCTATCGCGGATCGCACCGGATGCCAGTTTGGTCACTGTCATCGACGGGCACCCCATGACGCTGAGCTGGCTCGGCAGCGTCGCCAATCACAATATTGTAGCCCTCGGCGTCGAGGACTTCGGACAGTCAGGTGATCTGCAGGATCTCTACCACATACATGGCATAGATTCCGACGCGATCCTCGACGGGGCTGCCGCGGTAATCACCAAGCGGATGCGTCGACAAAGCAGCGGGTTTCAGTTAACCGCAGAGTAGCCAGTAAACCGCCTAGGTCAGTTTTTTGCTGCCATGCCGAGCCATATAGACAACCGCTGCGACGATGATCCCGCCACCCAACCAAGTCCAAATTGTCGGAACTTCACCGAACAAGATGAAGGCTAGGGTGGCGGTTACTATCAGCCGCGAATAATCATAGGACAGGACGGCCGAAGCTTCCGCAACCGTGAACGCACGGGTCAGGCAAATATGCGCACCTAGGCCGGCAACCCCAAGCAGGCACATCCAGGCCAACGCCTCCGGACCAGGCCACGCCCAGGCGAACAGTGCGGGAATAAGGGTAAGCGGTACCGACGCCATCGCCAGCCATGCGATTGTCGTTGTCGGGGAATCATCCCGCGAAAGCGACCGGATCATCAGATTTGAGGCCGCGACGAACACCGCAGCACCGAGCGGCAAAGCAAACAGAGGGTCAACACTCGATAGCCCAGGTCGTAACACCACCCAGACACCCATAAACCCGACAATCGTTGCAATCCACCGTGCCGGACGTACGTCCTCACGAAGCAGCAACGACGCCCCAATCACGCCAAAGAGCGGTGCCGCGAAAGTTAGCGCCGAGACTTCGGCCAATGGTAAATTCGCCTGCGCCAGCACCAGTAGAATGAGAGCCGCCATCGAATAGACACTTCGCATGATCTGTGCGCCGAGTCTCCGCGTGCGAAGGGCCGTATTGCGGTTCTTGACAATCCAGGGAAGCATCAACAGCAGGAACATAAGCGAGCGGAAGAACCCGATCACCAGCGGCTCACCACCCACGGCAACCGCATATCGAACGATGGGTCCATGGGTTCCAAAGAACAGCGATGCCCCAAGCATCCACAGCGCACCCTGAGCCGTCACGGGCAGAGATACAAACAAAGACGAGAGCCTCTCCCCCCGCGACATCTCGTTCACACGACCCGGTTTGGCACCGGTTCACCGGCCCGCAAAAGCTCAAATCCGTCGAGCAGCATATCTCCCATCGCCACCCGGGCATTAGTTGCCGCGCTGCCTATATGTGGCGTCAGAAAAACATTAGGAAGATCGAGATATTCCTGCCGCACATTGGAGGGCTCGGCGTTGAACACATCCAGTCCAGCAGCCGCGACCTTGCCAGACTTCAGAGCATCGATCAGCGCGTCATCATCAACCAGTTCGCCCCGCCCGACATTCACCACAATCGCGCCGTCCGGGAGATGTGCAATACGGTCCGCATTTAGAAAACCTTTGGTTTCCCGCGTGGACGGCGCGGTTATCGCAAAGAATGGACTGGCTTCCAGCAATCTCTCGACGCTCGTGTAGTAGCTCGCTCCCGCTTCCTCCTCGAAGCTCAAACGATTACGATTGTGATAGCGAATGGTCATGTCAAAGCCACGCGCGCGCTTAGCCAAAGTCCGGCCAATGCGGCCCATGCCGAATATCCCGAGTGTCCCATAGGTGACATCGGTTCCCACCAGCATGCGCGGGGTCCAAGTGTTCCATTCGCGTGCGCGCATCATGGCCGCCCCTTCGGTCGCACGGCGTGCCGCCCCAAGCATCAACAACACGGCGACCTCGACTGTCGGGTCGGTCACCGCGTCCGGCGTGCTCAGAACC
The DNA here is from genome assembly GCA_028822385.1 of Alphaproteobacteria bacterium. GTDB lineage: Bacteria > Pseudomonadota > Alphaproteobacteria > UBA6615 > UBA6615 > JABJAG01. The sequence continues at coordinate 8,901 of JAPKDV010000031.1, forward strand.
GCGATACCGCGCGCCTTAGCGGCTTCCAAATCAATATGCTCAAGCCCCATCGAAAGAGTCATGATTGCCTGCACACTGTCCGGCAACCGTGCGATGGCGTCTGCATTCAAAGGTTCGGTCACGCAAATCAACAATGCGTCCATACCCTCTGCGGCTTCGATCACTTCGTCAGCAGACATCACGTGATCATCTTCATTGATGGTCACGTCGTACTCCGCGTTCAATCGAACTTCGTTTGCCTGCAGCAAGCGCCGTGTGACGAGAATTTTTGCTTTTTCAGTCATTTTCGATGTTGGTTCCGTTATCCCTGCATTTGCTGTTAACATTTTCGCTAATTATACGCACCGGGCGCACGTCAATTACGTAGGGTCCGTCATCGTTAACATCGCCGTTCGCCCGCGTCCAAAGAGGATTCATTAATCACCGGCGTTTACATGAATATTGACGGCGGCCGGTGTATCTAGCGCCGCTCCTGATCGAGCATGCCCCTCAGAGTTTCGCGGTTCCCCCGCAACAGCTGTTCGAAGGGCGCTTTATCGAAGCGCATCCGCGAACCACATTTGGAGCGCTGGGTCGCGATATGCGCCGCAACAGTTTCCGACATAATGAACAATACAAAGCGGTCGCGCGGTAGGGTCGGGGTTTTCGCACCAGATGCGTCACGGAACTCGCCTCCCGCCGAAGACAAATCGAGACGTATGACTCCGTTGCGGCTTTGCTGAAACCCTTCGTGCGGACTGTCAGTGACATCAGCGAAGGCCTCCAGCGCGCGCCTATTAGCCTTCGTACTCAGCTTCACCACAAACCCAACCATACGCCCGGGATCCATTTTTTCGACCCGACGAGACATCTCTCGCAACTCCGGTACCGGGCCGATAACCCGGATACATTCAATGGCCGATTCTTCAACCGTAAACTCGGTCCGTGCCAGCACATCGTGCGACCAGCCGAATAACGACAGAGCGGCAAGAGCAAGAAAAAATTTCATCGGACTCACCCCGGATGGACCAAAGTGGCAAGTTCCTGATGGGTGGTCATCCAGACCCAGTCGACATTCATCACGGATTCAATCGCCGCCTTGAATTCGATGGCGCCATAGGGACGGCCAAAGACATGGGCATGCGCAGTGATATCAAGAACCGCTGGCGGACGGCCGATCGTGTCGTATTTATCGACGATCCGCTTGAGGGTGTCTGAATAAGCCTGAGGCTGGTTGCCGTAGCGCATGTAGATCGGCAGATCATTGGTCTCCATGGTGAACGGAACAGCAGCGAGCGGCCCGGCTGGAGTATCGAGACAATAAGGCAGATCGGCGTTGAAATAGTCGATGTGCCAGGTGAAACCGTTCTCAACCAGCAACTCGGGCGTATTTACGCTAAAGGTGCCGCGCGGACTGGAAAAACCCTTGGGTCCCTTACCAATCACATCCTCAAACAGGGCAACCCCCTTTTTGAGGTCTGCCTCTTCCTCGGCGCGCTCCTGATAGACCGGCAGAATGTTCTGCATCCAGGCATGGGCACCAACAAAATGTCCATCACTGTCAATCCGACGCAGGAGTTCCGGCCATTTCTCAGCAATTATTCCGCTGGCATAGGTGCCGCAAGGCACGCCCAAGTCGCCAACAATATCGAGCAGACGCGGCGCACCATGGGTCATGCCGTATTCACCCCAGGATCTGGCTTGGGTATCCAGAAACCCAGCCTTGAGAGGGTTTCCCATGGGACCAATCCCCGGTGCCGCGTCGTCCGTCCATGCTTCACACATAACGTTCACGGAGACAGCGAGCGCCTTACCCTTGGGCCAGCCATTCAACAGTTCAATTGCGGTCATCGGAAACACCCTTTTTCAATTCTCGATTCTTGCGGTCGAAGCGCCGCCCTGTGATGATGCGATATTCGCGCATGCGATCCAACCATCACGTTTGATTATGAGAATGAAATATTCATGGACGGGGAGCCCAACATGCTGAAAACGACCATCACCGGCAGCCTGCCGAAACCAGCCTGGCTGGCCGAGCCCGAGAAACTCTGGGCGCCCTGGGCCGCAAAAGACCCCGCCCAACTGGAAGAAGCCAAGCATGACGCGGTGCGTCTGGCTATCCAAGATCAGGAAGCCGCCGGGATCGATATCGTCACCGATGGCGAACAATCCCGTCAGCATTTTGTCCACGGCATTCTGGAGAAAATCGAAGGTATCGACTTCGACAAGAAGACGATCATCGGCATCCGCGATGACCGCTATGACGCTGATTGTCCTACCGTTGTGTCCGAACTCAAACGCAGCGGACCCATCCATACCGACGAAGTGAAATTCGCGCGTTCACAGACCGACCACATGCTAAAATTCACCATGCCCGGGCCAATGACCATCGTCGACACGCTGGCGGACGAGCACTACGGCGACCGCCCTAAAATGGCGATGGCCTTTGCCAAAATCCTCAACCAGGAGGCCAAAGAGCTTGTGGCCGCAGGCATCGACAACATTCAGTTCGATGAACCTGCCTTCAACGTCTATCTCGATGCTGTCCCTACCTGGGGTGTTGAGGCACTCAACCGCGCAATCGAGGACCTCGATTGCACCACCGCCGTCCATATTTGCTACGGCTATGGGATCGAAGCGAATTTGCAGTGGAAAGCCACACTGGGTGATGTCTGGGATCAATACGAGGCTATCCTACCAGCACTATCCGAAAGTGACATCGATCAGGTTTCGCTTGAATTCGCCGGGTCCCGCGTACCACTCGAAGTAATCAAGCTGCTCGACGGCAAGAAAGATGTTCTCGTCGGTGTAATCGACGTGACCACGCTTACCGCCGAAGCCCCTGAAAAAGTTGCCAGCGTGATCCGGGCTGCGATGGAGTTCACCTCCCCCGAACGCATCTTCCCCTGCACCAATTGCGGCATGGTTCCGCTACCCCGGACGGTGTCGCAAGAAAAACTCAAGGCCCTGGGTGCCGGTGCGGCACTGGTTCGCGCAGAGATATAAAAACAATGACGCATTATAACATCAACGGCGTGCGCCTCTGGGTTGAAGAGGAAGGCACCGGTCCCGCACTGGTTTTCATCCACGAGTTTGGGGGAGATCATCGATCTTGGCGGCTGCAGGTCAACCATTTCAAGAACCGCTTTCGCTGTGTGGCATACAGTGCACGCGGCTATCGCCCATCGGACGTGCCCGACAGTGAAGAAGGATACGGGCAGGACATCGCCACGGCAGACCTTCTCGGTGTGTTGGATGCGCTGGAGATAAACCAGGCCCATGTGGTGGGGCTCAGTATGGGTGCCTACACTGGGTTGCGGTTCGCACTTGCGCATCCCGACCGGGTGACGAGCCTCGTCTCAGCGAGCGGTGGATCAGGCTCGTTCCCCGAAACGCGCAAACACTTCCTCGACGAAACCCGCACGCTGGCAGACACTATACTCGGGGGAAATTCTCTGGACCTACCCGGCTTCGCTGCAAGCGCTACGCGTATGCAGCTAAAGCTGAAAAACCCGGACGCCTGGCAGGAGTTTGCCGAACACTTCACGGAGCATTCTCCTATGGGCTCCGGCTTTACATTGCGCCGTGTGCAGGCCGGGCGCCCCTCGCTCTATGACTTTGCAGATGCTTTGCGCGTGCTCGAAACACCGACCCTATTGATGATTGGGGATGAAGACGAACCCTGCATCGACACTAACATCTTCCTAAAACGTACCATGCCGGGAGCCGGGCTTGTGACCTTTCCAAAGGCAGGCCACCTCATCAATCTCGAAGACCCTGACGCCTTTAACAGTGCCATCGACGACTTTCATGCAGCCATGACAGCGGACCAATGGCCTCTGCGCGATCACGCCACAACTGGCAACAGCGCATACCTCTCCGAGGACACATAATGAGCGGGAACGGCCATACAGTAACAGGTACGTCCCTGAAGGCTTTTGCCAAGGACATCTTCCGGACTGCAGATGTTTCAGACGAGCACGCCGAAGTCTGGGCCGATATGCTGGTCTGGGCTAATCTGCGCGGCATGGATTCCCATGGCGTTCTGCGTATCCCCCGCTACATCGACTACATGAAGAACGGCAACATTCATGCCCGCCCCGATATAAAGGTCGAGAAACGCAGTGGTGCCATTGCGGTGATAGATTCAGACTGGGCGCCCGGCCCCATAGCGTTGTCCGCTGCGATGGACGAAGCGATGGGGCGCGCCCGGGAATGCCATATGGGCTGGTGCATCGTGCGAAACATCACCCATGGCGGGGCCATCGGATATTTTGCAATGCAAGCCGCCCGTGAGGGCTTCGCCGGGATCGTAATGACCGCTTCGCGTCCCTTGATGGCCTACTACGGTGCGAAGGCCCCCGGCGCATCCACCAACCCGCTTGCTATCGCCGTTCCGGGTGGTGAACACCCGCCAATGCTCCTCGACATGTCCACCGCCACCGTTTCAATGGGGAAAATTCTTTCCGCGCGCGACACGGGCACGCCAATCCCCGATGGCTGGGGACTAACCAGCGATGGCGAGGCAACCAATGATCCCAACGCGGTCGAAACCCTGATGCCGCTTGGTGGAGCTAAGGGTTCGGGGTTGTCGATGATGATCGAATGCCTAGTCAGCCTGTTCGCCAGCAACCCGCTCATCACACCCAATATCGGTCCCGATGCGAAGCCCACTGGTTATAGGCAGAACGGTTTGTGCGCGGCGATTGATATCTCTGCCTTTACCAACCTCGACACCTATAAATCCGACATCGACGAGCTGGCTGCCAGCTTGAAAGGATTGCCACGCGCCGATGGTGTGGATGAGATCTATGCCCCCGGTGAACGGGGCGACAAAATCTTGGCCGAGCGCACAGCCACCGGAATCCCCTTGGCACAAGGCACATGGGATAGACTAAAAGGCGAAGCCGACAAGCTCGGCATCTCCATGCCGGACGCGCTATAAAGGGTTTGATTGGTATGGCTACTACTAGATAAGACTGACAGCCAACGGCAGGGAAACGACTTAAGATGACAAGCGTGCGCAGACGGCATAGCGCAAGATCAGTGCGCAATCGATTTGTGCTCCCCGTCTTGGCTATCTATTTCGTTATCAGTGCCGTCATCGTTCTAGGAACAGGGTACTGGGCGCGCGATCAGGCTGAAACGGCTGTACGCGAGCGCAGCGCAAGCACGCTCAATCTAGTGGTCGAAAACCTTCGCGGTGAACTTTCCAAATTCATATATTTGCCTAAACTGCTGTCAGCATTGGACTCAATTCCCAGTGTTTTGGCCGCACCTACAGACAAAATAAGCCTCGATATCCTCACCGAAGAATTGGGGAACATTGCGAATTTCTCGGGTGCGAAAGCCATCTACCTGCTCGACGACACTGGCCGGAAAGTGACTTCCAGTGATGCAACACTCGATGAGCCGTCCACGCCCCGCGATTTTTCTAAACAGCCCTATTTTCTGCAGGCTATGCAGGGCAGATTAGGTCGGCAATTCGGCATTGATCCCGAATCTTCAGCACGCAGTTACTTCTTCGCCCACCCCATCCGCCGACAAACCTCAATCGCCGGCGTAGTGGTAATTCAGGTGGAAATGGACAATCTGGAACCGCCGTGGTTTTCGGCTGACAGTGAAATCCTTGTTGTTGATGAACACGGTATCGTCTTTCTGACAAGCCGATCAGAATGGCGTTTTCGAGCTATTTCTGCACTCGATCGCCCAACCCGTGAAAAGCTAATTCGCGAGGGACGCTACGCAAACCAATCCTTTGAGCCCCTGCCTTTCACCGAGGGTCCAGAAAAAGGCTTTGCGCGTCTAGAACCACTGACCATTGAAACCGACACCAACACTACGACCCGTACCGACTTCATCGTGGATGACCACCAAATGCCTGATTCCGGATGGCGTGTTCTAATTCTCGCGGACGCACATGGTGTGCATCGCCAGGTTCTGGTCTCTGTTGTAACCGCTATCTCCGCATTGCTTATCCTGCTGCTTGTCGCAGCCAATATCTATCAGCGCCGTCGGCGTATGATCGAACGCATGGCTATCCAGGAAACCGCTCGGTACGAGCTCGAAACACGTGTCGTAGAGCGCACCCAGAACCTAACCGATACTAACACAAAATTACGCGACGAAATTGATGAGCGGCTTCGAGCCGAGTCGCAGCTTAAGACAGCCCAGGCAGAGCTGGTTCAAGCTTCAAAGATGGCTGCTCTAGGCCAGATGTCAGCAGGTCTCAGCCACGAACTCAACCAACCTCTCGCCGCTATCCGTTCCTATGCTGAGAACGCCGGAGTGTTTCTCGACAGGCAGCGCCCGGACACGGTCCGGTCTAACCTTAAGGGTATATCCGAACTCACCGAACGGATGGCACGGATCATCAAAAATCTACGTACCTATTCGAGAAACGAACAGGTTCCCGCCCGCCCGGTACTGGTGCAAAATGCTGTGCAGGAAGCACTCTCTCTGCTTGAGGGACGGCTCGTGAAGTCTGGCATCACAGTCCGGCTTAATATTTCAGATAATCTCCAACCAGTCATGGCTGGAGACGTACGCCTTCAACAGGTCTTCGTGAATTTGTTCAGTAACTCCATCGATGCCATGGACGAATCCAGCGAGAAAACTTTGTCAGTGCGAGGGTTAGCAGATTCCGGGGGGGTTCAGATTTCTGTTCACGATACCGGCCCAGGAGTTCCCGAGGAAGTTCTGGAGAACGTCTTTGATCCTTTCTATTCGACCAAAGATTTGGGCGAAGGGATGGGCCTCGGGCTCTCAGTTACCTTCGGAATCATCCGTAGGTTTGGCGGTGTGATCACCGTTTCCAACGCAATGGAAGGTGGCGCGGTCTTCACGATAACATTACCTCGCGCAGACTGTGAAGATAAGGTTGCAGAATGAGCGCCGATGTTATTCTCATTGATGACGAGGCCCATCTGCGAACCGCCTGTACCCAGGCGTTAGAACTAGCGGGTATTTCGGTGGTGGCCTTTGAGTCTGCAGAACTCGCCCTCGGCGACATCAACAGCAACCACAACGGCATCATAGTCAGCGACGTCAAGATGTCAGGAATGGGAGGCTTGGAGCTGCTGGCAGAAACCCTGGAACGCGATCCACAATTGCCAGTCATTCTAATCACCGGCCATGGTGACATCTCCATAGCTGTTAAGGCTATTCAGGACGGGGCCTATGACTTTCTGGAGAAACCCTTCGCTAGTAAGCGACTAGTCGAAATCTCTCGCCGCGCTCTCGAACTGCGCCGTGTGGTTCTTGAAAATCGAGCATTACGTGATGGCCTCCTCTCCGACGATAGGCCGCTATAATCTGTTGCGCGACAAATACCTGATGAATTCCGTCTGAGCGAACACATCAAAAGGTGCGCTTTCAGAACCGGCAAACGGCTTATGGCTAGAAACCTTCATAAATGGGCTGAACGGAAAGACGGTCGGATTATTGCTATCAATTGTGAACACGGAATCAGTCCTGAAGTAAGCTGCTACAAAGGCAAAATTCCGCGCAAACGCGTTTTTCGACTAAATATCCTGACGCTCAAAATCCAGCCATTGTGGGCACTACACGATGATGTTCAATTACTGTTCGCACATTGCCTCGAGCAATTCGCCTTACAATTCAAGCGTAACGATGCGCCGGTCCCAATGTAAAAACAGAGTCTGCGGGCGTGTGAAACCAGCCAATTGAAACCCCAACACCAAATTTCATCCGCCCTCCTCCGAAAGTGGCATCGCTATTGCTCAAGGAAGCACGTTGAATGTTAAATGGCACCGAGCAGTAAAGAGATAAAAAGCCCAACTAGGAGAGCCTCCATGAAAGCCATCCTTCTAGCAGCCGCTGTAACGGTCGTGACAAGTCTGACGCTGGCCAGCGTTCTAGCACACGCAAACTGTGATGCTGGTGAAATGGTCATCAAATTCGCACACGTTACCAACACCGACAAACATCCAAAAGGAATCGCCGCCTCGCTGCTGGAAAAGCGCGTAAACACGGAAATGCAGGGTAAGGCCTGCATGGAAGTCTTCCCTAATTCTAGCCTCTATGACGACAACAAGGTGCTCGAAGCCATGCTACAGGGCGATGTTCAACTGGCCGCACCCTCGCTGTCAAAGTTTGAGACATTTACCAAGAAATTTCGCCTTTTCGATCTGCCATTCGTGTTCGAGGACATCAACGCAGTTGATCGCTATCAGAACTCAGCGGACGGACAAAAGCTTCTGAAGTCTATGGAGCGCAAAGGTCTTCTCGGTCTGGCGTTCTGGCACAATGGAATGAAGCAGATGTCAGCCAACAAACCACTGATCGATCCGAAAGATGCTGCGGGCCTGAAGTTCCGTGTGCAGGCATCCGACGTACTAGTCGCACAGTTCGAAGCCCTAGGTGCAAACCCGCAGAAAATGGCCTTCAGCGAAGTTTATGGCGGCCTGCAGACCAAGGTTGTGGACGGGCAGGAAAATACCTGGTCGAACATCTACGGCAAGAAATTTTTTGAGGTGCAGGACGGCATCACTGAAACCAATCACGGCATCATTGACTATCTGGTGGTGACGTCACGTGAATGGTGGACAGGCCTTCCGGGCGATGTACGCGCGCAGCTCACTGCGATCATGGACGAGGTTACGGCGGTCCGAAACAAGGAAGCCACCGCAGTCAATGAGCGGGCCAAACAGCTTGTCATCGAAGCCGGTGGGAAGCTCCGTCAGTTGACCCCGACACAACGCCAAGAATGGATTAACGTCATGAAGCCAGTCTGGAAAAAATTCCAAGACGAGATTGGTACCGACACAATCGATTCCGCGCTGACCTACAACAAGAACAGCTAAACTAGTTTATTCGTATCTAACTGTGCTTCGTACATTGGGGCTCGGACAGCCCCCAGAGAACTCGGCCTTAAGAAGAGTATGCGGGGCGCAGAGGTCGCTGCAGCCACATGAGAGATCTATTCCACCTGTCCATCCCAGACATTCTCTGTCAGACTTCCCCTATTAGAAACCCACCAGCCACCATCTGCCATACTGTTGCAGTACTTTTGGGGCCGAAGATCATCACCAGGTAACTAGAGAAATGCGATGAAGCTCTTTGGCAAGGGTATGATGATCACCTTCACCGAGGTGGGCACCGATCTCGATGACGAGCTCAACGAGTGGTACAATCGCGAGCATCTCGACGAACGAATTAATTTGCCAGGCTTCAGGCGCGCTCGTCGATACCAAGCTGTCGATGCAGGCATCAAATACATGTCGACCTATGAATGCGCCCAGTCGAGCGACATCGGCTCACCCACTTATCTCGATGTCCTAGCAGCACCGTCTGAATGGTCCGAAAGGATCATGCCGCAATTTTTAAAATGGCACCGTATGGTCTGCCGGGTAGTTGCCGACAGCAGTTGTGGCATGGGCTCTTACCTATCGCTAATTCGATTCTATCCAGACCCCGAGCATGTATCTGATGTTAAGGCCTGGATTACCACCGGCGTTCTGGATGAGCTTTCTAGGCGCCCGCGCTTGACCGGAGCCTGCGCCATCGCGGTTGATCTGGAGATGGACCAAAGATTGACCCGCGCCTTCGGGCAAGAACCTGACCCTAATCAAATCCCGGAATGGGGCGTGCTTGTCGAAGGTACGGACCCCGACAGCATAAGCACGGCTGTCCGGGATGTTCTGACTAGCCCTTTAACCGGGTTTTGTGCGCCCAACACCCTTCCTGTTTTCGAAACCTGGAAGTTCTTGTACGGTAATCAGCGTTTATCTAATGCGGAAAACGCCTAAGGGAGATCAGGATGACAGCGCTCGATCCAGACTACACCCGGCAGGTTCGCGAAACCCCGCACCGTGCCCTGCCCTTGCTCGACCTAGCGCCGCTGGCCCTTGGTAAAATTGACGGCCTCGCCCAGCAATTGCGTGACGTCGCCGAAGGCATCGGGTTTATGTGCGTCGTCAATCACGGGGTACCGGACGACATTATTTCGGCGATGTTCGATCAGGCGCGTGGGTTCTTTGATCTACCTCTGGAAGACAAGGTCGCGCTGGAGATCGATCCCCACGAGCGAGGCTATCAACCCCTGCGCATGACGGTGGTCCGAGAATCCGACTATTACGCGCGGCCCCAGAACGACTTTTATGAATCCTATAATTTTGGGGTCGATTATCCTACCGACCACCCGCAGGTAGTAGCACGGAAGCGCATGTATGGAACAAATCGTTGGCCGGCCGCTGCTCCAAGCCTCCCCGGAGCAGCACTCAACTATCTTGAACATATGGGTAAGCTCGCTAAAAGCCTGCTGCCGGTCTGGTCACGAGCGATGGAACTTCCGGACGGCTTCTTCGATCCGTATTTTACAAACGCGCATTTCTACACACGCCTCATTCATTATCCGCCCAAGCCTGCCTTGGCTGCGGACGAAACCGGCCACGGTGCCCATGCGGACACCTGCTTCAACACCTTCCTGCCGGTAACAGAAGAAGCTGGACTGCAGGTGATGGACACAGACGGGACATGGATCTGGCCGGAAATCCCGGCCGACAGTATCGTCGTGAATTTCGGGCAGTTTTTAAACCGCTGGTCTAACGGCGTTGTGCGCGCAACCCCACACCGAGTCATTCCACCGGTCGAAAGAGACCGCTTCTCATTACCATTCTTTGTCTGTCCGAACCTCGATACTGTCAGTGAATGTCTGCCGAGCTGTCGCTCGGCAGACATTCCCGCAATATACGAGCCGGAGTCCTTCTGGCAGTTCCACACCGGATATATGAGCCGGGTGTACCCCCATTTTGAAGAACGCTGGGAAGCTGAGCAGCCAAATTAGGCAGCAGGGACTTCAATCCCCAGCAAGGCAGCTGCATTGCTACCCATGACGCGTGCCTTATCATCTTCGGAGAGGTCCTTAACCGAATTCACATGGCCAACTGGGTCGGTTTCCGCCATGTCATACGGATAATCGGTACCCATGACGATCTTATCTGCACCCCAGGTTTCAATCAGATAACGCAGCTGGTGCTCGGTGAACACGACAGTGTCGAAGTAGAGCTTCTTCACATATTCGGACGGCGGCTTGGACAGGTGCACCCGGCAATCATCACGCAGATGATACGGATGGTCGAAGCGGCCTACATAGGTCGGCACATAACCACCGCCATGCGCGATGCAAATCTTCAGACCAGGATAGGTCTCCAGATACCCGTCAAACACCAGATGACCGACGGCGAGCGCAGATTCCAGCGGATGGCCGATGGTATTGCGGAAGTAATGATCGGTCAT
>JAPKDV010000032.1 GCA_028822385.1 Alphaproteobacteria bacterium
AAGTAGGCGGCGTAGCGCAGCTCGGCGATCAGCGCGAGTTCGTGCTCGATTTGGGTACGGACTTTTTCGGGGACACCGTTCGGATAGCGGTTGGCGGCACCACGCCAGGCAAGATGTGCCAGCTCGGCGTCGGGTGTACGGCCTGTGGGCACCGGTTCGGCGGGGTATTCGTAGCGCAGATCTTCAAGAGAAAACCGGCATTTCTCGGCAATCTCAATGGTTCGGGCGACAGCTTGCGGGTAGTCGCGAAATAGCCGCACCATTTCAGCAGCGGGTTTGAGGTGTCTTTCCGCATTGACGTTGAGGCGATGGCCTGCCGTGTCGATAGTGCAGTGTTCGCGAATGCAGACCAAAATATCGGCCAGCACCCGCCGTTCGGCGATGTGATAACGGGCGTCATTGGTGGCGACGAGAGGAATTCCTGTGGCTTCGGCGATGTGGGACAGCAGCGCCAATCTTCGGACATCATCACCCCGGTAAAGATAGCTGGCTGCGAGATAAGTTTCTGATTCAAGTTCGCCGTGCATCCGATTTAAAAAGAAGGAAAAACTTTCGTCAGGGTTATTTGGCGAAATGGCAATGAGAACCTGCTGCGCGCCACGCTGGAAGACGCCATCAGGGGCGAACAGATCAGCCTTACTCAGGTGACATTCAGCCTTCCGCGCACGCCGTTTCCCCAGGGTGAGCAACCGCGACAATCGGCTATAGGCCAGCTGGTTAGTGGGCAGGCAGAGTAATGCAGGAGTGTCATCGGCAAAATCGAGCCGGGCCCCGACAATTACCCTTGTACCCGCATTTTTTGCGCTCAGATGCGCACGCACCACGCCGGCAAGCGTGTTGCGATCGGTCACCGCAATGGCCGGATATCCAAGTTCTCCCGCACGGGCAGCGAATTCCTGAGGATGAGCGCCACCCCGCAGAAAGGAGAAATTGCTCGTCACCTGCAATTCAGCATAGGTAGGCTCGGATGTATTCACGATTATCCAAAAACCCCGTGTAGGTACCATTTGGGTGGATCATTGGGGTCGCGGCTATGGTCATAAAGCCCGTCACGATAGAGCCAGAACCGGCGGCCATAGTCATCTTCAACCCGATAATAGTCACGGGTGTCTGCATCAGGCAGATTTCTGGTGCCCGCTGAGTTAGGTGCACGCCACCATTCTGGGGCAATCCGTTCCGGGCCCTCGGCACGGGTGATCCGGTGCAGTTCCCCGCGCCAGCGGAACATCACCGGCGGATCATCAGGCACAGGGGCGACGGCCTCGACCGGTTCGGGGCGGGTGAGCAGACGTGGCGGGCGCGGTAAGGGCGTTTGCCAGACATCGGGCTTCCGGGCTTGTTTTCCGGTCTGCTCTGGGGTGTTTGCCAATGCGGGCATGCTGGTCTGCACTCGCTCGGGCAGATGACTTTCGTGGACGGCGAACCGGAGAACATTGTCCGGACCAAACCGCCCTGAAAGTAGGTCGACCAACTGTTCGATTGCGGCAGGGTCGTTATCACGGCTACCGGACAGCGTGGTCTGAGTCATCTGCAGTGGCTCGGAACCGGTTGCGGTCAGCGTGATCGTCTCCACCATGCCTTCAGCTGCCGCACTCAATGCATCTGGGGCGCTGGTCGGTGGCTCGGGTAGGCGATCGAGTTGCTCCTCCAGTAGGCGCACCAGGTGATCTGGGTCACGGCTCGCTCGGCTAGTGCCGGCTTCGATCGTGTCAACCCGTCCGGCTGCCCGGTAAAGGCAAAGTTCCAGTCGACGCACGCCCCGCTCGGCACGAGCCAGCCGGTTGCACAGGGCTTCAGCGAGGTTACGTACCGCCGCAGAAATACCCTCCTCATGGCCCAGGGCCTCGGGAAAGGCGGTGCGCAGCCGCCAGACAGGCGCTGGCGCGCGGGGTGAAATCGGTTCGTCGATCTCGCCAAAGGCCTGATCGAGGCGGCGTGCAGGCAATTCCCCGAAGCGGCGTGCTAGCCCGGCACGGGGGAGGGCCGCCAGATCGGCAATGTTGTGTAGTCCCAGCCGCTCAAGGGCATCAAGGGTTTTGTAAGGCAGACGCAGAGCTGCGATTGGTAATGCAGCTAGGGCCTGTCTCTGTTCCCCCGGTGGCATGATGATAGTCATGGATTTAGCTGGAACCCCAAACCGGGCGGCTGCCCAGGCTGCCCCGGTTGTGTCTGACAGCCCGACGCGTGTGGTGTAGCCCTCCCGGGCGAGCCGTCCGGTGAGATCATCGAGCATTGGGGTTTCGCCTCCAAACAGATGCGCGCAGCCCGAAACATCCAGCCACAGGCCTGCTGCCCCGCCGCTTTCCAATCCGGAGGGTGCGGCCCAGGGGGTGTAACGTCCGCACCAACTAGCGAGCGTGTCCAGCGCGGTAGCATCACCACCGGGATCGTGGTCACACACAGAAATCTCAGAGGACAGTACCCTGGCGTCGGCGAGGGTCTGCCCCGGGAACAGTCCTGCCTTTTGCGCGCGTAGGTTAACAGCGGCGAGGCGGATCGCACCACCTTTGGGTGCTGCCAGAACCAGCGGCACAGTGTCAGGCTGTGCAGGCGCGCCGGTGTTCCTGCGGCAACGGTCGGTCGCGAAGCGGGGGAACCAGAGTGAAACCACCCGTCGTTCTGCCGGTACTAATGTTGTGTCCGTCATCTTTCCATTCCAGCTGCCAGGTTTTCGGACGCCCGCCGCGTGCCCGTAGAAGCTCGGCCTGCCAGCGTGGACGACCAGGGAGACGTGCGGGCAGCCATGGTGCATCTGCTGCCGGGGCGCCGGGCAGGGATGAAATCCGCCAGCGGCTGATACAGGCCGTCGGAGGAATGCTGTTTTCCGCCGAACTCCGAGGAGCCGGGCGTAGCAGTAGGCCCAGCCCTCCCCCGATCTCGGCAGCTAGTTGCAGGCGGCGGCTGGCCGTGAGGTCCATCTCCTCGACCTCGGCGCAAACCATCCCGACGGCAGGCACCCGCAGCGCTTCCTCCATGGCCCAGAGGGCTGTCGCCGTGAAGTCGCTGTCTGATGGCACTCGCACGGCGATCAGATAGGATGGATCAAGTCCGAACTTCTGAAGTCCGGGGCCGTAGAGGCTCTCGCGACCGGGGATGCGTGGCGCGATCCAGATTACAGGGGCAGCACGGTGGCTCTGTGCCCGTCCGGCGAGTCCGGCTGCGAAGGCCGTCACTGCCCCGTTGATGCCGTCACCGAATTTTGGATGAATGGGATATTTTGTTTTATTTTTAGTGGCTTTTGTGGGGTTTCTGACGTCGCCATCAAGAATTTCGTGTACTGCACCTGTGGCTAATCCACCCCAGGGCAAGTGGCTGTCAATCTCGCTCACGTCAAAGGGCAGGGCGGCTTCGTTGGCGCGCACGCCATTTCCACTCCGTTCAATAGCGGCAATGCGACCACGGAGCCGCTGCAGAATGTCAGCCTCCGCAGGCACCTGTTCTTTCTCCCAATGACAGAATGTTCTTCTTTTGTTCTAGTTCTGCTGAGAGAGAGAGTCAATGCATAGATATGACGGGCAACACAACCGTGACTTGTGCCAAGGGCGGCGCGGTCGGCATCATGATCTGATGGTCAAGTTTCTCGGAATTCTGGCGTTCTTATCGCTGCCGCGTTGCTTTTGCCGCTTTCAGCTCATGCCGAGCTGTTTGAATCCATTCTCATCACACGCGCGGAGGGATTTGCGTTTACCAAAACGCGCTTCTCGGGGCGCCCGGCGCTGGGTAGTACCTCAGGCAGTACAATCACATCCGTCCAAATCAACCCCTAAACATATGACCGCCAAGTGCCAGAAACTCTAACCAAGAATGGTAAAGAACTTGGCGGATAGACAATTGTAGGAGGTAAATCAAGATTTTAACCGACGAGTTGCTCTTCAATAGCCTTAATAATTTTAGCTGAATCTGGAGCAGTTATTGATGAAAACCATTTAACTATCTGGCCATCACGCGAAATCAGATATTTGTGGAAATTCCATCGTGGCCGCCCTACTGCCCCGACAGTTTCGTTCGCCCAACGATAAAACGGGTGCGCACTCGCTCCGGAGACGACCGTTTTTTCAGTCATTGGAAAATCTACTCCATAAGTTACTTCGCAGAAATCCTTAATCTGTTCTTCTTTGCCTGGTTCTTGACCACCAAAATCGTTCGATGGGACAGCAATAACAACTAAGCCACGTTCCGAGTAGCGTTGCCAAAGTTTGACAAGTCCCTTGTATTGTTTTGTAAAACCACATCGCGATGCAGTATTGACAACTAGAAGTACTTTTCCTTCGAAAATTGAGAGCGGCATATTATTGCCTTCAATAGAACTAAATTGAAAATCGAAGGCTGACTGCGCGTCATCTGCTTGAGATTTATGCATGGAATAGTTTCCGAGTAGCACTAGAGTGAACACGCTAATAATTACAGATCTTTTCAACATATTTAGCCCGTTATGGTCAATTTGTACGATGGTAATATATGCGTATACGGATATTAGGCGAATACAGTTTTAAAAAATCTGTAATATTTAAACAGTTGCTTAAGGGTGGGGGTCCAAAGCTATCATTAGGCAGCGATATCGCTGTGACTGCGAAATACCTCTGAGCTTCCATCGCGTTTGACAAGCAAGGTATCAAAAGGATCCTTCTTATCACCCATTTCCATTCCAGGTGAGCCTCGCGGCATACCAGGAACGGTGAGTCCTAAAGCATCTGGCCGTTGAAAAAGAAGTGACTTTATGTCCTCTGCAGGAACGTGGCCCTCAATGAAGTAACTATTGATGAAGCCAGTATGACATGCTTCTAATTCCAAACTAATACCTGTCCGCTGCTTCAAATCAGATAGGCGTCGTTGGGTTATATTTTTCGCTTCTACAAAGAACCCTGCTTTTTCGATATGTTCTATCCAGGCGGTACAGCAACCACAATTTGCAGATTTAAAGACTGTTAACTTTGGTAAATCTGCTGATGCAAATTTTACAAATGTGGGGAGACAAAATGCCGCCCATATAAAATCACGCCGTTTCATTATAAGTCCTTTTTAACATCAGAATATTTTTCTGTTTTAGTTATATATGTTAGGTTATTTTCATAATTTATTTTTTAGAATTAGTCGAGAAATTAGTGGAATTACATTTATCTGTTCGCAGAATTTTCTCATGCTTTAATTTTTTCTATAAATGATTTTCGATAGGTTTATAGAGATATAAGAGTTTTTATTTGGAATAGTAGAGTGTTTTTAAAGTGAAAATTTGTCGACATCGTGTGTATGGAAAGTCATGTGCTCAGGTCTTCGCTGATTTCCAATTAGCGTTTGTGGATGCCGTCTGCGCAGGAATGGCAGCTGCCCGGCGAAAACCTTGCTTGATGCTATGCCGAATGCTCCAATCCACAAAGAGAAAGCACGTCAGCAAGGAGACGGTCCATGGCCGATAAAACTATTTCACTCGAAGGCAGAAAAGCTCTCATAACCGGTGGTGCGAGCGGTATTGGTGCGACTACAGCTGGAATTCTACGTAATCTGGGAGCAGATGTGGCGTTGTCGGACGTCAACGCGGATGGCCTCACATCTAGGTCAAAGGAATTGGACGATTGCTCTACATTCCTGTGTGACGTCTCTGATGAGGCGCAGGTGGAAGAAACGGTAAGGGCTGCTGCTGCGACACTGGGCGGGCTAGATATTGTTGTGAATTCTGCAGGCCTCGTCGACGAGGTAAAGTATGCCCTTGATCGAGGTATGGAGCCCTGGCAGCGAGTCATGGATGTGAATTTTAAAGGTACGTTGCAGGTGTGCCGAGCGGCTGCTCGCATCATGGTGCCCCAGAAAAGTGGAGCAATAGTAAATGTGGCCTCGGTGAATGGGCCGGGTGGGTGGCCGCGACGAACTGCTTATGGGCCATCCAAAGCCGCGGTCATCGCGGTAACGAAGGAACTGGCGTGTGAATGGGGTGAACATGGTGTACGGGTTAACGCGGTCGGCCCCGGTTACATAGCCACTCCAATGATTCAAGGTCTGGTCGATGTGGGGAAGGTCGACACTGAACGTCTCAATAACCGCACTCCGCTCGGTCGACTGGGTACGCCGGAAGAAGTCGGACAAGCTATCGCCTTTTTAGCCTCGGATTGGGCGTCCTATATCAGCGGAGAAACACTGTTCGTTGATGGAGGTTGGATGGCCTATGGCGGAGCAGGGGACGTAAAAACGTTCTAAACACTGAGGTACAGGCTCATTGAATTGTGCATACTTGCGGGCGTACAGCAAATATATGGTCGTGGGGTAGTCAGTGCACAGTAAATCTAGTGCTTACGTGACAATTTCGATAAGGAACGGGCGCCACGGCGTTTACCGTTGCTAGGCCTATACCCCAAGCGGCCGCGATCAAAGCCTAAACTCAGGGGTGGAGCAGCCAGCGGCTTTGTTATCGTGAGCAGCCTCTCCATACTAACTTTTGAGTCTGTAATGCGCATAATATATATTATGTTAAATAGTTTATATTATTCTATATCAATTGCTTACAGTATATTATTTTTACTATACTCAGAATGAAATACCGTGCCCATCAGTTGTATCCAAGCTTTAGTGGACCTGATGACTAGCGTCGTTCTGGTGTGCAGCCTGGACCTGTTTTGTTACGCTCAGGTCACCTGATAACCATGCATCGAGAATCGGTTTGAGGCTATCAAAAGGCTGATAGCCCACCGACAATGCGGCCATGCTCTTGCCTTCACGCAGCACAACAGTTGGGAAGCCGGTAACTCCAGCTTGCTGGCACCAGCCGAAATCATCAATGGTTTCCTGCTTCACAGCCTCTGATTCAAATGCTTTGGTGAAAGCTTGGGTGTCGATGCCTTCTTTTCCAGCATAATCTAGGAAGGTTTGGAGTTTCGTAGTATCCGTATCTTCCAAATAGTAGCCCTTATGAATACGCTCATAGAATGAAAGCAGTACTTTAGGTTTCATTCTACGAACCACAACAGACGCTCGGCAGGCAGGTTCGGTGTCTAGAACGAATCCTTCACGGTCAAAAAATGCGTAATTAAACGGCTGGCCCGTGGCTTCAGCGACCTGTTCCCAGTGATGCTTGATGGTGGTCTTGTATTGTTCGCTCATCGGATCCGTATCGAACGCATGTAACCCGCCTACTATCAGGCGTAGCGGCGCATCCTTGCTGAAGTCCTGTTCGATCCGCTTCAGTACCGGCGCAAACCCCCAGCACCATGAGCACATCGGATCGCCTACATAGATGATTTCTTTTTCGGGGATTTCGTTGCCCATAATCACCCTCCTTCGGTGTTTTGTAGTTGAGTGTACGCAAAAAGTAACCAAGCCTCGGGCGGGTCGGGAAGCCAGCCGGGCCATACATCAGTCGGGAATGCTCAGCACCATTCCATCATATCCTGGTTCCACCCCGGCTGGCAGCCGTGCACACAAGGTTTCGTAATCAGTATGGTGACTAAGGTGGGTCAGGATGGCGTGGCGTGGATTGACGCGCTCAATCCATTCCAGCGTTTGATCCACGTGGCTGTGGGTGGGATGTGGAATATCGCCCAGTGCATCAACAATCCAGGTATCGACGCCTTCGAGGATACCAAACCCTTCCTCGGATATGGATTTCGCATCGGTGGAGTATGCAAAACTGCCGAACCGAAAGCCCAGAGAGGTCATGCGGCCGTGCTGTTGAGTGAAGGACTGTATTTCGAGGTTGCCTAGTTTGAATTCACCGTCGATCACATTTGGTGTCAGGCAAGGGCGCCAAAATTGCGGTCGCGATATCGAATATGGCTCAAATACATAAGCGAAGCGTTCCCGCAGTATGTCCATGGTTTGAGAGCTGCCATAAGCGTTGATCGGCCCACCCATGCGATGATTTAAGGACCGGATATCATCAATGCCGTTGACGTGGTCGGCATGGGCATGTGTGTAGAGGATAGCATCGATATCCCAGATTTCTGTGCTGATCAGCTGTTCGCGTAGATCAGGCGAGGTGTCGACGAGAATTCGAATATCGTCGGTCTCAACGACGATGGAAGGACGACGGCGACGGTTTCTGGGGTGTGATGGATCAATATCTGCCCAGCCATCTGGGCCGACCAGCGGCGTTCCACCTGAGCTTCCACAACCGAGAACCGTAATCTTCACTGAAAGTCTTCCCGCTACCGGAATCTTACTTAGCTTGCGCTTGCGGGCCGCTGGGCGCGCGAGAACAGGCGAAAGAAGTTGTCGGTTGTGGCGGTTTCTAGTGCGTCGAGGTCCATAGCTTTGACACTGGCGAGAACTTCGGCCGTGTGTACGACGAAAGCTGGTTCGTTTCGCTTGCCCCGGTTTGGGATTGGCGCAAGGAAGGGTGAATCTGTTTCTACGAGAAGTCTATCTTTAGGAACATCCCTGGCGATTTCTCTTAGTTCTTCGGCATTCTTGAAGGTGATGATACCAGAGAAACTGATATACATACCCATTTCGAGGGCAGCTTCGGCTAGGCCGCGCCCGCTCGAAAAGCAGTGCATGACCGCGGTATAGGTCCCCTGCTCCATCTCTTCACGCATGATTGCCGCGGTATCGTCATCTGCGTCACGCGAATGGACGATCAGTGGCAGGCCGGTTTC
Organism: Alphaproteobacteria bacterium; assembly: GCA_028822385.1. Classification (GTDB taxonomy): domain Bacteria; phylum Pseudomonadota; class Alphaproteobacteria; order UBA6615; family UBA6615; genus JABJAG01. Next base: position 8,583 of record JAPKDV010000032.1, read on the forward strand.
CCGTGCGGCGGCAATATGCGCACGAAAACTCACCTGCTGGCGATCACGTGGGCTGCGGTCATAGAAATAGTCTAGCCCTGATTCTCCGATACCCACAACACGGGGATGCTCGGCCAGCTCGATCAACCGATCTGGGTTGTTGACCCCCTCTTCTCCAGCCTGATGGGGGTGTACACCGACAGTGCACCAGACATTTCCGAACCGTTCGGCAACTGCTTTGACATCGTCGAACCTGCTCAGATGGGTTGAGATCGAGACCATGGTGCCGATGCCAGCTTCGCCCGCGCGTGCTACCACGTCATCGAGCTCGTCCTCGAAGTCCTTGAAATCCAGATGGCAGTGACTGTCGACAAGCATGGTCTAGATGGGTACCTCCTCGTCGATATAGCGCGGAAATACCGGAGCTGGTTTCGGCAAAGGCGCGCCCGCTGTGAGAGCATGACCCGGGCCCAGATGGATAAATGTGCGAGCGTCCACGCCAACGGAGAGCTGATTGAGCAACTGCGCAGCCGCGTCGGGCATGATTGGTTGTATGAGAATTCCCAGATGGCGGATGGTTTCAGCCAGCACGTAGAGCACGGTGGCCATACGGTCCGGGTCGGTTTTGCGCAGTTCCCATGGGGCCTGGGCATCGACATACCGGTTGCTATCGCCGACGACTGCCCAGATTGCTTCCAGCCCACGATGAAAAGCTTGGCGGTTGAACTCATTCCGCGCGGTATCGATCACGTTTCGCGCGGAACTCAGCAAGGCTTCGTCGGATTCGGTAAAGGCGCCCGGTGTAGGTACCGCGCCGTCACAGTTCTTGGCGATCATTGAAAGAGAACGCTGAGCTAGGTTGCCGATGTCGTTGGCCAGATCGCTGTTGATCCGCGACACCATGGTTTTATGGCTGATGTAGCCGTCATTGCCGAACGGAACTTCTCGCAATAGGTAGTAACGCACGGGATCTAGACCGTATTTTGACACGAGGTCCTCTGGCAGCAACACATTTCCAAGGGATTTAGACATTTTCTCTCCCTTGTTCAGTAACCAGCCATGGGCATAGATCCGTTTCGGCGTTGGCAGACCGGCCGCCATAAGAAAGGCGGGCCAATAGACCGCGTGGAACCGCACAATATCTTTGCCCACCATGTGAAGATCAGCTGGCCAAAACTTTAAATAATCAGGATTTTTTGTATCCGGGTAGCCGACGGCCGTTAGGTAGTTAGTCAGTGCATCGAGCCAGACATACATAATGTGATCGGGGTCGTCGGGAACGGGGATACCCCATTTGAAACTAGTGCGGCTGATGGATAAATCCTTTAGACCACCTTTAACAAAGCTCACGACTTCATTGCGGCGTGATTCAGGTCCGATGAAATCCGGATTCTTCTCATAGAATTCAAGCAGCGGCTCTTCCCATTTCGAAAGGTTAAAGAAGTAACTTGGCTCCTCAACCCATTCGACTTCGGCCCCAGTAGGTGCGATCTTCTGACCGTCCTCGTTCTTGGTTAGCTCGGATTCTGCGTAGAACGCCTCGTCTCGTACGGAATACCAGCCGGCATAGGAATCCAGGTAGATATGGCCGTTGTCCTTGATTGCCCGCCAGATCGCTTGGGCGGCTTGATTGTGCCGCTCCTCGGTCGTACGGATGAAGTCGTCATTTGAGTAATTCATGTCTCCCGCGAGATTACGGAAGTTCTGGCTGACTTCGTCGGTGAAGGTCTGCGGATCCTTGCCGGCAAGGATGGCGGATTTTTCAACCTTCTGGCCATGCTCGTCCGTGCCGGTTAGGAAATGCACTTCGCGGTCATCCAGACGATGAAAGCGCGCGAGAACGTCACAGGCCAGAGTCGTGTAGGCGTGACCGATATGGGGCCGGTCATTCACATAGTAGATCGGTGTCGTTAGATAGTAAGGGCTTGATGCCACAACATTAAAACCTTTGAAACGTTCAGTATGCCGCCGCTACGCGTCCGTTGTATTAGTGGATGAATTCTTCGCCTTCTGCTTCTCGTGCTCCTTCCAACCGAACCAGACGGCGAGCAGAACCGGCCACATCAGGATCAAGAGCCGATCGAAAAACCAGTCAGGCAAGACCGCAAGGTCTCTGGGGCCGAGAAGGAAGTGATCGAGCATGCCTAGGATGATCATACCCCAAAGTAGGTAAGTAAGTGGTGTGAGGAATCTCAGCAATAGGCTCATCTCTTGTTCTTATCCATCGCGATTGTTACCCGCGTGCTGCCGCGGAAAGTTCGAAAAAGGTATTGAGTACAACCTGCTTTCGGTCGAGGTTAACGCTATCTCCTCGGCTTGCAAGTTCGTCGATTTTTTCCCACGCCTTTAGCCAAGGCTCAAGGGCTTCCTGCCCGCGTGATGTCGCACCTTCACGGATGTGGCGCAACAGCCACCACTTCAGAATTTCAAGAAACGTTCGATAGCTACTTTCGCCCGATGCGCCAGCGAATTTTTCGGAGGCCGCGTGAAGGCGTTCGGCATCGATCCGTGGCAACAGTTCAACCAAGCCCATCAGCTCATGATAGAGTTCCAGCCCGCCTGACTGAGCCAGTTCCAGCGCTCGGCCTGGAGAGCCATCTGAAATATCTGAAATGATCTGCAAATCGGATTCGTTCAGGCTGGTGTTTTTACGCGCAAGAACTTCGGCAATCTGGGGGTTTGTGAGTGCGCGCAGATTTAGGTCCTGGCACCGCGACCGGATGGTTGGGAGCAAGCGCGAAGGTGCATGGGCGATTAGAAGGATCAGGGTTCGTACCGGAGGCTCTTCGAGCATTTTAAGAAGCGCGTTCTGGGCATTTGTGTTCATCTCGTCGGCAGCATCGATGATTATGCAACGCCATGCACTCTGTCCGGCCGTGTGGTGGAGAAATATTCCGGCTTCCCTTATATCCTCAACCGAAATCTCGGTGCGAAAGCGATAGGGTGATTTCTTGGTATAGCTACGCCGGATCAGACGGCAATCGGGATGGGATCCGGCGATGATCTGCCGTATATCCGGATGATCTCGGTTGGTTTCAATCCCTTGATGGGGCAATTCTGTGGCCTCGGGTGCAAGTACCCGGCGGACAAATCTCCAGGCAAGTGTAGATTTTCCAATCCCCTTGGGGCCGGAAATAAGCCAAGCATGGGATAGACGTCCACCATCCCAAGCTTCCATCAAGATTTTGGTCTCCTCGTCATGCCCCAGAATGCTATTGGTTTCGAGGCGTGGCGCTTCGATAGCCTCAATCAGTTCGTCACTCATGCTGAGACTATTCGCGTTTTGACCACGGCACGGATAATATCACTCACGATGTCCGGATCATGATCCGCATCAATCACAGCACAGCGCTTGGGTGCATTACGTGCAATTTCGAGAAACCCCTGTCGCAGGCGTTCGTGGAAAGAAATGTCCAAGCGTTCGAAACGGTCTTCGCGGCTGGAGGTATCTGCGTTACGGGTGTTGGCTCGGCCAAGTCCGACAGCAACATTAATATCGAGGATCAGGGTAAGGTCCGGCGCAAACCCCCCGACAACGACATCGTAAAGCTGTTCGATGAACGGGATTGGAACGTGGTGGCCGTATCCCTGATAGGCCAGTGTGGAATCGGAAAATCGGTCGCACAGAACCCAAGCCCCCTTCTCCATGGCTGGCCAGATCGTTTTGATTAGATGTTCACGACGTGCCGCGTACAGCAAAAGACATTCGCTCAACGGGTCCCATTTGTCCGTCGCACCGGATACCAGTAGTGAGCGAATAGAATCAGCTCCCGGTGCGCCGCCGGGCTCGCGAGTTGTGACCACATCATGGCCTTCACTGCGGAGACTATAGGCCAACCGCGCAATCTGCGTAGTCTTGCCTGTTCCCTCACCGCCCTCGAATGTGATGAATTTCCCGTTTCGCTTTTTCGCAGTCATATCGCAGGTGTCACACGCGGAATACGAGCCGTCAACTGTCCGATGATGCGCCAAAGATGATGAAGTTGATGGCGCTTTTAATGCGACCGAGGAATGCAAGTTGGTCGACCGATACGGAAGTCTTTAGCGGTCGAATAATGGGGGTTATGCCCGGCGCTGTGACTTCTAGTCGTGCGACCTCAATTCCAGCTTTAAACGGTGCGGGGATCGGGCTTTCATAGATGATCTTCACCTTCATGTTTCGGCGCGCGGATTTGGGAATGGTGATGGTGAGCTCGTCTTCAATAACCAATGGCACCGTTCCGTCATCGCCGAGCCAGACCTCCGCATTCCCGACAGTTTCACCGGCCTGAAACAGGGGATAATTATCGAAGACCTTATAGCCCCAGTTTATCAGTCGCTCTGATTCCGAGCTGCGGGCACGGACGCTCTCCAGCCCATTAATGACCATTACCAATCTACGGCTGCCACGTATTACTGAAGCCGTGAGGCCAAATCCGGATGCTTTGGTGTGCCCCGTCTTGAGCCCATCTGCACCCATATCCTTGTAGAGCAGAGGATTGCGATTTCCTTGGATAATTGGCTTGCCACCAAGGCTTTTGCCGTAAGTGAATTCCTTCTCGGAATAGTAACTGTAGAAATCCGGATATTCTCGGATCAGGAAGTTTGCGAGTTTTGCTAGATCTTCTGCTGAGGTCACATGTTCAGGGTCCGGCCAGCCAGTAGCGTTGCGAAACACTGTTCGTGTCAGACCTATTTCGCGCGCGCGTTCGGTCATCTGCACGGCGAAGGCTTCTTCGCTTCCCGCGATGCCCTCGGCAACGACGATGGAGGCATCATTGCCGGATTGAACGATGATACCGCGCAGCAGGTCCTCGATTTTTATCTCGTCCTTCACGTGGACGAACATCTTGGAGCCACCCTTTCGCCAGGCGTTCTCCGAGACCCGAAAGGTGCTGTCGAGTTCTAGGCGGCCAGCGTGCAACTCGTCAAAAACCATGATCGAGGTCATGATCTTTGTCATCGAAGCCGGGAACATCGGCGTGTTGGCATACTTCGCGTAGAGTACGGCACCGGTGTCGAAATCGATCAGAATGGCTTGCTTGGCCGCGCTCTGGAAAGTCGGCGGCGCCGCATATGATGCACCAGTGAGGATTAGCGAAAGTGTAAAGACCCCGGAACTGATCAACTTTCGGATCATGTGCGACATGGTTTGCTAGCCTTATTCGACAATGAGCTGTGCTTCGGACACGCCAGCGCCAAGCACGCGTGTGAGAGTGGCGTCAGCCACCTTAACGGAATCTAGCGGACCTATACGAACACGATAAATTTCTTTGCCGGAGACGGCAAACCGACTGATCTGTGTCGGGCCCATGCCGTAAATCTTATCGCGCATGCGCAGTGCATTCTCTAGGCGCGAAAATGCGCCTGTTTGCACGTAGATGCCGGTCGGTGAGACGGGCAGCACGTCCACCTCCTGCGGAAGCTCGGGTTCCGTTACTCGTGGCAAAGTTTCTACGCGGATGGGAGCTTGCGCAGTTGCGGGAGCTATTGAGATGACTTGTCCTTTTGCGGGGGGAAGCGGTTGGGATACCACGGCTTCGCGTGGCGAGGCCCTCGCTGGGATTTGTTGGTGGCTACCGTTGATCGCTGCGACTTTGAGTTGCCGGCTTTCGTCGGGAAGAACATCGACACGAACCTTTGCGACGCCTTGTTTCTGGAATCCGAGTAATTGTGCTCCCTGACGTGAAACGTCGATGATCCGACCTCGCGCAAACGGGCCACGGTCATTTATTCTGAGAACAATAGAGCGGCCGTTCTCAAGATTAGTCACGCGCACTGCACTGGGCAGCGGGAGCGTTCGATGGGCCGCCGTCAGATCATTCTGGTTGTAGGTTTCACCATTGGCTGTTTTCTTGCCGTGGAAATTTGGACCGTACCACGAAGCTATACCCGTCTCGGAATATGCATAGTCTTCGGCAGGATAATACCAGGTTCCCTTGATTTGGTATGGGGACCCCACCTTGTAGCGTCCCCCATCGGTAGAAATTCCATCCTTACCGCGGGCCTGTTTAGCAGTGTGTATGAGGAACTCGGTCTCGGCGCAGCCGACGAGTGTAAAACTACCTAGCATCAAGAATATTACGGCGCGAAGTGACCATGGGTGTTGCGCGAAGGTCGGTGACATTTCAGTCGCTGTAAACATACTTAATTTCTAGCCTACTGATAGGCGATTCGGTCCGAGAGAAGACCGACTGCTGTAGCAAAGTAGTGAGAGTAGTTCCAGCGCAGCGTGGCACGGTAATTGCCGTAAATCATGAAGGCAGGTTGCCCTGCCCCTCCGGGCAGAATAATCGAGGCCTGAATATCCCGTGCTGGCAGGTCAGCGCCATCTGTCCGACGAACTCCCATTTGTTGCCATTCGCGGATCGATTTGATGACCTCGAGTGAGGCCTGAGGGGTGTCAAAATCTGGAGGTAATTGTACCTCGCGTCCCCAGGTCAGATCGTCGTCCCAGCCGACGCCCTTCAGGTAATTTGCTGCGGAGGCGAACACATCGGCCTGAGTATTCCATATATCTTTTGCCCCGTCCCCATCATAGTCGTGTGCGTAGGCAAGGAAACTCGAGGGCATGAACTGGCTCTGGCCCATGGCACCTGCCCAGCTACCCTTCATGTCTTCGGGTGAAATGTGACCTTCCTCAAGGATTTGGAAGGCTTTCATTAACTCGCCACGAAAATAGTCGCTGCGACGTCCGTCGTAAGCTAATGTCGCTAGCGCGTTGATAACTGGAAACCCGCCGGTGAACTGCCCGAAATTGGTTTCGATGCCCCAGAGGGCCACGATGAAACGAGGTTGGACACTAAACTTCTGTCTGACCTGTTCAAGAATGTCGCGGTGCTCTTTGAGCTTTTCACGACCAATCTTCACACGGGTCGAATTGACGATACGGTTGATATACTGAGTAAAGGTAATCGTACTTTCGGGCTGACTGCGATCAAGCTCAATTATACGCGGAATGGGTTCGACCCCTGAGAGACTGCGCTCCAGAATGGGGCCGCTGATACCCTTGGCGCGGGCTTCGACACGAACACCCTCTAGCCATTCGCGAAACTTCGCATCTGGTTCCGTAAATGCCTCGGTGGGTAGTAACACTGCGGCAACTACGAGGATCGATCTCAACAGGTTCCTGTTCATAAGCATTTCTAATCGTTTAGTTTCTCTGTGTAAGGCGTGCCACATGCGCTTCGCGTCGGGCAATCAGCTATGTTACGCATATCAATTAGGTGACGTGGTTACGCATGGCCTTTTGTCGATTGCGTACACAATCAGCGATGCGTCATATGCTAAAATTGGTTGCATCAATATTTCTCATTTAGGCCCATTATTATGAAACTTGGATTCTTCACCCAACCGGTTCACCCGATCACGCGGGACTATCGCGAAATTCTCAAAGAGGATCAGGATGCAGTGATCCTCGCGGATGAACTTGGCTATTGTGAGGCATTCGTTGGTGAGCACATGACAGACCTAGCGGAGCCCATCACTAGCTGTCTGGTGTTCCTGGCAACACTGATTGATAAGACCTCCCAGATTAAACTGGCGACCGGTGTTATCAACATGCCGAGCTATCACCCTGTGCATGTAGCCGCACAGGTCGCGATGATGGATCATTTGCTGGATGGTCGGTTTATAATGGGTATCGGCCCGGGTGGCCTCCCGTCGGATATCGAGGTATTCGGCAATTTAGACCTCGACAAGAACGAGAAGATGGTCGAGGCCATCGATCAGGTTATTGCCATCTGGGATGGTGAGGCACCCTATAATCTGGAAGGCAAGCACTACAAGACTTCCACCGAACGGACACTGTTTCCCGAAATTGGTCAGGGTATTGTGGTCAAGCCATTACAGAAACCACACCCACCTATCGTGTTCACAGCGCTGGCACCCTACTCCAAAGGAATCACGGCGGCAGCTGAACGCGGCTGGACGGGCTTATCGTCGAATTATGTTCAGGATCACTGGGTCGCGACCCACATTCCTAAATTTGTCGAAGGGCAGCATAATGCGGATCTTCCGGAAAACCCGTCTCTATGGCGCGTCGCTAAGAGCATAATGGTTAGCGATGATGGCGCCGACGCAAACAAATATGCTCGCAGCGTAGATGGTCCTTACGGTTTCTATTTCAGCAATTTAATGAAAAAAGTGGCACGGGGACGTGGAGCTCAGGGACTTGCCCTGTTCAAGTCCCACCCCGATCAGCCCGACGATGAAGTCTCGGTCCAGCACTCTCTCGATACTCAAGTTATAGCGGGTGATGTGGACTCCGTGGTCGCACAAATTCTTGCACACCGCGAAGTGGTGGGTCCCTATGGAACCTTGATGTATACAGGCCACGACTGGGCGGATGTTCCCCTCGCCCGACGTTCGATGGAGCTCATGGCCACAGAGGTCATGCCCAAAGTAAACGCGGCCCTTGGAGAATAAGCGAGGCTCGCTAAAGGAGTTTATTCATGCCGCTCTATGACGGTCCAGTGGTCGATTCTCACCATCATCTGTTCTGGGATTTGAAGAACTACCCGTGGATGGACCAACCGATGCGCCCGATGATTTTCGGCGACGACTGGTCGGCCTTGAAGCGCGAGTACCAGGTTGAGGACCTCAAAGCTGATTTTGTGACCCACAACATCGTTAAATCGGTTCACGTGCAGGCCAATTTCGATATTGCCCGCCCGGTCGATGAAACCGCTGATCTTCAGGAGATCGCAGATGCCCACGGTTTTCCGCAGGGCATTGTCGGGAACGCAGACCTGACGGATCCCAATCTGGAAGTGATCATTGCCGGTCATCGCGAACATGCAAACCTGCGTGGCATTCGCCAACAGGTTTATTGGCATCCCACGAATGAATATTGGCGTTTCGTCGGGCGTCATGATTTTTGTCTGTCGACAAGTTTTCGGCGTGGTCTTTCGGTATTGTCAGACAATAACCTGACCTTCGATTTTCAGGGCTTCTCGTCACAGTTTGGTGATCTGGCGATGCTGGCTAAGGAAGTCTCAAACCTAAAAATCTGTCTGGTACATGCGGGCATGCTGACCGGAACGGATGATTCGAGTGTCAACGAGTGGCGTGATGCACTGAGGGTGTTGGTGCCGTGTGAAAACATCTTCATCAAGGTTTCTGGTCTGAACACCTTCACCCGAACGCTCGATGAGCCGGTGATGGATATCGTAGCCAACACCGCGCTGGACATGTTTGGTGCGGATCGTTGCTTCTTCGGCAGCAACTTCCCGGTCGAGGCGATGTGGACGTCCTTCGATGCCTATACCTCGATGCAGAAGAGAGTTCTGGCCGGACGAACAGGGGAAGAAAATCAGAAATTCTTCCATGACACAGCTCTCAGTTTTTACGAAATTTAGGTTGGGAAAAATATACGACGCACACAAGGGGCTTCTTCCAAGTACTATTGGTGTGAATTCGTCTGTTCGAAGGAGTTCACAGTCATGATATTTCGCCAACTGTTTGATAGTGAATCAAGCACCTACACCTATCTTCTCGCCAGCCGTAATGGCGGAGAGGCGCTGATCATTGATCCTGTCCTCGAGAAAGTGGACCGTTATCTGCAGTTACTCGTCGAGCTTGATCTGAAGCTGATCAAAGCTGTCGACACACATGTTCACGCTGATCACATAACAGGACTTGGTGCCCTTCGTGACCGCACAAAGTGCATTACGGTAATGGGTGAGCAGAGCGGCGTGGATGTCGTGTCGATGCGGGTAAACGAAGGTGACAAGATCGATATCGAAGGGTTGGCGCTGAATGTCATCTACACGCCCGGCCACACGGATGATTCCTATAGTTTCATGATGTATGACCGTGTGTTCACGGGTGACACACTTCTGATCCGCGGCACAGGGCGTACCGATTTCCAGAACGGCGACCCGGCTGCGCAGTATGATTCGATCTTCAACAAGCTTCTCAAGCTACCCGACGACACACTCGTCTATCCTGCACATGACTACAAAGGCGACACGGTCAGCACCGTTGCCGAAGAACGCGCTTCCAACCCCCGTCTGCAGGTCGCGTCTGTAGACGAGTATGTTTCGATCATGAATGGCTTGAATCTGGGCAACCCTAAGATGATGGATGTGGCACTGCCGGCAAACCTGAAGATCGGGTTGTTGCAGGACGAACTGGAGCGCATGGGGCTGTCGCTGAACTGCAAAGAAGGCATTGCCATGGCCAGTGACCCGTCGATAATTCTGGTCGATTTGCGTGACGATGAGGAGCGTAAGAAGAACGGAGTGATCCCGGGGTCAGTCCATGCCCCCTACCCTAATCTAGACGAAAATATAAATTTTGGTGGACTGCTCCATGAACTGGTGCGGAGCTCGGGGCGTAAAATAGTCTTCTACTGCGCATTCGGCGAACGTTCGGCCATGGCTGTTGAAGCCGCAATCGGAGCTGGTCTGTCCGACACCTGCCACCTGTTCGGCGGCATGGATGCCTGGAAGGCGGCACAGGGGCCCGTCGTCTAGAACTTCCCGGCAGCTAGTTCTTACGGATCTGCTCGAACCGAAGTAACATTGGCTGGTGCTAAAGCTAAAATGAGGCGGTCCAGAGTAAGTTTGGTGAATGCGACTGCATTTACCGCCCGGGCGCTTGATGTCCTTCGTCTGATCGCTTCTATTGGTCCCTATCGAATATAGGATACCACGGAGGACTCGGCATGGACGGCAAGGTTACTATCGAGGAGCATTTTGCGCTGCCCGAGACCCTCGGTCCTGGTTCTTCGGAGTTGCATCGGCGTCTGGAGGATTTTCACGGCGAGCGCATCGAGCTGATGGATAGGTACGGGGTTGCCTTTTCAATCCTGTCCCTTAACGGACCTGCCGTACAAGCTGAGACCGAGACTGCCGAGGCAATTGATATGGCACGGCGGGCGAACGATCTGCTAGCCGAGGAGATTGGGAAGCGTCCGGATCGGCTAGGAGGTTTCGCGGCCTTGCCTATGCAGGACCCGGAGGCCGCTATCCGCGAGCTAGAGCGTGCGGTTGTTGAACTCGGTCTACGGGGCGCCAACGTAAATGGGTTCAGTGAAACGGTTGGATCGAAGAGCCATCTGTACTACGACCTTCCCGAATATCGTCCGTTTTGGGCTGCGATCGAAAAATTAGAGGTGCCCTTTTATCTGCACCCGCGAAACCCGTTTTTCGATGACATGCCCTTCTTCGATGGGCATCCATGGCTGACCTATGCTTCTTGGGCCTACGCACTAGAGACCGCAATGCATGCATTGCGTCTGATTTGTGGTGGGCTCTTCGACGACCAACCGCGCCTGCAGATGGTGCTGGGGCATCTCGGTGAACGCATCCCGTTTGACCTATGGCGTGCCGATAATTGTTTACAACGAAATCCTAGGGGTATGCCGGCAAAGAAAACCTTACGCACTTACATGCAAACTAATGTCCATGTTTCCACGAGCGGCCAGTTTCATGATCCGCCCCTTCATCTGGCCATCCGAGAGATGGGCGTGGAAAGGGTGTTGTTCTCGATCGACTACCCCTACGAATCAATGGAGCAAGGAAGTACTTGGTTTGACCAAGCGGAACTATCCGATGCCGAGCGGTTAGC
>JAPKDV010000161.1 GCA_028822385.1 Alphaproteobacteria bacterium
GGGCGGGACATCACACCCGAGGCCTTGTCCGACGTGGTCGAAAAACGCATCGACGGATTTGGCGAATTATTTCGCTGGATCAGCTATCAGAAAATTGGCACCTCGACCGTGCAATCCCGCGCCGATGCCGGGGTTGTCCGTGGCACATATATTTTTGTGCTGCCCGGCTCACCGGGTGCCTGCCGCGATGGTTGGGACGATATCCTGAAAGATCAGCTCGATATTCGTCACAAGCCCTGTAATTTCGCAGAGCTGTTACCGCGGCTGCGCGAACACGAAACCGACACATAGCGGGACACACGTGACCAGAGGTCCAGACCGTGAACAGATTTCAGAACTTCTCCACACATCTGGCGTCGCGCCGGGAATTTTACCGGATTCGCTGACAGTTCTATCGACAAAAGGTATCTCACACGATCACTGGCGGATTGGCGAAACCGGATTGGTGCTGCGCATTCCCCGAATGAACCAGTGGGGCATGGGTCCCGATATTGCGCTGGAATATCAAAAAACCGCATTCCACCAAGGTGCTGAAAGCGGCCACACACCAAACTGCATAGAGACGCTTGCTCCCTCGATCGCCCTACCACGCGGTGCGCTGATTGTTGAGGAGATCGTCGGTCGTGCACCCGTTCTTCCAGACGATCTCGCCGCGATCGCCGATGCCTTAGCGGCACTCCATGCCATGTCCTTACCCGATAACGACGCCAGCACACCGTTGCAGGTTCACCGCAATCCCGTATCGTCGACCTTAAAGGTCATCGAAGAACAGGCGGTGTTTGTCGGACGCGCCGGCCTCGCCCCGGACACCGCAGCAGCGATCCGTGAAGACCTCTCCTGGGCGCGCGCATTTGCCAGCCGGGGCGAACCGGATTTCGAACTTTGCTTCGTCGGCACAGATACTCATCCCGGAAACTTTCTGATCGACCCGCAGGGCAAGGCTTGGTTTGTGGATATGGAGAAATCTCTCTACGGCGCAGCTCCAATTGACCTCGCGCATGCGACCCTTCCCACATCAACAGGATGGGACCCGGACTGCGAGGGCGTTCCGGTTTGGCAAGACGTTGAAAAGTTCTATCAGCACTATCTCGACAAGATGGGCCGTGACCGCACTGCTGAACTCTCCCCCTGGCTGCTGCCGCTACGCCGACTGACTTGGTTACGCACGATTACCTGGTTCGCTCGGTGGCGGGCATCATGGTCCGTCGCAGACCACGCCGCAGCGCGTGATGATTCCATGACAAATCATATACGCGCTCATATAGAACGGTCGTTCCAGCCGGAAATGGTTGCAGTCTGCCGGGAAGACTGGCTTGCCCCAAAGGGACTGACAATCTAGGTAGAATCATTAAGTTCTTGTTTTGTTCTAAAAATAGGCTATGATCTTCCCTTGCTCAAGCAATCTCCAGAAAGCGCGAAAACTCGACTTCCGGACCAGCCTCGCATTGGTCGTGGCGACGCCTCGAACAAGGAGGGTTGCCTCGAACGCTTGGACAAAACTGCAATTGATGACGGATGGCAGTCGGATATTTCAGATGATCCTCTGCCCCGGCTGGAAACCACTATGAGTTTCGACCAAAGGAAACCCGACGCCGCCGGCCCACTGGGAAAGGAACTGGCCAAACCCGGCTACCAGGCACGCCCTATCGCCACGCGTACAAACACCCTGAACGGCGGCTGGAGACGGTCCGAATGCTCACCACGGCGGCCGGCATCCCAGCGACCGTGATGGCCGCCCCAATCATCTCCGCGCTGAATGATCATGAGCTGGAGGCGATCCTCATTCATGCGCGGCAGGCCGGCGCCGTCCATGCCAGCTACATCTTGTTGCGGCTTCCCCTGAGCTGAAGGATTTGTTCGGCGTATGGTTGACGACCCATCGGCCGGATCGGAAGATACTCATCCTCAATCGCCTGCGCGAAATGCACGGTGGTAAATTGTACGAAAGTCAGTTCGGTTCGGTGCGCGCGGGAGCGGGCGGGATGCCAAATTACCCGATAAGCGTTCCTGTATCACCTGCCTCGAGCAAGGTTATACCGAGGACCGCACTCCTCTGGATGCCTTAAAGTTCAGCAAACCTAATCTACTCGAAATACACGACGGGCAATTGAACTTATTCTCCGATACCGAAAGCTGAGTTGCCGCGAAGCCATACACTTTGTGATAGCCTACCAAGGCAATGCTTTCGAATGACGAACTCCTCCCACTAACCATTGTTGTACTAGTCGCGCTTTCCTGCGGCATCTTGCTCACACGCCTAAAACAACCCGCCGTGGTCGGCTATATTTTAGCCGGTTTTATGCTGGGTCCATCCGGGCTCGAACTCGTCGAGAATGAGGAAAGCATCGGGCTTTTGGCCGAACTTGGCATGTTGCTGTTGCTCTATGTAATCGGCATGGAGCTAAGCCTGCGCGCCTTCCGGCGCATCTGGAAAATAGCTGTTACCACCGTCGTTTTGCAGACACTAGGCGCGATCCTGATGGTTTGGCTGATTAGTCTCTATGTCGACAACTGGCCGATTACAGCAGTGCTCCTGCTGGCTTTTGTGCTCGCCCTTTCGAGCACGGCTGTTGCGGTGAAGATGCTGGAGGATATCGGCGAGCTACGCACCCGGGCCGGCCGGATCACTGTAGGCATTCTGATCGCGCAAGATCTCGCGGTGGTCCCGATGATTCTACTTCTCGATGTTGCCGCAATTGGCGAATTTAATGCCATCGCGATCGGGCGGATTTTGCTTTCGGTGGGGTTGCTGCTCGCCCTGATCATGTTCCTCAGCCGTCGCCAGCGGCTCAACATCCCGATCCTGAATGTCACCCGGGGTCATTCGGACCTCACCCCCCTGCTCGGCCTTGTTTGCTGTTTTGGTGCAGCAACCGTGTCGGCGCTGCTCGGATTGTCACCCGCCTATGGCGCATTTCTGGCGGGCCTGACCATCGGCAACAGCAACCTGCGGGTTGGCATGCTGGAAATGGTAACCCCAATTCAGAGCATCTTAATGATGGTGTTCTTCCTGTCGATCGGCCTACTCATCAACTTATCACTGATCTGGAACAATCTTGGCGTTATCCTGCTGATGCTGCTGATCGTCACAGTCGGCAAGACCGCTATCAACCTGTCAATCTTCGCCGCCCTTCGCCTTCCGTGGGGACAGGCTTTGCTGACTGCCCTCCTGTTGGCCCAGGTGGGTGAGTTCTCGTTCCTGATCGGTAATGTTGGGCTGCAGCGAGGGATTATTCAGGCCGAGGATTTCAGAATCATTCTTTCGGTCACAGCTATCTCGCTAGTGATTTCTCCGCTTTACATGAACGCCATCCGAAGACTGCACCGCGCTGCTTCCTATCAACGAGCCTCCATCCGGTACGTCCTGCGCCTCGCCTTCGGGCGTGAGGCGGCTATCATTCAGCGCACTGCCCGGGCTGCGACACGCGCAGCTACTTATTTGCGACCGACCCGCCTGAAGAAGAAACAGTCGTCAGCAAAAGATAGCGGTGAGGACGCAGTGTGAATTCGAAACTAACAGATCACGATCTGGAAGGTGTGGCCGGCGTCGATGAGGCAGGACGAGGACCTTGGGCTGGCCCCGTCATGGCTGCCGCCGCCATGCTGACCCACGAAGCTGTAACCCCTCTACGCACCATCGGCGTCAATGATTCCAAGACCCTGACCCGGGCCAAACGGGAGCGATGCTTCGAAGTTATTCTTGAACAACAGGCCCTAGGCAATCTTTGGCTAGCGGTTGAACCCGCCGAGGTCACGGAGATCGACACCCACAATATTCTGCAGGCCACCATGCGGGCCATGTCCCGTGCAATCGCAGCACTTCAAGTGCCCCCGTATCATGCGTTGATCGATGGTAACCGTACACCTGATCTTACGTGCAGCAGTGAGGCAATCATTGGCGGGGACGGGAAGGTTCTTTCTATTGCCACGGCCTCCATTGCGGCGAAGGTCACACGCGACCTACTAATGTCAAAGCTGGCAGTCGCGCACCCTTTCTATGGATGGGAGCGCAATGCAGGCTATGGAACAGCGGAGCATCGGCGGGGTCTGGAATCCTACGGCGTGACAAAACATCACCGCCAGAGCTTCGCACCCATACGAAAATTTCTCGATGAACCTACAACATCTCGTTAACCAGTTGACTCCAAACACAAAATCGGCGCCCACAAAACTTTCCGATTGACCCGGACTCGCTGATTCTTCATCGTCCTTAATCATGCAAACCCCTGACCGTGTTCGTGCGGACGCTAACGCGACCAAGCGAAATATAATTTTGAATGGTGACTGCATTGAGCAGCTGACAGCGCTACCCGATGGTTGCGTAGACGTGATCTTTGCTGACCCCCCCTATAACCTCCAGCTTGGCGGCGAACTGACGCG
>JAPKDV010000162.1 GCA_028822385.1 Alphaproteobacteria bacterium
GGGCGCGGCGGGTTGAGCCTTGAACGCAAATGGGAGAGTCGCTTCGAGACTTACCTCGGTACGATGGTCGCCGGGTTTCCGAATCTGTTCATGATTCACGGGCCGACTTCCCCGGGTGTGTTGTATACGATGCCGCTTGGCGGTGAGCGCACTGCCCAGTGGATCGCAGGCTGCATCCGCCACTTGCGGGAGATTGGCTTGGGCGCCATAGAAGCCACCGACGAGGCTGCGGAGATTTGGGATCGTGAGATCAACGAGCTGGCAAACAAGACGCTATATCCCAAGACGAACTCCTGGTATGCAGGCGCTAACATTCCTGGCAAGCCGCGCCAGTTCCTCGCGCATATCAGAGGCTCAAAGTTTTTCGACAGATTGTCCGAGGTTGCGCAACGCGGCTATGAAGGATGCGTCTTTAGAGCGAAGACCTGATTTCGTAAGCTATCGCCGGACCTCACCAAGGTTTCGGTGCTGTGACTTACCCCTCCAATCTTCAGTCGCTCGGCGCTCTGTCGCGCCTACCCAAATCGTGCGACTCCTCGATACCCAGATCGCCAAGCCAATTCACAGCCTCGGCGCGAAAGATCTCCCTTCGCGGTTTGAGCTCGGCACGCTGATCACAAGTGCCTACACGCAGGCTAATGACACTCGCGCTATCGCCGCCGGCGATACCATAAATCTGGGTACCGCAGTTCCCGCAAAACACCATGACGCGCGGCTGGCCGCTACCGCCGGTTTTCGTATAGGTCCGCGGTGGCCCCCCATGCAGGTGAAACTTTTCAATGGGGACGTGCACCCCCGTTCGAAACGAGGTTCCGGAGAGGATCTGGCAACTATGGCAATGACAGATCCCGACTTTGTCGGGATCTATCTCGGCTTCGTAGGTGAGTGCGCCGCAGTGGCAGCTGCCATTAATTTTCATAGTTACATTCATCCAGTGGGCTGGTTAAGAACGGGCGCTTAAGGGGTGGGGATCCAGTCGTTGTATGCCTGGGTGCGATGCATAATTCGTCGTGATTGCGGCGGAAAGGGTTCGCGTCGATGCATCGTGCATCGATTGTCCCACATCACCAAATCCCCCACGCGCCAGTCATGTGAATAACCAAAGCGTGGCTGAGCCACGTGGTCAAACAATTGCTGGAGCAGCGCTTCACCATCGTCCGCTGGCAAGCCCACAATCGAGCGTGTGAAAGTCGGGGTTACATAGAGTGCTTTGCGGCCGGTCTCTGGGTGGCTAATAGCCATCGGATGGTCGATGACCTCAGGCGGATTGTTCGGTCCGTGCGGATGCCGGTGCGTCGCGCGCAGACCAACCAGCCGACCCTTGATGCTCTCATCCAGTGCGTCGTAGCAGGCGTAACCACTACACCACGTCGTGCTACCGCCGGTCGGGGGAATTTCTACCGCGTACAAGGCAGATAGGGTGCCGGGCTTTGGCATGAAAGCCAGATCGGAGTGGTAGTCGATAGCCTTGTGGCCCAGGGCCCCGATTGGCCTGCCGTCTTCTTCGACGTTCGATACGACGAAAATGCCCGGTACGGTAGACCCTGCGGTCGCACGCACGTGAATTTCCGGCGCCCCAAAATACTTGGTGAACTGGACCTGCGCCTCCCCATCCAATCGCTGATCGCGCAAGACGATGACGCTATGTTCCATCAGTGCCTTGCGGATGGTCGCGACGCCGTCCGACGGCAATGCACACGCTGCATCAACGCCGACAATCTCGGCGCCTAATGCCGCGCCTGAAGGGTGTACTTCGATCTGGTCAGGGTCATTGGCAGGCGATCTAGCTGTCGTCATGTTCTGTTACCTGATAGGAACGGCCACGCAGATTGAACACTTGAGCGTGTGGCGCCGTCAAGCCATTCGTAAGCGAGTGTCGTCCAGCCAGGTCCGCTGCCACTCGACGGCTGAGTGGGATAAGCTGGTGGCGCAAGCACTTGCGTGAGCAAGCGCTTGAACAAAGGCACGATCTCCGCTCCATTTCTGCGTGCTTCTAGCGTGCATATTGCCCATTGTGCGAGGTGGGCATGCAGGAATGGTGCCTACCATTGGCCGGCACATTGTCCGAACGTCGCGCAGTTCCTGGCTGTGCCCAAGGGCAAGCGCGGTTTGGATAATGGGGCGTGCAAGAACAAATGCCAGCTCGCGCAGGCGCCAACCGTAGTCGATGCCAACGCGCCGAACACGCGCACTTCACACGGTAATTCTAGGGCCATGGGCGAAGGGCGGCGCCGCTACGGGTGCAATGTGCTGGCTAGAGCGTGTTCCGCACTGGCCAACCTCAGACAAGCCAGCAGCGGACGTACTCTCAATGGTCAGTCCGTGGTCAGCACGACGCGACCGTTGATCTTGCCGGCCTTCAGGTCATCCAGTGTGTCGCTGGCAGCAGACAAAGGGCGCGAACCGACCGGGATTTCCTTGACCTTACCGGTTCGGACAAGTGCAATGAGTTCGCGTAGGTCGTTGCAGGAGCCGACATAAGAGCCGCGCACCGTCAGCGATTTTTGCGGCAGCCACGGCAGAGGCATCTTGAAGTCGCCGCCGTGTAGTCCAACAACAACATAGCGGCCCATCTTGATCAGGCCATGCACGGAAAGTCGTGCGGTGACCGGAATGCCAACGGTATCGACAACACCCAATAGCTGGTTTCCAGTGATCTTGCGCAATTCGTCGAGTGCATCCTCGCGGCTCGTGTCCAGAATCGCGTCAGCACCCATGCTGATGGCGGTCTGCATCTTGTTCGGATCAACATCGCAGCTGACGACCTTCTTGAAACCCATGGCTTTGGCGATGGCGATCGCGTTCAGGCCTAAACCTCCCGCGCCCATCACCGCGATCCATTCACCAGGGTTCATCTCTTCGACGCCAACTTTCTTCAACGCGCAGTAAACCGTCACGCCCGAGCACGCGTAGGGTGTAACGATATCGAGATCCAAACCTTCGATGTCGACAAGAAACTTCGGGTGATCGACGATCACATACTCGCCGTATCCACCATCGCGTACGACGCCGATCGCTCGCATTCGGGTACAGTCATTCTCGCGGCCCGACATACAAACTAAGCAGTCGTCTTGCATGCAACCGATCCAGGGATGTACCAACATGGTCTGACCGATTGGCGCATCCGGTGCTTCAGGGCCGGCAGCAATGATCTCACCCAGGATTTCATGACCCAGCGCCTGCGGCAGTTTCATGCCGCGCTCGCCCATATCGAGTTTGCCTTCCTCGCCGAGGTCAAAGAAACCCTCTTGAATGTGAAGGTCCGAATGGCAGACACCTGAGCGCCTCACACGAACCAGAACTTCGGTGCCGCGCGGCACCGGCATGGGCCGCTCGCGTGCCTCAAGAGGCTTGCCGAATTCGACAAGGTCATAACTCGTATAGGTATTAATCATTGTGTGCTCCTGATTTTTGATGCAGAGAACACCATGCTGACCGCTCAAGCGCAAGGGAAGCACCCGATTAGCCTTGGCAAGGCGCGTCCGACAGCAGAGTAAGCAGCGCGAATTTTTGCGAACCAATGTCGAATCTTACAAGCGTCGACTCCGTGCATGGAACCGCTCCGGGTCTACCGGAAATTCCAACTCTTCAGAGAACGCCCTTAAGTTGGTTAACGGGTCAGCGCCTAGGGCAAACCATCAAACACGGCTGATAAATGCTCGCCCGAGAAGGCAGTACATATCGTTAGCTTAAGGTATGGCCGCGCGACGACTCGCGATCTGCGGCTGGCCCTCGTTTGGTGATAGCCAGTCGCGTTGCCGCTCACGGAAGTTTACCGCTGAGCCGACTTCCGCAGGCGGGATTGATTCGCTATTACATTCGCGTTATTCAGGGGGGAGGTTTGAGTACGGGTGCGATTGTGTGTCCCGCTTATTACCCCTCGCTTTAGCGGTGATGAGGCCACATTACGGTTACAACTCTTGAAGCATAGCCGGTAAAGTAGAACCGTTTAACGAAGCTTGAGTTCAAGCCGAAAGTACAACACGCGCAACAAGGGGACGAGCATGAGATTAGCAGGGAAAGTGGCCGTCATCACTGGGGGCGGCAGTGGTATAGGCCTTGCCACCGTGATGAGATTTGCCGCGGAGGGTGCGAAAGTCGTTGTCGCTGATTTTAATATCCAAACCGGCGCCGCGGCTGTCGAAGCTGCAACAAAACAGGGTTATGACGTCTCATTCATTAAGACGGATGTCGCTAGTGAACCGGACATCGAAGCGATGTGTGAGTATGCGCAAGCGACCTATGGCCGATTGGATGTCCTTTTTAACAACGCCGGTGTCGGCGGTGCGATTGGTCCGCTGACCGAGACAACGGTTGAAGATTGGGATTACACGTTTGACGTCCTGGCAAAAGGTGTATTTCTCGGGATAAAGCACGGCG
>JAPKDV010000163.1 GCA_028822385.1 Alphaproteobacteria bacterium
GCTTTATTCTGCAATTGTATGTCGTTACATCATGCATGTTGTGATTTAACACACGCGTCCTGCTTGCGCCAATATCGTTGGTAGGAGACAAACCTCCGGGAGCGTAAGGCTTCCGAACACGACCACTAACATGCGCCACCCGCGGCGCCCTCCGTCACACGAACAAAAATGGTGAATTGAAATGTTGGAAGCGCTTAGAAACGCCACCAAAAGCTGGGTGATGAAGATCTTTCTTGGTGCCCTAGCTCTTACGTTTGTGCTGTTCTTCGGAACAGATTTTGGGGGCGGCGGCGGCGGCGGAAGCACCAACTCCGCACTTGAAGTCGGCGATGAAAGCTTTACCGTTCAACAGGTCACCCGCCAATTCAACGAAGAGGTTAGGCAGGAAATAGTTCGCACGGGCCAACGACTCGACACCCAGACTGCAGTCAACAGAGGGGTTCTCGATCGCACCATTGCCCGCATGGCATCACAATCCCTATTCGATCAGGCCGCACAAAAATTTGGCGTAGCTGTGTCCGTCAACGAAGCTTCTAAAGCCATTCGCAATTTGCCCCAGTTTCAGGATACAGCCGGACGTTTCAGCCGCGCGCAGTTCGAGGCAAACTTGCAGAACCGTAGTCTTACTGAGGCTGATTTCGTCAATCAGGTCCGACTCGATCTACTACGAAACCAATATATCGGGACCATACAGAACTCGATTGCCGCCCCTGCCGCCCTGGGTGATATAATCCATGGGCGAATAGCAGAGCGCCGAATTGCTGATATCGTAACGTTGCCCGCAGGAGCCAGCTCTATGGTTCCTAACCCCGATTCCGTGCAGCTCGACGGGTTCTACCGGGAGAATAGCGAGAACTTTGAAACTGCTGAATTTCGGAGTGCTACCATTTCCAGTCTCGATACTGAGACATTAGCCAAAATAATCGTGATTTCTAGTGAAGACATCGCAGAAGAATATGAAAACCGTATCAATGACTTTGATATCCCCGAAACCCGAAATGTCCTGCAGGCCAGTTTGCTCTCGCGCGAAGATGCCGAACGCGCGCTTGATCTGATTCGGGGAGGAAAGTCGCTCAACGAAGCTACCCGAGAGGTTTCCGGACTTCCACTTGTCGATATGGGTACTGTCAGCCGAGCAGGCATCGCACTTCCCGAAATCGCGGATGCCACATTTTCGCTGTCGCTTAATCAGGTCAGCGCGCCCGTTGAAAGCATATTGGGCTGGCATCTGATTGAGGTAACAAAAATCTTACCCGGTCGCACCATCCTACTTTCCGAAGCACAGGACGGCATCCGGAACGAACTCGCGAATGAAGAAGCGATCGACCGTATTTTCGATATCCTGAACGATGTCGAGGATGGATTGGCCGGCGGCAGATCTATCGATGAAGTGGCACGCGACAGTAGTATGCTCACAATCAAAGTAGAAGCCATTGCGAATAACGGGCGCACAGCAACCTCAGAACCAGACGCGGCCCCCGCGTTGCCGCCGCAATTACTGGCGCGTTTGTTCGAAATGGACAACACCGGCGCCACGGAAGTTATCGAGAGCCAGACTGGCGGTTTTTCGGTCGTGCGCCTCGATCGTATTGATGCACCTCGTATTCCCGAACTCGACGAAGTCCGCGATCGCGTTGTCGATGAGTGGAAAAGCGATCGTAGTCGTGACCTTGCAGATGAAAAAGCCCGTAAGATTACCGAGCGCACAAAATCAGGCGAAAGTCTGAAAGAGCTAGCAGGCGAATTCGGTGGACGCTTTGAACGTACACCTGCCTTTGATCGTACCGGCGGTGGTACTATTTTAACGCCTGACCTAATTGACGCTTTATTTGAAGCCAAGGCAGGCGAGGTCGTTTCGGTCGCTATCGCATCCGGTTCTGCCGTTGGAAAACTGGTGAACATCGAAGCGGCAGATCCAAACGATCCTCTGCGTAAACAGATTGCACGGACAATCACCGGTCAGATCGCCAATGATCTTGTGACCCAACTATCAGACGCGCTGCAGAACGAAATTCCGATCGATATTGACCGTGAGGCGCTGGAAGCAGCGTTTATTAAACGGTGAGCGTCAATCTGAATATGGATACGGACGCCTTTGCAGAACGTTATGCGAAAGGCGAGCCGCAACTCGTCTGGACAGAACTTGTGGCCGATTTGGAGACACCCGTCTCCGCACTGCTCAAGCTCACGGTAGATGAAGCCTACAGTATTCTACTTGAATCTGTTGAAGGCGGAGCTGTGCGCGGCCGGTATTCAATACTGGCATACGCTCCTGATCTGATCTGGCGGTGTCATGGTCCCAATGCGGAAATCAACCGAAACGCACTCCGCGACACGGAAACCTTTGAACCCATGCCCGAGGAAAGCCTCGAGGCACTGGCATCTGTGCTAGCTGAGTCACGGATCGACATTCCTTCCGAGTTGCCCCCAATGGTTGCCGGGCTATTTGGCTATTTTGGTTATGACATCGTCCGTCAGATTGAGAAGCTGCCCGACAACAATCCCGACGAAATCGGTATTCCAGATTCAGTCTATATCCGGCCTACAATCACGGCCGTGTTCGACAACGTGGCCGACAAAGTCATATTAGTGACACCCGTCTGGCCTGATCCATCCATCGATAGTAAAATAGCCTATGACACGGCGCAGGCACGTCTTAATGACACCGTCTCCCGGTTTGATCGCGGCGTCCCCCGCACGGCCAGTGTCCCGGAAGGTTCAGAAGTTGAGCTCGACCTAACCTCCAATCGATCTCAGAGCGAGTATCACGCCATGGTCGAGCAAGCGAAGGAATACATCCGCGCCGGTGAAATTTTTCAGGTGGTTCCTTCCCAGCGATTCACAGTGCCCTTCGATCTGCCACCCACCGCGCTTTATCGTTCACTGCGACGCCTTAACCCGTCCCCGTTCCTGTTCGTCCTGAATGTCGGAGGTTTCGCTCTGGTGGGGTCAAGTCCGGAAATTCTCGTCCGCCTGCGAGACGATACGGTCACGATCCGGCCACTCGCAGGAACCCGACCGCGCGGCGCCACCCCGGCAGAAGACGAAGCCCTTGCTGAAGGTCTCTTGGCCGACCCAAAAGAAGTAGCCGAACATCTAATGCTGCTCGATCTGGGGCGCAACGATGTCGGACGGGTAGCGGAAATTGGATCAGTGGAGGTGACCGAAGAATTTATGATCGAGCGCTACAGCCACGTCATGCACATCGTCTCAAATGTGCAGGGAAAAGCCAAACCCGGTGTGAATGCAATCGAGGCGCTGTCAGCAGGCTTTCCAGCGGGTACGGTCTCGGGCGCACCAAAAATCCGCGCGATGGAAATCATCGACGAATTGGAATCCGTGCGCCGCAGTTTCTACGCCGGCGCGGTTGGCTATTTTTCTGCCGATGGTAGCATGGACAACTGTATTACCCTGCGTACGGCACTGATAAAGGATAACAAGATGTACATCCAGGCCGGTGGTGGCGTAGTCGCGGATTCAGACCCAGAAGCCGAGTATCAGGAAAGCCGGAACAAGGCTCGCGCACTTATCCGTGCCGCTGAACAAGCCCACAGGTTCGCTAACTAGACCTCAATTCCAGTCTTCCTCGTCTAGACCTCAAAGGTACTTCCTATGCCGATGAGGCCGCGAGTGATCCCAAAATGGGGAGTAGTGAATAGCCCACTGTCTTTCAGTTACTCCCACAAGCAGTGATATTCGAACATTGAGTGGAACCGGTAAATTACGAAGTCCGAGCATTCGCCACTGAACGCGTCTGTATCACTGCAAGGTAACGCCCACGAAGAGATGGCGCGAATTATGCCCTTATCACTTTCTGTTTTGGGCCCAAATATCGCGGGCGCCACCTTAAGTTCCGCGACCGCGATGGAATAGGGATCCTGCGCTGCTTTGCATCATTCTTCACTAAATCCTCCTACCGTCTGGATACAGGAAGATGTCGCCAGAGGAGAACTCAGCGCCTGAATTCAGCGTGGCAGCAACTTTAACGCGATGACGCTTATCGGGACGATAGAAAAACCGCGCGACAACACATCGGGCAACCATTCTGACAAAGCGCTGATCGTGGCATCCTTGGGGTGGCCTATAGCAATGGCATAACCCTGTCGGCGGGCCAAATTTTCGACTTCCAGCAACGAAGCCCGTACCGCGATAGGTGACGGGTCGTGGTCGATGAAAACATCCCGGCGTAACGCCGGAATGCCGGCCTTAGATGCTTCGGCGAAAGCCACGG
>JAPKDV010000002.1 GCA_028822385.1 Alphaproteobacteria bacterium
GCTAGTTTTTCTCACCCGTATTCGGGTGCGCGATATCCGGCTGCACATAAGGTGCCTGCATCTCGAAGATATTATCCGTGTGACAATAGTGCGGACCACCGAGGCGACCGATGGGCTTGAGGAGATCGGGGTTGACGTATTTGTCGTCCAGCATGAGGTCTTCGCGGACATGCCAGCGCAGGACCTTACCGATCACCACATAGGTCTTCCAGTCGTCGCCGAATTCCATCGTCTGCTGATATTCACATTCCATGGCCACCGGACAGTCCTTGATCCGTGGTGCGTCGACGAGGTCTGAGGGTACGGTCTCGATCCCAATAGACTCGAACTCATTGACGTGCCGCGGCAGGCTGGCGGAACTCTCATTCATCTGGTGTTCCCAGCCCTGGGTCACCGTGTGGATCACGTAGCCCTTCGTGGCTGCAATATTCGCCGACGTGTCTTTGTGGCTTTTCTCTTTTTCGCCGACCGTGATGGAGACCAAAGGCGGGAAGTGGGAGACGATTGAGAAAAAGCTGAATGGTGCCAGATTGTGGACGCCGTCTTCGTCTATGGAACTGACCCATGCGATGGGGCGCGGTACGATGGAGCCGATCAACAGGCGATAGCATTGTTGGTGATCTATCTCATCGCTGTTGAAGATTCGGTAATCCATGGGTGCTCCTCGGTCAAAACCTCCGGTAGTGAAGTGTGTCGAAAGACATCCATGCCTGCAATAGTTGGTGAGGCTCTGGTCTATGCTTTGGATGCGCCGTGGTGTATCTCCGCCCGACCATGACCGCACCTGTTCCCGCCGAACTCGCCCTTGACCGTCGTACTGCACTGCCGGAAGATTATACCTTCCTGCTGATGGATCACCCGCGTCCGACATGGGAGGGGCACCCCAATAATGGTCAGTGGTGCCAGTTTTGGTTGGCCCGTCACAATATGTTCCGGGAATTTGGTGAAGGTCTGACAGACGCCTGCAAGAAGTTGTTGGCAGGTGAGGTAGAGCCCAAGGGGTTTCACGAATGGTTTATGACGCGCGTGAGCTTCTTTCTTGGTGAACTCGATACCCACCACAAGATCGAGGAGTATCACTACTTCCCGTTGCTAACCCGTAGCGATGCCCGTATCGGGAAAGGGGTCGATCTACTGGAAAGCGATCACCACATAATCCACGAACTACTGCGCGGGGCGTACGACACCATCGTTGCGCTGGATGGCGCAATTCAGGAGAAACCCAATGAAGTAATGGGGCTGGTGCCGCGCATGCACGATGACCTAGCCGCACTTGATGTGGGGTTGCAGCGCCACCTCAATGATGAAGAAGACCTCATAGTACCGCTGATCCTTGAACGATCAGAAGCCGATCTGGGGATGGCCTAAGGGCTATTCCAGCCGGTCTAGTCCTCCGAAAGCTATAGTCTTGTAGCATTTGGCTAGGGTCGGGTAATTAAACACCGTGTCCACGAAATACTTGATTGTGCCCTTAATGCGCTATCACGGCCTGTCCTATATAGATCAGCTCGGAGGCTCTTTATCCAGAATGCTGGTACCCAGTACTTCTCGGCTTTCGATATGGAACAGGATCTTCAACATGTCGATATGGCTGCCGACTTCAATTCAGTAGTTGGCATCGACCGTAACTCGCCTTCGGTCGACGGTGGCCAGACTCACGGCTTTCAGTCCTAGCTTAGCTTGGCATGGTTGGGGCTGACCCTTTCTTTTTACACTGTGGCTCGTGCGGGTTGACTCCTAAGTTTCACTCACAAAAAATACAATTCATGAACATGAATGAAGGCGTGAAGACGGCCGTGCGCACCGTCAATCTGTTTGAGGCGTTTTCCCGTCGGAAAGGCCCGATGACGCTGACCCAGATATCCGAAAGCCTGTCAGCACCGATCAGTAGTTGCCATGGTCTGGTCCGTACGCTGATTGGCATGGGCTATCTCTATACATCTGAACAAACCCGCGCGATTTACCCGACCAAACGCTTGCTCGACATTGCGCAGACGATTGCTGCACATGACCCGGTGCTGGAAAGTGTGGTGCCGGTGCTCGAAGATTTACGCGACAGTTCGAACGAGACGGTTATGCTCGGACGTCGGCAGGGAGATGTAATTTTGTATCTCGATGTTATCGAGGGCACGCAGACCGTGCGGTATTCGGCAGGTGTCGGAGAGATGAAACCGTTGCATTCCAGTGCAATCGGTAAGGCGTTTCTGGGTCGCCTTGAGGCGGGCGAGCGTGCAGCTCAGGTTGCTCGTTTGGAGCTTGATAGACACACTCCGAATACGATTGTGGAGCGCGCTACACTGGAAGCTGATCTGGGCGACGGTGCGGCTGTAGGGTATTTTATCACCCGGGGCGAGAATGTCGTTGATGTGATGGGGCTTGCGACCACCGCTGAGATATTTGGTGATGTTTTTGGAATAGGGATTGCCGCCCCCTTGTCGCGCATGGAATCCGATGTCTCAACTCAGTCGGTACGGCTACTCGCCGCGCGCGACCGACTTGAAGCTCTTGGGGGAGTTTTGTGATCGCCATGGCTGAAACCAGCTGGTCAGATGCCCTGTTTGACGTTCTGGTGCGTCAGGATATACGTCAGGTGGCCTATGTGCCCGACGCGGGACACACTAGGCTGATCGAGCGCTGTACCGCGTATCCGGCGATGGAAACTTCGGTTCTGACCACGGAGGAGGAAGGCATCGCCCTGCTGGCTGGTGCTTGGCTGGGAGGCGATCGCGGAATATTGCTGATGCAGTCTTCGGGTGTGGGCAATTGCGTGAACATGCTTTCCCTGATCGAGAATTGCCGGATGCCGTTTGTGAGTCTGATCACGATGCGTGGCGAATGGGGTGAGTTCAACCCGTGGCAAGCCCCGATGGGGCTTGCGACCCCGGACGTGCTGAACCGGATGAATGTGCAGGTACATCGGGTTGATGCGCCGGCAGATGTCGTAGTTACACTCGATGCTGCGATTGCTCAGTCCTATGACGGTATGCTGGCTTCTGCGGTTTTACTCTCTCAGCGTTTGATTGGAAGTAAGGATTTTGAGGTAGTAGATTGATATGACTGACAGTCTTTCACTTCTGGATCGCAGAGAAACTGTTGCCTGTTTACTACGTGATCGGGGTGACCTGCTTGTCATATCTGGGCTTGGCTCGGCCACCTATGACGTAGCCGCTGCTGGCGATGACCCACGAAACTTTTATCTCTGGGGTGCGATGGGTGGCACAGTCGCCATGGCCCTCGGTCTGGCACTGGCGCAACCTGAACGCCCGGTTCTCGCGATCACCGGTGATGGCGACATGTTGATGGGAATGGGTTCGCTGGCGACAATTGGTGCTAAACGCCCTGCAAACCTCTCGGTCGTGGTTTTAGATAATGAAGTCTATGGTGAAACAGGCGGCCAGCCGACGGCAATCGCCCATGGCGTTGATCTGGTCACGGTCGCACGTGGATGCGGGCTGAACGCGCTGGACCACATCCGTGACATGAATGGGGTGGGAACACTCGCCGAACGCATACATCGGGCCGATGGTCCGTTGTTTGCCAACATTAAAATTGATGCGCAGGAATATGTGCGGGTGCTGCCGGCACGTGATGGCGTCTGGTTGCGTTCGCGCTTTCGTGAGGCCGTATTGGGCCTCGCTCCGTAAATTTGGAGGGAAAGATGACTAAGAAGATCGGAATACTGGGATTGGGTTTAGTTGGGCGCGTTGCGGCCGAGAAATTGATGCCCGAGGGCTACGAATGCATCGCCGTGCGTCGTCTCAGTACAGAAGATTTCCCCGATACGGGTGGCAAGCTTGTGGAAACGGCGCGAGAACTAGCCGCTACTTCAGATATTGTGATTTCGGTGCTACCCAGTGTGGAAGCGTCACGGATAGCTCTGGAGGGGCCGGAGGGTCTGATCGCCGGTGCACATGATGGCCTCACCATCATTGAAATGAACACCTTCCCAGTATTGGAGAAGGAGAGCATCAAGATGCTTGTAGATCCAACCCCAGCATCTATCATCGATTGCCCGATCAGCGGCACCCAGCCGATTATTCGGGCGGGTAACGGCGTGATTATGATGAGTGGCGAGGAAGCTCAGTGTGAAGCCGTCCAGCCGATGCTTGAGGCGATCTGCCCGAAGACGTTCTATGTCGGCGCTTACGGGACGGGGATCAAGCTCAAACTGATGATCAACTTCATGGTTGGTGCCAACACGGTCGCACTGGCCGAAGGCATGTTGTTCGGTACGTCTATGGGGCTCGATCCCCAATTGATGATTGATATCGTTGGGCCGAGCGCTGCCGGGTCGACAGTTTTCAATATGCGCGCGGGAATCATTAAGGACCGGGCTTGGCAGCCCTGTGCCGGGCCAAGCAAGCTGCTCTGGAAGGATCTGGATATTGTCGAGGAGCAAGCCGATGCTCTGGGCCTGTCCGCCCCGATCCTGCGACTGTGCAATGACTACTACAAGAAGATTGAAAAAGCTGGCCGTCTCGAAGACGAATGTTCTGTGGTCTATGAAATTCTTGAAGCCGAAACCAAAGCCGCTGTGGAATAAGCCTGTTTCACGTATGTGAGAACAGTACCCGGCCGGAGGTTGGAAGCGTGGCTGTTAGGATACAGCCGCTTGATGATTCCGTGATGTAGAGCGTGTGGTTGTCCGGTCCGCCAAAGGCACAATTGGTGACCGCCAGGCCTTTGCTTGTGTTGATCCGGTAGAGTGGCTCACCGATCGGACTGAACACCCAGATTGCGCCCAGTCCCACATGGCAGACCAGTATATTGCCGTTGGCGTCAGTAGCCATTCCGTCGGGGCCTGTGCCTCCTGAAAGCTGAATAAAGCGTCCCACCTGATCGGCGCGTGCACCCGCATTTAACCGCATGCGCCAGACCGCGTTGTCGCGGGTCAGTCCAACGAAGAGAATGTTCTCCTCTGAATTCAAGACCAATCCATTCGGGCTTGGGAGCTGATTACAGATCAGGTCGAGGGTTCCATCTGCGCGGAGGCAGAAGACGCGCCCGGAGCGATCAATCAAATCGGACGTTCCCTGATCGGTGAAATACAGATTGCCATTGCTGGCATAGGTCAGATCATTGATGCCGCGGAACCGTTCATTGGTGTTGCGCACCAGCATTGGTTCGACCGTGCCATAGACAGGGTCGAGCCGCATTAGTCCGTGGTAGTGGTCGGCGATGACGCCATAGCCGTCCCGATGGAACGCCAGACCGTTTGGCTCGCCGTCATATTCACAGGCAATTTCGATGCTGCAGTCCGGCGCAACCCGTAACAACCGGCCCCAGGCCACATCCACTAGCCAGAGATTTCCGTCGCGATCGAAGGAGGGCCCTTCGAGAAAGCTTGGTGTGTTGGGGCGACCAAACAGCAAGTCAGCCCATTCCGAGGGTCGGTCGTGAATACCATGCACGGCGTTCACGTCGACATAAAGTTCGGTTTCGATCACGGGTGGCGCTGCGAACATCACGCGTCTCGCCTGCTTGGGTTCAGTTTGGCGATGAGCGCATCAAAAAGCCCCCGCGGGTCGAGGTCGAGCAGGCTGTTATCGGCTTCCATGATTTCATCAATCCGCCGCGCGATCAGGCCCTGCGCTTGGTAACGCGCTCGCGCCCGCTGGGTGGCGGTCTCATCCATACGCGCTTTCCGCCACTTGGCATGGGCTGAGATGGCCGCGTCCAACCTAGCAAAGCCTTCGAGGTCATTGCGAGAGGTGCTGATCACCGGGGGTGCCCAGCCATCGGCGGTTTGTCTCTCTGCGACCTGCTGGATTTCCGCAACCATCAGTTCAGCCCCGGGCAGGTCAGCCTTGCTGACCACATAGATGTCCGCCATCTCTAGAATGCCGGCTTTCATGGCCTGAATGGCGTCGCCGGATTCCGGCAAGAGCACCAGCACAACTGTGTCGACGAGTGTGCGGATCGTGTATTCCGCCTGTCCAACGCCGACGCTTTCCAGAATTACTTCATCGAATCCATGGCCTTCCATTGCGGCTAATAAATCTGCGGTGTTGTCTGCGAGGCCGTCATGAGAGCGTCGGCTTGGGATGGAGCGGATGAAAATGTTCGGGTCATCGGCGATCGCGTCCATGCGAATGCGATCGCCCAGAATGGAACCCTTCGAAACCGGGCTCGTCGGATCGATCGCCAGAACTGCGATTTTATGGTCCTCACCTTTGCGCAGCTTTGCCAGTCGGGCGATGAGCGTACTCTTGCCTGCACCCGGTGCGCCCGTAACGCCGATGCGCGACATCTCCGGTGTGGGGACTGCACCTTGCTGGGCGAGGGTCTCGGCCACATCGGCATTGGCAATGCGCGACAAGGCGCGGCTGAGTGCCCGGCGCGGATTGCTCGACGTCTCACTCATTTCTCTGGGATCACCGTCGGCGTACCGAGAATTTCTTCGGTGTGCTCTCCAAGCATGGGTGGGCGGCCATATCGTGGCGTGTGCCCTGACATCTTAATAGGGTTTCCAATAACGCGCAGGGCGCCGTTAGGGGTGGGGATCACCGCGATCATGTCGCGTGCTGCGGCCATCTCGCCTTCCAGAGCTGTCTCCAGAGTTTCGACACCGGAAATCACAATGCCTTCACCACCGAGCAGCGTGACCCATTCTGCGGTCGTTCGTGTCTTCATCAATGTTTGGACGGCTTTTATCACCGCATCACGGTTTTCCAAACGCGCATCCATGGTCGCAAACAGTGAATCAGTAGCCTGTTCGGTCCAACCCACAACGTCGCAGAATTTGTGCCAGAACTTGTCCGTGGATACGAACAGCATGACGTAACCGTCGCGGGACGGAAATACTTGCGCGGGGACCATATAGGGATGGGCACTGTTGGGCATCCGCTCGGGAACTATTCCATGGTTTAGATAACCGGACGCGAGATAGTTGAGCTGGGACAGCATGGTGTCGAAGAGGGAGATATCCACCTGACCACCTTTGCCTTCGATGATCTTGGCCAGCATTCCAATCGCGCCCATCATGCCCGTGGAATTATCGACGGCGGAGTATCCCGCTTTCGTGGGCACTCCACCTGGTTCCCCAGTCAGGGACATCACGCCCGTGAGTGCCTGAACGATGTAGTCGTAAGCGGGTTTGTCGGAATAGGGGCCTTCGAGGCCGAACCCGGTCAATGCCACACAGATTAGTTTTTCGTTGTAGGTTTTCAAGTGCTCATAGGTCAGTCCGAAACGCCTGATTGCGGAAGGACGCAGATTGCTGATCAGTCCGTGTGTGTCCTTGACCAATGCGCCGAGTTTGGCGCGCCCGGCTTCGGTGTGTAGATCGAGGACGATGGAGCGTTTGTTGCGATTCAGGCTGGCGAAATAGTCGTTGTAAGGCCCGGTAAATTGTTTGGTGATGTTTCGAGCCATGTCGCCGTCCGGTGGCTCGACCTTGATGACATCGGCCCCCAGATCACCAAGGATCATGCTGCTGAACGGCCCGGCGAGCACGTGGCAGACTTCAACAATCCGGATTCCTGAAAGTGGACCCTCGCTCATGCGTTAAGGTCCGCTTCGACTGCAGCAACAACCTCGTCAAGGTCCATCTCTGCGGTGAAGATACCTCGCGCGCCGGCTTGACGCAGTTCGTCGTGATCTTCGCTCGGTATCGTGCCACCGACGAACAAATGAATATCACCAGCGTCGAGTTCGGCTAGGCATCGCGCCGTCTCTTCGACCAGTTCCTTGTGGCTGCCCGACAGGATCGAAAGGCCGACTGCATCTACATCCTCGTCCACGGCAACCCGGGCAATGTAGTCTGGGCTGCGGCGCAGGCCGGTGTAGATCACATCTGCACCAGCATCGCGTAGGGCCAAGGCTATAATTTTCGCACCGACATCATGTCCGTCGAGGCCGGGCTTGGCGATAAGGATACGCTTTCCATTCAGGCTCATTGCTGCACCCTACAACCGAACGGGTTCTTCGAATTCGCCCCATTGCGACTTCAATGTAGTAACCATCTCGCCCACAGTGGCATAGGCGTGACAGCAATCAATCAGATAGGGCATCAGGTTTTCAGTATCGATTGCCGCAGCTTTCTCTAGTGCGGCGAGCGTTTTGGCGACTTCGGCGTCATCCCGCGTGTCGCGCACGCGCTCGAATTTCTCAATCACTCGCGAAGATGCCAGCGGGTCGAGCTTGAACAGTTCGGCAACACCCTCGTTCTGATCTTCCCGGCGGAAATAGTTCTGGCCGACAATCACGGTCTCGCCGCTATCGACCTTCTTTTTCCGTTCAGACGCACGTTTCGCGATCTTGAGCTGTAGCCAGCCATCTTCAACCGCCTTGGTAACACCGCCATAGGCGTCAATATCGTCTATTACTTTGGTGATCTCGTCTTCCATCTGATCGGTCAGCCATTCCACATAGTAGCTTCCACCCAGTGGATCGACGGTGCGTGCGATGCCTGATTCATGGGCTACGATCTGCTGTGTTCGAACCGCGATCTCGGCTGAATGCTCTGTGGGTATCTGATAGGCCTCGTCAAATGCGGCGGTGAAGATCGACTGTGCGCCGCCCATCACAGCGGCCATGTTCTCAATTCCGACCCGCACCACGTTGTTGTCGGGCTGCGCGCCAACGAGTGATGAACCGCCACACACTACGCCGAACCGGAACATCAGTGCTTTGGGGTCCTTCACGCCATAGCGCTGGGTTAGAAGTTTGGCCCAGAGGCGACGGCCTGCTCGGAACTTGCAGACTTCCTCGAAGAAATCCATGTGGACGTAGAAGAAGAAGCTTAGACGCCGAGCAAATTTCTCCACGTCACCGCCACGCCGGATCAATTCGTCGATATAGGCCAACCCGTTGGCGATGGTGTAGCCCATCTCTTCAACAGCTGTACAACCGGCGTCACGCACGTGGGCCCCGGCGATGCTGATGGGGTTGAAGCGCGGGGTTTGCTCGTTGGAGAACAGGATCGTGTCGGCGATCAGTCGCAATGAGGGGCGCACCGGGAAAATCCATGTTCCGCGCGCCACGTATTCCTTGAGGATGTCATTTTGAATTGTGCCGGTGAGTTTCTCACGCGGTACACCCTGTTTGTCGGCCACGGCACAATACATGGCGTAGACGATGGAGGCGGTGCCGTTGATAGTGAATGAGGTTGAGATACCTGCAACATCGATCTCGTCGAACAAAATCTCAGCTTCGGCCAGGTTGGAGAGAGAAACGCCGACCTTGCCAACTTCGGACTTGGCAATGGGGTCTACTGGATCGTAACCGCACTGGGTTGGCAGATCGAGCGCAACTGACAGGCCGGTCTGGCCCTTGTCGAGGAGGAAACGATAACGCTCGTTGGATTCTTCAGCCGTACCGAACCCGGAATACTGACGAATGGTCCAGAGCCGACCTCGAAAACCATCCGGAAAAATGCCGCGGGTAAACGGAAATTCTCCGGGCAGACCTTGATCGGGCTCGCGTACCATATCTGCTGTAACAACTGGCGGCACTTCAATGCCCGATGGTGTCGTCGTGGACGGCTTCGTCGGTGGCTCTCGATGGGCTTTACTGCCTATCTTGTTAGGGGTCGTTGCGGAATCGCTCATCGCATCATCCCTTTTTCGAGGGGAGAACCCGTTCGGCGGCCTCCCAGTGATCGTTGTGGACCCATGTTTTCACAAACATCTTTGTTTCGATGTCTTGCATCTCGTCCCGACTTTCGTTCCGGCGATGGGCGTCCGTGACGGCTTTGAAGGCGCGCATGGATTGGGGCGCCTGTTTTCGCATGGGTTCCAGGTAGGTTTCAACGGTCTCGTTGATATCCTCTCCTTCTGCGCTAATTGCATCGTATAAACCAATTTCCAGCGCTTGATCAGGTGAAAGCATTTCGGATGTAGCCATCAACCGCAATCCGCGGGCGCGGCCGACGAGGTTGAGCAGGTCCGGACCGCCGCCCCATGCGGTTGCGAGTGCCAGACGGCCCTGCACAAATCCGATACTGGCGTGTGCTGCTGCGACCCTAAAATCACAGGATACAGCGAGCTCGGCACCCCCGCCA
This sequence comes from Alphaproteobacteria bacterium, assembly GCA_028822385.1. GTDB lineage: Bacteria > Pseudomonadota > Alphaproteobacteria > UBA6615 > UBA6615 > JABJAG01. The sequence continues at coordinate 10,004 of JAPKDV010000002.1, forward strand.
AACGCATTCCCGTTCATGGCGGCAATCACCGGAACGGGGAAATCTCGAATCATGTTGAAGGCAGCCTTGGCGTCGAGAGCCATTTTCTCGGCTTCCGCAGCGGTACGTAATTCTGCTAACTCCCGCAGATCGCCGCCGGCGGCGAAGGTTTTTTCGCCAGCACCCCGCAGGACAGCGGCAATGAGCGTGTCATCAGACGCAGCGGTCTTGAATGTGGTTCGAATTGTGTCCAAAATCGAAAGACTGAGCGCGTTGTGCTTCTCGACGCGGTCGATGGTGACGTAGAGAACGCGGTCCCGCGTTTCTGTGAGAATTTGATCGGTGCTCATGGTGCTAGTCCGTCCGGTTATATGCTGGAGATGGGCGGCCCCGCTATGCGTGGATCAACTCTCGTCCATTTCAGGGGTGCGGTAAATATAGTTGCCGTCCATATAAGTGATAAAGAAGTCGTGGAACGACACGGGTTCGTATTTAGGCGGTTCTCCCGGTTCGATACAGGACGGAAACGGTTCTGCCACCGTCTCATCGTTACAATTGTAGAAAAAGGTAAGAGCGTAGCGATCCTTGACCGGCGGCACCACGCGGTGCGGGGTCGCGATAAAGCGACCATTGGTCCAGCGATTGAAGAATTCACCTGTATTAACGACGATGGCGCCGCGCACGGGTTCGACCTCGATCCATTTTCCTGTCGGGGACATCACCTGCAGGCCAGGGACGTCCATCAGCGGCAGGTAGGTCATGGAACTGTGGTCCGCATGGGGAGACAGGGAGAACTGGCCTTCCTCAGCATCCACCGGCGGATACCAGGCACAGCGATTGTAGTATTCGGGCGTTGAGAATTTTTGGGCGAAGTAGTCTGCGGGAAGGTCGAGCGCCAACGCATAGGCTGGGAGCATGCGGGTGGCCAGAGCAGCCATGGTTTCTTGGTATTCGAGCAGGGTTTTCCGAAACTTCGGCAATGCGGCCGGCCACTGGTTCATACCGCGGTGACGGACGTTGGCGGTGACCTTGGGGTCATCAGCTGTGCGTTCGCGCATGAAGGCCCAGGCTTCATTCAGGTCCTTCTTTTCATTTTTAGCGATCTTCGACCAGCGCAGGATCATTGCCTTGTTAGGGATGAAGCCCTGATGGTGAAAATCGACCTTGTGGTTCATTTTGGATTCGTCGGGCAGAGCAAAGAGTTCAGCGACCTCATCGAAGGCGTCGTCGATCACGTTTTGTGCGACCCCGTGATTCACAATGCAGTAGAATCCGAGCCCTTCTTGAATCGCACACAGGTCAGTCGCGAATTGTTTTACAGCTTCCTGTTCGCCGGACATGTAGCCGCTGATATCGATGACGGGGATCCGCTCATCGGCGAGGCATTGCGCGACGTAGCCTGAAACCTTTGGCTCTAAATCGACAGCTTTGGGCATGACGTATTTCTCCCATTTCTCGAGAGGCCGGAATGTCTCCTTATCAGGCGACATTCCGGCTAAACCAATGAAATTGGCTGACTACTGCGCCGCCGCAGCACTTTCCTCGTCGTTGGGAACGAGGTCAGCGAGGTTTGGCATGACCTCTTTCGCGAACAAATCCATGTTAGAAAGCCAGTCGTCGAACGGCTCATAGACATACTGGACTTGCAGGACGGTCCCGAAACCACCGGTGTCGTCATAGAGCTTACGCAACTTCTCTGTGACCGTATCAGGGCTGCCGACAATCCAGATGTTGTCGCAAATGTACTCCGCCGTCAGATCCTCATCCTTAATGTCGTCGTTCTCCTTGTAGAGATCGACGACGCCCAGGGACTTCAGGACGTTGTACATATAGTCGTTATAAGCCTGGGCCATGCCGCCACTCAGTGCGTGTTCACGTGCTTCCGCGTCGGTCTTTCCGACATAGATTTCACGCGCCACCCGCCAGTCCTTGCGGTGAGGTGTGCGACCGGTTTCCTTGGCACCCTTCAGAACTGCATCCCAATGGGTGTTAAGGTTGCCGGCGGGCAGATAATTAACACTCATCGGAATCCAGCCTTCACGGCCCGCTGTTTCCAACGATTCTGAATATTTGTGCAGACCGGCCACCGCGATGGGTGGGTGGGGGTCCTGGTAGGGTCGGATATGATGGTAGAGCGGAATATGCGGCATCGGCTCGGGCACTTTGAATTGCCAGAACTTACCGTTGTGCTCGAACGGGTCTTCCTCGGTCCAAAGTCGTTTGATGGCGTTGATGGATTCGCGCATCCGCTCGCGGTGCTCGCCTTCCTGATAATCGATATCAAAGAACTGGAAATCCGTAGGGGCGCCGCCGGCCCCAATGCCGAAGTTCAGCCGGCCCTTCGACAGATGATCTAGATAGGCGATCCGCAGGGCGACAAGCCGGGGGTCGTGCATCGGTAGCAAGGTAACACCGGTACCAACACGGATCCGCTCCGTTTGGGCAAACACCGTGGCGGCGAATAGATCTGTCGCCGGAATTGGTTCCCAGGGGATGGTGTAGTGCTCACCCATCCAGCCCTCGGCATAACCTAGTTTGTCGGCGTGGACAAAGGTCTGGACATCTCGGTGATAATTGCCGGTTACGTCGCCACCGGGCGGACGCAGTGGCATGCTGAACATTCCGTATTTCATTGCATCTGTCTCCCACAAGACTTCGGGCGCGAGCGGCTTCTAGGCCACTTTTTTCGCGTGATGTTATGATTGTAGGGGAAGGTGGGTCATGGGAGTCAACCGCGTTCAGTAGCGGGAAGAATTTTTCACATACCAGAAATGTTGTCGGGGTCCGTAAGACCCCCTATCGTTGCCGAATATTTGGGAGAGAAACCGATGTTGATTGGTAAAAAAGGTGAGGCGAAAAGCGCGATCGAAACCGCAGATGCGTCTTCGATAACCGTGCGCGGCAAGGATTTGTGCAACGACGTCATGGGGCATGCCTCAATGGCTGAGTTTTTCTATTTTCACCTGACGGGACATGAACCTACAGAGGATCAGGCATTCTTTCTGGACGTTCTGGTGGTTGCTCTGGCCGAGCATGGCCTGACCCCCAGCGTGCAGGCGGCACGAATGACCCTAGCGGCTGCGCCAGAAGCGTTTCATGGCGCGGTGGCTGCTGGTCTGCTCGGTGTTGGCTCAGTGATCCTGGGCAGTGCCGATGTGTGTGGCGTGATGTTGGATGACGCTGCCAGTCGCATTGAAGCAGGTGTATCAGCAGAAGATGTCGCGCTGGTGATCGCCAGAGAGCATAAGGAATCCGGGAAGTTCATTCCGGGATTTGGGCATCCGATCCATCATCCTGTTGACCCCCGGGCTGTCCGGATACTCGCGCTGGCCGATGAACGTAGTGTTGCCGGCCGTCATGTAAATGCGCTTCGGGCTTTCCCCTCAGCCGTTGAAGAGGTCTGGGGCAAGCCTCTGCCAATGAATCTGCAGGGGCCGATGGCTGCGGTCCTGCTTGATCTTGATTTCCCCAAGACGGCCATCCGAGGCCTTCCTATCCTTGCGCGCACGATCGGTTTGATCGGACATCTGAACGAAGAGATTGAACGCCCCATCGGATTTCTCCTCGCCCATCATGGCGAAGAGGCAATCGAATATGACGGGGAATAGCCCCATGACCTCTCATGAACTGTTCGACCCTGAGGCCGAAACCCGGGAACCAGCCGATCAGAAACGGAAAGATGAACCGGTCTACCGAAAACAGGTCGAATACCTGTTTGCGAAGTCTGCTTTTTATCGGGAGAAGCTCGCCGAGGCCGGGTTCAAGACACCGGAATCCGTGGGGGGACTTGATGACCTTCGGCACCTGCCTTTCACGGTAAAGGACGAGCTGCGCGCCAGTCAGGCCGAACACCTCCCACTGGGCAAACAGCTGGCCGCGCCGCTCGACGATATCGTGAGAATCTACTCGACCAGCGGCACGTCAGGCACACCTCTTTATATTCCGGTCACCGATGGTGATCTGAAGCGCTGGATTCACACCTCGAATCGCAGCTATTTTGCTGCCGGGATCCGCCCGCATCATCGTGTGGTCACGACATATAATTCGGGTCCGTTTGCGGCGGGTGCCGTGCATGAATCCATGATCGCGCTGGGAGTGCGTATGGTGCCGGTCGGCAGTGGTAACACCGAGCGCCTTTTGACGGCCCTCTCGCGCTTTCAGGTGCAGGCAATCCCCGGCACGCCGTCCTATTTTCTCTACATCGCAGAAGCTGCACGTGCGCGCGGGATTGATCCGCGGTCGGTGGGGCTTGAAACCCTCGTCGCCGGTGGCGAGCCCGGGGGTGGTGAGCCCACTGTGCGCGCCCAGATTGAGGCTGCCTTCAATGCCAAGGTGCACGAGGTTCTCGGGCTGGGCGAACTTTCAATTTCCATGTTCGGTGAAGGTCCTGAGCAGGATGGCATGAACTTCCTTGCGCGCGATTACATTCACATGGAGCTGATCGATCCGATGACCGAACAGCCGATCCCGTTCGAGGATGGCGTGGAGGGTGAGCCGGTCTACACCCATCTGATGCAGGAAGGTGCACCGTTGTTGCGGTTTCGCTCGCGCGACCATGTGCAGGTCCGTATGGGACCTGTCGCCAGTGGACGCACCGGTCCACGCATTCGTTGTGTAGGCCGCACCGATGACATGCTGATAGTCCGCGGCGTGAATGTGTTTCCCAGCGCCATCCGCGAGGTGGTGAACGATTTCCAGCCACATGTCAGCGGTCTGGTTTCGGTGCGTCCGTCTAAAAAAGGCGTGCAACAACTGCCGCCGCTTAGGGTCTTTGTGGAAGTTGCCGAGGGTCCGGATGCCGAGTCGGGACTGGCGGACGCCATCGAAAAGGCTATACGGGCTCGTCTAATCTTTACCGCCCGGATTGAACTGGTGCCGTTCAATTCCCTGCCACGCTCTGACTATAAGAGCCGGTTGGTCGACTACATTGATGCTACAGACTGACGTCTAGGGAAAATCCTGATTTATCTTATTAGGTGCTGATTCCATCGCCACTTGCCAGTGCGCCCCCCAGAGCGTCACGAAGCAAAGAGACTGATGGAGCCGAAGCTGGCGAGCGATGCTGTGAACGTAAAGAGAAGAAACCGAGCGTGCATCATTTCTCGGATTTGGGCAGGGCAAAGGGGTTGAAACTGGTAGCGTTGTCGTAATGATCGACGCTTTCGCTTTTCTTTAGCCAGCCAACGACAGCATAGGTGATCGGCGTCGCCAGTACCTCATAGCCCAGTTTGAAGACGATCTGGGTAAGAACCAACGTGATCAGCACTTCGTTGGGGAACACGCCAAAGAAGGCGACCGTGATGAACACGCTAGAATCGAGGGTTTGGCCGACAATGGAAGACCCGAGCGTGCGTACCCACAGGTGGCGTCCGGCCATGGCAACCTTGAGGCGGGCCAGAATATAGGAATTCGCAAATTCACCGATCAAATAGGCGGCAAAAGAAGCTGCTAGAATACGAGGGGTTGCGCCGAGGATCGTTGCATAGGCGTCGCCATGCTCCCAGAACCCAGCGGCGGGCAGTGCGCCGACCAGCATAAATGTCGCCACGGCAAGAAGATTAGCGCCAAATCCGATCCAGATTACGGTTCGGGCCTTGGCGAAACCGTAAACTTCCGTCAGAACATCGCCGATGATGTAGCTAATAGGAAAGATCACGATGGCACCGGGAATAACATAGCCCCAGACATTGATAAGTTTTACTACAGTGATGTTCGACACTAGCAAACAAGTGACGAACAAGACGGCGATAAAGAGAAAACGGGGCGTCAATGCGGTCATGTCGTCCAAGAAGTATTTTGATTGTCGGATTTGAACAGGCTAATGGCAGTCCAATGGCGCAACTGTCAATTGACCAGAACTAAAGTACGAGACGTGGTTTGAAAACTTCCGACTTTGATTTTGACCTTCCCGGTGAGTTGATCGCCCAGCGACCGGCCGTACCGAGAAACTCTGCAAGGTTGCTTGATTTGCGAGAGCAGCCGGCCGATCGCGTCATAGCGGACCTGCCAGGCATTCTGGAGCCCGGAAGTTTACTTGTAGTCAATGATACTAGTGTGATCCCCGCGCAGCTTGAAGGCCATCGTGGGGAGGCTAAAATAGGTGTGACCCTGCACAAGAATGAAGGGGCGGGGGAATGGCTAGCGTTTGCGAAGAATGCCCGGCGCCTTAAGCTTGGTGACGTGATCGAATTTGGCGGTGATTTCGCCGCAGAGGTGATGACCCGTGATGGCGCTGAGGTTCGTCTTCGGTTCAACATATCGGCCGAGAGCTTCCGCGATGCGCTGGAAGAATATGGTCGACCGCCACTGCCCCCATATATCAAGCGATCTGAAGCGCCCGACCAAGACGATGTCGCAGACTATCAAACCATGTTTGCGGCCCATGAAGGTGCTGTTGCCGCGCCCACAGCAGGTTTGCACTTCACCCCCGATCTGGTGAGGGAGCTTGACACTGCCGGCCTCTCGCTGGTCTCTCTTACGCTTCATGTAGGGGCAGGGACGTTTCTGCCCGTGACGGCGGACTCTGTCCGCGACCACAAGATGCATTACGAATACGGTGAGATTTCGGATGCGGTCGCGGGTCAGATCAACGCAGCGCGGGCGGACAACCGAAAGATAGTCGCGATAGGAACCACCGTACTACGCTTGCTCGAATCTGCTGCGAAACTGGATGGCAGTCTTCCGCCCTTTCGCGGAGACACGAACCTATTCATCACGCCGGGGTACAGCTTTCGGATTGTGGATCAGCTCCTAACTAATTTCCATCTACCGCGCTCTACATTGTTTATGCTCGTATGTGCGTTTGCCGGGATGGAACGGATGCACGGCGCCTATACCCATGCCATTGAGAACCGTTACAGATTTTTCTCCTATGGTGATGCGACCCTGCTCGAACGTAGGAATCGGTAATGTTAGGAATGTGCGATAATCATGCGCGGAGAAGAGAGTTATGAGTGAAGACATCTATGAAGGTCTGACCCAATTGGGTGGTAATGCAGAGCTACCCACCTCACCGGAGAAGGCAATTCTCGAGCGGGTGCCCAATCCGAAGAAGGATGCGACCTATCTAATTCGGTTTACCGCACCGGAATTTACCTCTCTATGCCCGATCACCGGTCAGCCTGATTTTGCTCATCTCGTAATCGACTATGCGCCGCGGGACTGGCTAGTCGAAAGCAAATCGCTAAAGCTTTTTCTGGGCTCCTTTCGCAATCACGGAGCCTTTCATGAGGCCTGCACGGTGGATATTGCCAAGCGCTTGGAAGCGTTTTTAGAGCCGATTTGGATTCGGATTGGCGGCTACTGGTTCCCGCGTGGGGGCATGCCGATTGATGTGTTCTATCAGTCAGACCAACCCCCTGTGGGCCTCTGGCTGCCAGATCAGGGTGTCGCGCCCTATCGTGGTCGCGGTTAGCAGACATGAACGAACCGTCTCCACGCGACCGTATCCGTGAGAAGGCGCTCGAGCTCGGATTCGATCTCGTGGGGTTTGCATCGGTTACGCTGGACGAGTCTGTGCAGACGAATCTCGACAGTTATCTCGCTGACGGCATGCATGGCGAAATGGACTGGATGGTGGCTAAGGCCGAACGTCGCCGCCAGCCGTCTGCTTTGTGGTCTGACGCGCGCTCGGTGATTGCGCTAGCGATGAACTATACACCTGCAGCCGGTGCGCTTGATAGTATTGATCAGCCCGGAATCGGGCATCTCTCGGTCTATGCGCGCGGTCGCGATTACCACGACGTGGTCAAGAAGCAGCTCAAGGTTCTGGGGCGCTGGATTTGCGAGACATTTCCCGGTGACGTGAAAGTTTTTGTTGATACTGCACCCGTCATGGAAAAACCCGTAGCTCAAAAAGCAGGTCTTGGCTGGCAGGGTAAGCACACCAATCTGGTGTCTCGCGAACACGGATCCTGGGTTTTTCTGGGCGAAGTTTTTACGACTCTCGATCTCACCGAGGATACGGCTCAGACGGATCATTGTGGGAGTTGCCGGAATTGTCTGGATTCCTGTCCGACTAACGCCTTTCCCGCGCCTTATCAGATCGATGCTCGCCGCTGCATCTCCTATCTGACCATTGAGCACAAGGGGCCGATCGATCGAGAGCTACGCCCGTTGATGGGAAATCGGATATATGGCTGTGACGATTGTCTGGCGGCTTGCCCGTGGAACAAGTTTGCTCAAGCGGCGCCGGTCGCTGATCTGCGTGCTCGCCCGGAATTTGCAGCCCCGAAACTGGAAAATCTGGCGCGTTTGAATGACGGCGAATTTAGGACCTTTTTTTCGCGAACAGCCATCAAGCGTATTGGCCGGGACCGCTTCGTGCGCAACGTCCTGATTGCATTGGGCAATGTGGGTGGCGACGATGCCGTGGAAGTTGCCCAGGAGCGGTTGCGAGACGAATGCTCACTGGTACGTGGTGCGGCGGTCTGGGCCTTGTCGCAATTACTCTCGGCCGCGTCGTTTGACCGATTGCGCCAGGAATGGCGTACACGTGAAAATGATGTCGAAGTGATTGAAGAGTGGGATGCGCCTCGCGCGTCTATTTCCGTCGCAACGCAGTCCGGATAGATTGAGGTCAGTCTGCGCAGGGTAAGGGTTAAGCCGTGGAATATTTTGTTTATTGTAGCAACAAACCGAAAGTAGACGCGTTACGAGCTGAGCATCAGGAAGCCCATTGGGCCTTCATGGACCAGTACGAAGATCGCATGATTGCGCGTGGCCCAACCTTGGCCGAGGACGGGAAAACGCCGAACGGCTCAATGCATATCGTCGATCTGGAGAGTGAAGAGGAGGCAAAAACGTTTGCCCATGACGAACCTTATGCCAAGGCGGGTGTCTTCACGGACATCACTATCCGGCGATGGACCAATGCCCTGAAGCGCACGATGTGGGATTTTCAGGGTGACGTTTCCAGTACGCGATTTCTCTGCATCGGCTATGGCCCTCTTGGCATCGACAGTACCGCACGACGCAATGAACTCCTGCAGAGCCATCGGGACTACTTGAGTGCCCCTGGTCGAGTTGAGAGGGGCATTCTTCGCGGCCCACTCTGGGATTCTGCCGGTGAAAAATGGATTGGGAGCATCTTTCTTATCGAAGCGCCCGATCCGACCTTTATCAAAGCCTTTTTCGTAGACGAGCCTTATACCAAGGATGGTCTGTACGAGCGGTTCGAAATGCTGCTGTGGCGCTTCGGTGGCCGTAACTAGACTTTTTTGCGGCCATGCTGCGCAACCCGTTTTCCAAGCGCTGCAAATACTCTATACACGCCCGCGTAACCGAACCTACGGAAACGCAAAATGGCAAATCCCCAATACGTCTATGTAATGAAGGCCCTGACGAAGGCCTATCCAGGCGGCCGCAAGGTCGTCGAAGATGTCTGGCTGAGCTTCATGCCCGGCGCCAAGATTGGTGTGCTGGGCCTCAACGGCTCCGGCAAATCAACCCTGCTCCGGATCATGGCTGGGATTGATAAGGAATTTCAGGGCGAAGCGTGGGCTGCCGACGGCGTCCGGATAGGATTTCTGCAGCAGGAGCCTGAGCTAAATCCGGATAAGGACGTGCTGGGTAATGTGATGGAAGGCGTTGCTAGCACTAAGGTGCTTCTGGACCGCTTCAATGAGGTCAGCATGCGGTTTGGCGAGGACCTGACTGCCGACGAAATGGACGCGCTGATCGACGAACAAGCAGAACTACAAAACCAGATCGATGCGGCGGATGCTTGGGAGCTGGATCGGCAGATTGAAATTGCAATGGACGCGCTGCGCTGTCCGGCTGCTGGCGCCGACGTCACCAAGCTTTCCGGTGGCGAACGTCGCCGTGTGGCACTGTGCCGTTTGCTGCTGTCACGCCCCGATATGCTTCTGCTAGATGAGCCAACCAACCATCTCGATGCAGAATCCGTCGCTTGGCTGGAACAATTCCTAGAGGGTTATCCGGGTACCGTCGTAGCCGTAACCCATGATCGCTACTTTCTCGACAATGTCGCTGGTTGGATTCTTGAGCTCGATCGCGGCAAGGGACTTCCGTTCGAAGGCAACTACACCGGTTGGCTGGAAGCCAAGGGAAAGCGACTTGCACAAGAAGAGCGCGAGGAGAGCTCCCGGCAACGGACGATCAGGGAAGAGCTTGAATGGGTTCGTTCAAGCCCGCGCGCACGCCAGTCTAAGAGCAAGGCGCGTGTTTCTGCCTACGAGAAGCTGGTCGCAGACAGTCAGGATATGGTGCCCGAAGGCCAACAGATCACCATTCCTGCAGGACCGCGGTTGGGTGATCTCGTCATGGAAGCTGAAAACCTGGGTAAGGGATTTGGTGATCGGTTGTTGATCGACGATTTGAGCTTCCGGATGCCACAGGGTGCGATTGTCGGCGTAATCGGTCCCAACGGTGCAGGTAAGACGACGTTTTGCAATATGGTGACTAAGCAGGAAGAGACCGACACAGGTTCACTACGGATCGGCGAAACGGTGATACTTGGCTATGTCGATCAGAGCCGCGACGCGCTCACCGATGACAATACGGTCTGGGAAGAAATCTCGGGTGGGGCTGATGTCATCGAACTCGGCAAGCGCTCGGTGCAAAGTCGTGCTTATGTTGCCGGGTTCAATTTCCGCGGCACGGACCAGCAAAAACGGGTTGGACAGCTTTCGGGCGGTGAGCGCAATCGCGTCCATCTGGCCAAAGTCCTTAAATCTGGCTCCAATGTGCTGTTGCTTGATGAGCCGACGAACGATCTGGACGTAGATACGCTGCGGGCGCTGGAAGAAGCGTTACTTGGTTTCCCGGGAAGTGCCATCGTGGTCAGCCATGACCGCTGGTTCCTTGACCGCATCGCAACTCATATCCTGGCCTTTGAAGGCAACAGTGAAGTAGTGTGGTTTGAAGGTAACTATGATGCCTATTCCGAAGACCTGCAGCGCCGCAAAGGCGCTGATGTTGATCGCCCGCACCGGATTAAGTACAAACCACTCGTCCGATAAGGCACGCTGAACTCACCCGTCGCGACGGGTGCGTAGTTCTTTGATTAGAGATGATAGTGTGCGACCGCTTTTGCTAACGACGGAGTTGAACTCGTCGCGTTGTGTCGTCGCCATGCTAATGCCTTCAAGCTTTACATCGATGATTTTGAACAGATCGTCTTTACTGGCAACCCGCCACTCGATTTGTACACTCGAGGTTAAGCTTGTGAAAAACCAACTTTTGACCAGAGCGACGTTTTGCTTCGACTTCTCAGGCGTCGCGTCTATCCCACCCCTGACTTCAAATTTTTGCCCAGAATACAGGGAAAATCTGTCGGCCCAAGTATTCACGATGACATCTTCAAACAAAGATAAATACTCTGTGCGTTCCGCATCAGATGCCTTGCGCCAGTAGCGGCCGGCAACGAAGCGGGCAATGCCGTTCACGGCGAAACCATCGCGGAACAGTTTGCGAAACTCGTCACGTCGTTTTTCGGCGGTGATAGATTTGTCGGTGAGAGAGCCAATCGCCTGGTTGGCGAGTTGGTCAATGAAGTTCACAGAGGCGTCAATATGCGAGTCCGCACGCGCCATAGTGGCGGGTGTGGCCAATGCTAATGCAAGGACGATTGCTGCGATATAGCGCACAGGCAGTCTCATTCTCATTATTTGGTTACTGGGGTTTCTTCCTTACCCTCGCCAGGGGACGGTTGGTCGAGGTCGAGGCCGATCGTCGGTCCTGACTGAACAGGTGTTCCGGCACCATTTCTAATCTTTGCGGCACGTTGCTGCCGATATAAGCTTCGAACGGCTGCATAATAGTCCAACGATGTGCGTTGTAACTCACGGACCTGTTCAATGTCCCTTGATCGTTTGACAACGGCGTTACCAGCTGCGCGCCCGATGGTGACCCCACTGCCGGCTACTATGCCGACTGGATCGACAAAGAAATTTGTGACGGTACCAATCGTGGCGCGAACAGAGGACGGCCCGAGCAGCGGTAACATGATGTAGGGGCCTTCTTCAAACCCCCAGATTGCCAATGTTTGTCCGGCGTCTTCAAAGACTGGGTTTTCATCAGGGAATGTGTCAGCTAGCAGGAAAGTTGGCAGTGCAGTGAAGAAGCTTGCGGCCGCTCTCTCTGCCCGATCCATGTCTCCCTGAAGCAGGGCATGAAGAAAGCTTAGTGGCGTAAACAGGTTGGTGATGAAATTTTGAACCGGTATTTTCAGCTCGTCCGGGAAAAGATCCCGGTAGGTCACAGCTACCGGCTGGAGAACAAGTTGGTCCACCATCACATTTGCTCCGAACACCATCCGGTTAGCCGGTTCAAAAGGATCATTGGCTTCATCATACGCGGCACGTGCATCTGGATCTCCTTCAGAAGATTGCATTGCGCACGCGGACACAGCGACCATCAGGGTCAATGCCATCACGAAACGAAAAAAACGAAAATCAGAGACTGAATTCAACATATGTTCTCGTCCACATCATAGGTCTGGCTTCCTTGCCTAGAAATCACCACACCCAGAAATCACCGTACTTCGACTTTTGGTAACCAAGCCGCTCATTTTATTTGATCATAATAGGAAGATTGTTAACACACTCTCCCTGTAATCAACCAACGCCAATTCTCTTATACAATCTGCTGCGATACAGATAGGGGTTACGCAATATTCCAAGGGGTCTGAGGACCGTTTTTTATCACTGTGGCAGTATTACCACAAATTTCTATTCCGACTCGCATACAAGGCGTTGTGTAATTAGATTTGACATAATTATATGTTTATATGTTTATGTGTTTATGTAATTTAGCACGCAAAATGTACCCCGAGTCGTAATCAGTTTTTAAATATTAGAGCAGTGGAAGTACCCATTGAACCAGCTTATTACTATTTTACGAGCTGCCGGAGAGCCGAGCAGACTAAGAATTCTGGCACTGTGTGCGGGAGGGGACCTCACGGTGAGTGATCTGACCAAGATACTTGGGCAGAGCCAGCCTGGGGTTTCTCGGCACCTAAAATTGCTGTGTGACGCTGGTCTTCTAGAGAGGCATCAAGAGGGCAGTTGGGCTTTCTTCCATCTTCCTGCGACGGGTACAAACGCCGTTGTCGCTCGATTTTTGATGGATCAGATACAGGACGACGATCCCCTCGTTGAGCGTGATCGCCGTAGGTTTGATGTGATTAGGCAAGATCGTGCGGCCCGGTCAGATACCTATTTTCGAGAGAATGCCGCGCGCTGGAATCGGGTTCGCACGCTCCACGTTGATGAGACTGAAGTTGAAAACACGCTGTGCGAAATGCTGGGACATGAGCCCGTCGAGAATTTACTCGATATCGGAACGGGTACCGGCCGTATGCTTCAGGTCTTGGGCGACCGGGTGAGAGAAGCAATCGGTGTGGATTTGTCGCGGGATATGCTGGCCGTAGCACGATCGTATCTCGCCGATGCGCAGTATAGGAATTGCAGTGTGCGTCAGGCAGATATGTACGAGTTACCTTTCGCCGACCACTCTTTTGACCTAGTGATCTTGCATATGGTTTTGCATTTCGCCGAGAGTCCTGAAGACGTTGTGCGTGAGGCGGCGCGAGTTCTGCAGCCCGAAGGCAGGTTCTTCGTCGTGGATTTTGCACGCCACGAAATGGAGGTTATGCGCGATGAACACGCTCATGTCCGGCTGGGGTTCCGTAACTACGATATAAATCAATGGGCCGCCCGTGCCGGTCTGGAGAGTCTTGCAAGTAGGAATCTTCCCGGAGAGCAACTGACCGTGAGTATCTGGGAATTGTCCCGGCCTGCCGACATTCATACCCTGGAACCGACTTCAGCTCGTCAGGGAAGCTTTCAACAATGATTACTTCGACCGTGACATCACCTCAAGCACCTTCGATAAGCTTTGAATTCTTTCCGCCTAAATCACCCGAAATGGAAGACATACTCTGGGATACAGTGTGTGCATTGGCACCACTTTCCCCGTCTTTTGTTTCGGTAACCTATGGAGCGGGTGGTTCGACGCGCGCACGTACCCACTCCACTGTGTCTCGGATCGTCGCGGAGGCGGGCATTACAGCAGCGGCGCATCTCACTTGCGTAGATGCATCGCGCGAAGAGATTAACGAGGTGGCCCGCTCATACTGGGAAGCCGGTGTGCGACATGTTGTGGCCTTGCGCGGCGACCCACTCGACGCCGAACAAGGTTATACGCCCCATCCCGATGGTTACGCCTATGCCTCCGATCTCGTGACCGGTTTGCGTGGGATCGGCGATTTCGTGGTTTCCGTGGCGGCCTATCCGGAAACCCATCCCGAGGCACAAAGCGCGCACGCGGATCTCGACAATCTAAAGCGCAAAATTGATGCGGGCGCCAGTCAGGCGATCACGCAGTTCTTTTTCGACAATGATGATTTTCTGCGATTTCGTGACCGAGTCTCCGACGTTGGCATTTCTGTGCCTATAGTGCCAGGCATCATGCCGGTCGGAAACTTTAAAAGTATGTGCCGTTTTGCGGCTATGTGTGGTGCGCGGGTACCGCAAGCTCTCGCGGACAGGTTTGAGGGGTTGGACGACAATCCCTATGACCGGCGTCAGGTCGCGATCGAACTAGCCTCTCAGCAATGTCACGAACTGATGGCGAATGGTGTCGACCTATTTCATTTCTATACTCTGAATCGAGCCGCGCTGACCCAGGCCGTCTGTGAAAGCATCGGCGTGACATCTTCGGTGCCGAAGGCCGAGGTCAGCCAGTGACCCAGGAACGACCGGAAATTACTCTAGCGCTGGCGGAACGCATCCTCGTTCTTGATGGTGCCATGGGGACTGAAATTCAGGCGTTGAAACTCGAAACTGTCGATTATCATGGCAAGCATTTTGAAGGCCTGGCGCAGGATTTGACTGGCAACAATGATATCCTCAACCTGACCGCGCCCGATGCAATCCGGGATATCCACACCAGTTATCTCGAAGCCGGCGCGGATATCATTGCCACCAACACGTTCAATGCCACGACCATCTCGCAGGCTGATTACGGGATGGAAGACTATGTAGACGCTATTAATCTGGAAGGTGCGCGAGTTGCACGAGAAGCTTGTGATGCCATGATGGCCCGGGACCCCGATCATGTGTGCTGGGTTGCAGGGGCGATCGGACCGACTAACCGGACCACCTCGATCTCACCAGATGTGAATGACCCTGGATATCGTGCGATTACTTTTGACACGCTTAAGGATGCCTACAAGCAGGCCGCCTGTTCGTTACTGTCCGGCGGGGTCGACCTGTTCCTGATCGAGACTATTTTCGACACGCTAAACGCCAAATGCGCAATCTTTGCTCTGGAAGAGCTCTTTGACGAAACTGGTGAGCGCCGTCCCGTCATGATTTCTGGAACGATCACGGATAGGTCCGGGCGCACGCTGACGGGGCAGACCCCCGAAGCCTTCTGGAATTCGTTGCGCCATGCCAGTCCGCTGACCATCGGGCTTAATTGTTCGCTGGGCGCCAATGAAATGCGCCCTTATCTGGCTGACCTGTCGCGGATGGCCGATACATTTGTCTGTGCCTATCCCAATGCCGGGCTGCCTAATGAGTTTGGTGAGTATGACGAGGAGGCTGAAACCACAGCCGGATTTGTGCGCGAATGGGCTGAAGAAGGTTTTGTTAATATTGTTGGCGGCTGTTGCGGGACGACACCAGCCCATATAGCCGCGCTTCACAACGCAGTCGAAGGATTGCCACCGCGAGAAGTTCCAACACGGGAACCGGCAATGCGTCTGTCCGGCCTCGAACCCTTCACGGTAACAGTATGAGCGAGATCGAGATGACCGGCGCAGCCGGTAGTCAGTTCGTCAATATTGGCGAGCGCACGAATGTAACCGGTTCGGCGCGTTTCCGAGACCTCATCAAGGGTGATGATTTCGATACGGCCCTAGAGGTTGCACGCCATCAGGTAGAGAACGGCGCGCAGGTAATTGATATAAACATGGATGAGGGGATGCTCGATTCTGAGGCGGCGATGGTTCGCTTCCTAAACCTCATTGCTGCTGAACCTGATATCTCGCGTGTCCCGGTGATGATCGATTCCTCCAAATGGGTGGTGATCGAAGCCGGACTGAAATGTGTGCAGGGTAAGGCGATCGTAAACTCGATCAGCCTCAAGGAAGGCGAAGAGCAGTTCCTAGATCAGGCTCGCAAGATTCGACGTTACGGTGCTGCCACAGTCGTGATGGCGTTTGACGAAGATGGTCAGGCCGACACGGCTGATCGCAAGTTCGAGATCTGCAAGCGGTCCTATGATTTGCTGACGGCAGACGGATTTCCGGCCGAGGACATTATTTTTGATCCGAACATCTTCGCGGTTGCGACGGGTATTGAAGAGCACAATGGGTACGCCATTGCGTTTATCGAGGCGACGAAGCGGATTCGCGCCGAACTGCCTCATGTCCATGTGTCAGGTGGCGTGTCTAATTTGTCGTTCTCATTCCGCGGCAACAATGCCGTGCGCGAGGCGATGCATTCGGCGTTTTTGCTGCATGCCATCCGTGCGGGCATGGATATGGGCATCGTGAATGCTGGGCAAATCATGGTCTATGACGACATCCCGGAAGATCTGCTGGAACGTATTGAAGACGTGTTGTTCAATCGGCGCGAGGATGCCACTGATCGGCTCCTCGAGATCGCCGATGATTATCGTGATGCTGGTACTGCGGCGCAGGAAAAAAATCTCGAATGGCGTGATGGGAATGTCACCGAACGGATAGAATATGCGCTGATCCACGGCATCACTGATTTTATCATCGAAGATACCGAAATAGCTCGTCAGGAAGCCGAGCGCCCGCTTCACGTGATCGAAGGACCGCTGATGGACGGCATGAATGTCGTTGGTGATTTGTTCGGTGAGGGCAAGATGTTTCTGCCCCAAGTGGTCAAAAGCGCGCGTGTCATGAAGCAGGCGGTCGCCCATCTGACCCCCTTCATGGAGGAGGAACGCGAGGCTTCAGGACAGGCTGCCAAGGCAAATGGGAAAATCCTGATGGCGACAGTAAAAGGCGATGTCCACGATATTGGTAAGAATATCGTGGGCGTGGTTCTTCAGTGTAACAATTACGATGTGGTTGATTTGGGCGTGATGGTGCCTGCGGAGAAAATTCTTCGCGCAGCGCTGGAAGAAAAAGTTGACATTATCGGGGTCTCTGGCTTGATCACGCCAAGCCTCGATGAAATGGTAAACCTTGCGCGCGAGATGAAGCGTCAAGACGTCCAGCTGCCTTTGTTGATCGGCGGCGCGACAACCAGTCGGTTGCACACAGCGGTCAAGATCGCGCCGGGCTACGACAATCCCGTGATTCATGTGAACGACGCCTCTAAGGCTGTCGGTGTTATGAGCAATTTACTCTCGGAAACTGCACGCGACGACTTCGTTGCAGGCATTCGCGATGAGTACGAGGCCGCGCGCGTGAAGCATGCGGGCAGTGGGCGAAAGTCCAAACGCCAGACCATCGCCGGGGCCCGTGAGAACAAGGTACCCATCGACTGGGCAGATTTTAAGGCGTCGGTTCCATCGTTTTTGGGGACGCGCACATTCAATGCCTACGACCTATCTGAACTGCGTGAGTTTATCGATTGGACACCGTTCTTCCGGACTTGGGAACTGGCAGGCAAATACCCCGATATCCTGCAGGACAAAGTGGTAGGGGAGAGCGCACGTGAGTTGTTCGAAGACGCGCAGGAAATGCTCGACCGTATGGTGAAAGAAAAATGGCTGGTGCCCCGCGCAGTCGTGGGCTTTTGGCCGGCCAATGCCGTTGGGGACGATATCGCCATCTATGGCGATGCTGAAGAAGGCGAAGAGCGCGCGATGGTTCGGACCTTGCGTCAGCAGATGAAGCGCAACAACACGCGTCCGAATTTTGCCCTGTCTGATTTTGTCTGTCCGGCTGACGCTGGCCATACTGATTATCTCGGCGGATTTGTTGTGACTGCTGGCTCCGAAATCGACGCGATTTCTGATCGTTTCGCGAAAGAGAACGATGACTACAATTCGATCCTGTCCAAGGCGTTGGCAGATCGGTTGGCAGAAGCCTTCGCGGAACGGATGCATCAGCGTGTGCGCGAGGAGTTCTGGGGCTATGCACCCGATGAGGGGCTTACCAATGCTGAGTTGATCAGCGAGGACTATCGCGGAATTCGTCCGGCACCGGGTTATCCGGCTTCACCGGATCACACCGAAAAGCGCACACTGTTTGATCTTCTCAATGCGGAATCTGAAACAGGTGTGACACTCACGGAAAGCTTTGCCATGTGGCCGCCGTCCTCGGTGAGTGGGTTCTATTTTGGCAATCCGGATGCTCGTTATTTTGGCGTCGGAAAAATTGAACGTGATCAGGTAGAGGATTATGCCCAACGCAAGGGTGTAGACTTGGCCTTCGCGGAACGCTGGCTCTCACCGAACCTCAACTATGAACCCGCCGAATATAATGCTCGTGATGCGGCGGAGTAGCAGAAATATCACTGCTTCATCATCATCTGTGTGACCGGCCCTAGAGTATAGAATTCGCAAGATGATGCGCCCCCTAGAGTATATCGCTGGGTTTGCTGCGGCCATTGCGTTTCTCTTGAGCTCACCAGCTTATACCGATGCGCTTTTGGATGGCCAAACCGCGGCCTATGATGGGAACTATGGCGGATAAATCTGGTTGTGGAGGTCACTCGCGGAAAGTGGGCATGCAAAGCGTAGACCGTCGCGCTATAGGCACCAAAATAATTATGAAGTCTGCTGGGAAATGCTATGTCTGAATTTGTTGTCCTAAAATTTAGTCAGATAGAGAAGCTCGAGTGGGGCGGCGAGGTTGTGTCGACGCCGCTGGTAGTTCCCAAGGTTTCCCCCAATGCGGCTTTAATGACCGGCATTAGTTCCTTCCCGCCGGGTAGCTCTGCGTCGATGCATAAGCACAATCGCGATTAGCAGGTCACCTTGCTCTCCGGTATGGCCGAAGTGGATATTAAAGGTGAGCGCACCCGCCTTACGGCTTATGAATTCACCGATGTTGCCGCGGGTAAGGAACACTATTTTCTCAATCTTGGTGATAAACCCATGGTGATCCTCTGGATTTATGGCTCCGATCACGTCACCCGGACGTTTGTGGGTCAGATGTCGAAGTAGTTCATCTCACCGACTAAGACAGTACGGCGCCATGCTAGAAACGCTTTTTCGGCGCATGGGGTGGATCAGGCCATGATCTTGCGAGCAAGATCAATCAGTAACTCGTCTTTGCCGCGGGGACCGATCAGCGAGAGACCCTGAGGCCTTCCGTCGACGGTTCCGAGAGGCAGGTTGATCTGGGGCGTGCCAGCCAGCCCGGAGATACAGGTCATGGCAATAACTCTAAAACGGCGTGCTTTTTGTTCTGAGCGTAATGAGTTGCGTGGTGGAGCTGGGAAGGGCGTTGTTGGCATGACGATCACACCATCATCACCAAGCAGGTTTTCTATCCTGGTGCGATAACCCGGCCGAGCTGCCATGGCCTCTGCGCGTGCGTCGTCAGACCAGTTGCGCCCGATCAGGTAGTTCTCTGCAACTTCAAAACCGAAGCGTGGGTCGTTTGCATCAACCCATTCACCAAAGGTTTCCCAGGCTTCGCGGCCCTGCAGGACGGCCTGATGGCCGAACCATGTGTCCAGACCTTCGGGTGCGAGCGTGGCGTTGGCGTGGTCACGAGTGTGCTTGCGCACCTGTTGAAGGGGGGCAGCCAATGCCTGGCGAACGCTTTCATCAGCATAGGTGAAGAGATCATCGGCGAGAATCAGACGTGGTGCGCTGTGGTCATTGATTTCGTTTTTGAGCAATTCAGCACCGGCGCGTGCAAAAATATGTGCATCACGCGCAAACCAGCCAACCGTGTCGAAACTGGGCGCTTGATCGATGGCATGGGTGAAGGGAATGCGGCCATGTGTCGTACGCATTCCTACGACACCACAAAAGCTTGCAGGCACTCGGACAGACCCGCCGGTGTCTGTGCCCAGCGCGAAGTCCACTAGGCCGCCGGCAACTGCGGTCACGGAACCACTGGAGGAGCCGCCTGGTACGTGGCCGGGCGCAGCAGGATTGATCGGTGTGCCGTAATGGGCGTTCTCTCCAAATATGCCGCGCGAGAGCTCGTCGGTATGCGTTTTTCCCACCATGGTCGCGCCGGCATTAACCAAGGTCTTTATAGGCCAGGAATGTTCCGTGGCCGGCTCGTGGGTCCGTTTCCAGTCAGGATTGCCGCCGCCGGTGACATGGCCGATGACGTCATAGAGATCCTTGGCCGCAAAGGTCAGGCCCGTAAGCGTGTTGTTGCTCGCACCTTCGAGGAAGGCGTCTGTGTCGGTGCAGAACGCGTTGTATGGGTCCTCGAAGGGTAATGGCATCCGGCGCTACTCGCCCAGATCCACGATGGCGATTACAGGCCCACCGCCCTGTGGGCCCTGATGCATGGCATCAACCGAGACGAAGACCGCCGGGTCACCGATTGCAGCTGCGGCAACACCACCGACCGCCGCCTTGGAGTGTCGGTGATGATGCACATCGGAGTCATCCAGCATAATTTGGCGGCGGCCGCGCAGTCGGGCGCTTGGGTCGGCTTCGGATTTCATGAAGCAATTGATCAACTTGCCGTTGAGGTCTTCGGCGCGTGCGCGTTCCGGTAGGTCGAGCCCGGCATCGCGGATCGAGTTATAAATGCCGTCGATATCCAGTGCGTCCTTCATTACCGAATGGCCGATCCGGTAGCGTCCGCCAGCGCCGGCCTTGTTGCCAAAGAGCACAATCTGTGCCCGGTCGAGTTCCACGCCCGACGAACAGGACGAGACGGCTGAATAGATATTCAGGTTTTTACAAATGTCCTCAGCGGCTGGCATGTCAAACTCGCCCAGTGCCACACCGATCCCCAGCGCGGTGGTCCCGTTGGAAACACCCATGGAGTCATGGACCTCGCAAGCAACAGTCTGCCCGCGTGCATGGGCGTCTTTTGCGGTTTCTACCGTTAACAGCGGTGTTTTAGTCTGAACGTAGTGAACATCTTTTGGGTCTTCGATGCCGGCGTCAGCCATGGCGGCACGCACGGCTTCAGCAACCTTCTCGACCATGGCCGGGCGGCCAATATCCTCTGGCAACAATTCCATACTCATGGCGGTACCCATGACAATGCGATCCTGGTCGGCAGGGCCGGTCTTGTCGTTGCTGGCAAAGGCCACGGCGTGGGGCGTGATAACACCGTCACAGCCACCGGACCAAACCATGGGAATTTCCTTGATGACAGCTTCGTTACGCGATCCGTGGTTCATAAGAACGGCGCGAAAAGCCTGATCAGAGAGAATGCGGGTGAAGTCGTTGACGCCTCCATTGCCCTCGGTCTTGCCGATAACAGCGACGATTTCGTCAGCACTGACGGCGCCGGACTCGATCCATTCGTCGAGGCCTGATGCATCCGAAACGCTCTTGATCTCGATCTTGGTAACTTCGATGGCCATGATTAACTCCCTGGTAATTCGATAAAAAGCGTCAAAGCAATCGAGGCTCTGCTGCCAACAGACTCAGATCGTATCTCGCTTGGTTACGAAGAGTCTAAATGACAATTCTTATAGAATTATTGGAACAACAGATACCTAGGAAGGTTCAGCGAGGGCGTTGTTTAGAAACGAGAAGTAGGTTTCGCGGTTCCGGGACATCGTCCGGCGCCGTCTGACGGTCCGAAAACCTACCTGCACCGGGCATGACACATGATCATGACGTGGTATACTAAGGTCTTCCCATGAGCGATCCATTTTACATTGAAGAGCCGCAGAATACCGCGGTTTCCGAAACGGCACCGGCACCGTATCTCACGCAGCTGAATTCGCCGCAGCGTGAGGCTGTGGAGACCCTTGATGGACCGGTGCTTGTTCTGGCTGGTGCCGGAACGGGGAAAACCCGGGTTCTGACAACGCGTCTGGCGCATCTATTACGCCTTGGGAAAGCCCGTCCGTATCAGGTTCTTTCGGTGACCTTTACAAACCGTGCCGCGCGCGAGATGCGCGAGCGGGTGGGCCATCTCGTGGGCGGGCCGGCCGAAGCTATCTGGCTAGGCACTTTCCATGCTCTTGGTGCACGTATCCTGCGGCGGCACGCAGAATTGGTTGGGCTACGAAACAATTTCACCATTCTGGATGCCGACGATCAGGTGCGTTTACTCAAGCAACTTATTGAAGCAGAGAACCTCGACGATAAGCGGTGGCCGGCACGTGTGCTGATGGGCGTGATCCAGCGCTGGAAGGACCGGGCACTAACGCCGGACAAAGTTTCGGCCGCCGATGCAGGTGATATGGCCGGTGGCAAGCTGGTCGAGTTGTATCGTGACTACCAGGAGCGTTTGAAAACGCTCAATGCGGCCGATTTTGGTGATCTGCTGCTCCACAATCTGACGATTTTTGCCGAGAACCCTTCGGTGCTCGAGGAATACCAGGACCGCTTCCGGTACGTTCTGGTGGACGAGTATCAGGACACCAATGTGTCCCAGTATCTGTGGCTGCGTTTATTGGCCCAGAAGCACCGCAACATTGCTTGTGTGGGTGATGATGATCAGTCGATTTATGCCTGGCGGGGCGCGGAGGTTGGCAACATCCTGCGTTTCGAGGAAGATTTCCCCGGAGCCAAGATTGTCCGCCTCGAACAGAACTATCGTTCAACAGGCCCTATTCTCGGTGCTGCTTCGGGTCTTATCACGAAGAACGAGGGACGGCTCGGCAAAACGCTTTGGACGGAAGCTAAAGGTGGCGATCGCGTTGCTATCCGTGGGGTGTGGGATGGTGAGGAAGAAGCCCGTGTAGTTTCCGACCGCATTGAAAACATCCAGAACAAGGGCAACGATGGTGCACCCGTTTCGCTGAATCAGATTGCGATTCTTGTGCGTGCTGGTTTTCAGACCCGCGAGTTTGAGGAACGTTTCCTGACACTGGGGATACCCTACCGTGTCGTTGGCGGTCCGCGCTTCTATGAGCGCCAAGAGCTGCGTGACGCGCTGGCCTATCTGCGAATTATCCAGCAGCCTGACGATGACTTGGCTTTTGAGCGGATTGTCAACAAGCCCAAGCGCGGCATCGGCAACACGACGATTAAAATGCTGCATGTGACAGCCCGGGCTTCAGGAACCAGCCTTTACCGCGCAGCTGCTGAGCTCGTGAGGACAGACGAACTCCGGCCCAGTACACGGTCTTCACTGGGCGGTGTGATCTCCGATTTTGAGCGCTGGCGCGCTCTGAACGGGGACGGACGCGATGGTTTGTCTCATTCCGAGCTTGCCGAGATGGTTCTCGATGAAAGCGGCTATACCGAGATGCTGATGAACGACAAGGCGCCTGAAGCACCGGGACGTCTGGAGAACCTCAAGGAACTGATCGTTGCGATAGATGAGTTTGAGAACTTGGCGGGGTTCCTCGAACATGTCTCTCTGGTCATGGAAAATACAGAAGCCGCCGGGAGTGATCTGGTCAATATCATGACGCTTCACTCGGCCAAGGGTCTGGAGTTCGACACCGTCTTTCTACCCGGATGGGAAGAGGGCCTGTTTCCACATCAGCGCAACATGGATGAAAACGGACTGGCAGGTCTGGAGGAAGAGCGGCGGTTGGCCTATGTGGGCCTGACCCGCGCCAAGCGGGAAGCGACGATCCTGTTCGCTGCGAACCGCCGGGTTCACGGCCAGTGGCAGTCCTCAATTCCGTCACGCTTTGTCGACGAGCTACCACCTGAATTTGTCGATATGGACAGTGAGCAAGGCGTGTACGCCGGCGAATCGAGCGCATTCGGCAGCGGACGTTCGCTTGGTTACGGTGGCGGGGGGTACGGCAGTGGCGGCTATGGTGCCGGTCGTGTGCGTGCGCCGGGACGTGATACGGAATCCACTCTGATCCATGCGGAGCCGCAGGGTTTCAGTATGGGTGAGCGAGTGTTCCACCAGAAGTTTGGCTATGGCCACATCACCGCCATCGCAGACAATAAGCTGTCGATTTCCTTCGACAAGGCTGGCGACAAAAAGGTTCTCGACAGCTTCGTCGTGGCCGCAGACGCGGTTTAAAGCATTGTCGACGGAACCAGTCTGGAAAATCGAGTTTATCGTGCCCACGGAACATGGTGACTTGTTTGCAGAAGCAATCGAGCCTTTTTGCGGCGCACTGACCACCTTCCTTATTGAAAAAACCGAGGAAAGCCAGTTCTCCGGGTATAGTTCCGAGGCCCCTGATGAAGTTGTGCTTCGTAAAGCGCTCAGGCGAGCTGCAGAGGAGGTCGGCATATTTGCTCCAACAGCAGATATGGTTTTATTACCGGAAACAGACTGGGTTGCCGAAAACCAGGCCCATTTCGAACCCGTTCGTGCAGGCCGGTTTTACGTTCATGATTCCTATCACCTGAATACGGCACCGGCGGGGGCGGTCCCTATCCTCGTGGATGCGGCCACGGCATTTGGCACGGGGCATCATGGAACCACGCGAGGCTGTCTAGAGGCGCTGGAGCAGTTGGTTCGTGCGGGTGCGGTTATGGCTCCAATTCTCGATCTGGGTTGTGGAACCGGGATATTGGGGATCGCGGCGGCGAAGGCGCTTCGGATGCCTGTGATCGCAACGGATATCGACCCGGTCGCCGTGTCTATGGCCAAGGCAAATGTACGTCTCAACAGCGTGTTGCCTTATATGAATGCTTTTGAAAGTCGTGGTCTCGAGGCCATTGAGGCTCGACGGCATGGCCCTTACGGTTTGATCTTTGCCAATATTCTCGCGCGACCATTGCAGCGTCTGGCATCATCTATCGCCGCGAACCTGGCGCTGGGTGCGCCAGTTATTCTGTCTGGATTGCTGCAGACGCAGGAACAGCAGGTGTTGTCCGCTTATCTGAGCCAAGGCCTGTCCCTGCGGGCGCGCATACACCGCGACGAGTGGTCGACGTTGATCTGTAGCTAGGCTGCTTTGGCAGGTGCCCGGCGGTCCTCACGGATCATGTTCGCGGCCTTCTCGGCAATCATGATAATTGGTGAATTGGTGTTGCCGCTGGTGATGGTTGGCATCACTGAAGCATCAACCACACGCAATCCCTTAATTCCATGCACCCGCAACCGGTCGTCGACCACGGCCGTGTCATCACTGCCCATCTTTGCTGTCCCGACCGGATGAAAAATTGTGGTAGCGATGTCGCCAGCAGCGCGTGCAAGGTCTTCGTCGCTTTCAACTTCCGGGCCCGGCTTGAATTCCTCTGGCGCGAATTGCGCCATGGCTGGTTGGTTGACGATGCGTCGAGTCAACCGAATGGCCTCTACGGCAACCATACGGTCAGCGTGGACTGACAGGTAGTTCGGCCGAATGGACGGTTTGTCGCCCGGTGTGCCGGACTTGATGTGCACCGTGCCACGGCTTTCCGGACGCAGGTTACACACACTCGCGGTGAAGGCCGGGAAGGGATGCAAGGGTTCGCCGAACTTCTCAAGCGTGAGCGGCTGTACATGGTACTGCAGGTTAGGGAATTCGAGCGAGGGGTCGGATTTTGCGAATGCACCGAGCTGAGAGGGGGCCATCGA
This sequence comes from Alphaproteobacteria bacterium, assembly GCA_028822385.1. Lineage (GTDB taxonomy): Bacteria > Pseudomonadota > Alphaproteobacteria > UBA6615 > UBA6615 > JABJAG01. The sequence continues at coordinate 35,523 of JAPKDV010000002.1, forward strand.
CATGGGTCCCGATCGCTTGAGCAAGTACTCAAGCGCAATGCCAGCTTTGCCAAACAAGCTCTGCGTCCGTTCATTGAGTGTCTTCACGCCGCTAACCTTGTAGGCACAACGCACTTGAAGATGATCCTGCAGGTTTTCGCCCACGCCGTTCAGTCCATGGACCACATCGATACCGTGCTCACGGAGCAGATCGGGCTGGCCGATTCCTGAAAGTTCGAGAATTTGCGGGCTGCCAATGGAACCGGCGGACAGGATCAGTTCGCCCGCGACGGAGACACGTGCTGGATCGCCTTTGTGACGCAAGGTCAAGCCTGTAACTCGCTTGCCGTTGAATTCGATGCGGTCGGCTTCGGCATGCGTGATGACGGTCAGGTTCGAACGACCTTTGACGGGTTTGAGGAAACCTTTTGCAGTGCTCCAGCGGATGCCAGAACGCTGGTTGACATGAAAATAGCCGCAGCCGTGGTTGTCACCCCGGTTGAAGTCATTGGTTTTGGGGATGCCTTCCTGAGCTGCTGCCTCCTGGAAGGAATCCAGCAGGTCCCAGGACAGGCGTTGGTTCTCGACGCGCCATTCACCACCTTCGGCATGCAGGTCATCTGGAGGAACGGCGGCCTGATCCTCTGACTTGAGGAAGTAGGGCATCACGTCATCCCAGCCCCAGCCGGTGTTGCCGAGCTGGCGCCACTGATCATAGTCGCGGCTCTGGCCACGCATGTAGATCATGCCGTTGATTGAGGAGCAGCCGCCCAGCACGCGTCCGCGTGGATAGTCGAGTGAACGCCCGTTCAGCCCTTCTTCGACTTCGGTCTTGAACAGCCAGTCAGTACGCGGGTTGTTCATACAGTAGAGATAGCCGACGGGAACGTGAATCCAGAAATAGTTGTCCTTGCCACCGGCTTCGAGCAGCAGCACCGATATATCGGGGTCGGCTGAGAGTCGGTTCGCCAGCACACAGCCTGCCGAACCGGCACCAACGATCACGTAGTCAAATGTGCCAAGATCCTTCATCACGCGATTGTCCTGCTGTTACTTATTCGGCCGCGATCTCGATCAGTTGGCCATTGTCGTCTACGGCGAGGCCTGTGTTGCGGGCAGCTTCAATCACAGACGGGTGCCAGTGGACCTTGCCGGTATCAGGACCACCGACGATGAAGTGCAAGGTCGCGGGGGTGTCGCCGGCATTCTTGAACCCGCGATAGATGCCGATTGGAACGGATACCGTGTCACCAGCTTCTAGAATGACTTCGCGCTCTTCGTCGCCATCGCGCCAGTAGATCGACCATTTCCCATCGAGCGGCATGAAAACTTCTTCAGTCTCATGCCAGTGAAGGGCGGCACCACAACCGGGTTCACATTTGGCAAAGCCAGCGGCAAAGCCGTGTGCAGCTCCAACCTTCGGCGTGAGATCAGGGTCATCCTCATTCTCGGTCACGCCGAGACCGAGCAGATTGATCATCTCGCGCTCATGACCAGGAATGCGCTGGTCCATGAAGCAGAGCGCGCTGCCTTTCAGCTCTTTGAAGCGCGCCACGCACTGCTGCATGTCGTCAACGCTGACGCTGGGTCCGGGAGGGGGATCAAGGCGTATCATCTTGGTTTCTCCTGTGATTGCATCTTCGGGTGTAAATTTCGCTTACCTATCTTAGCTATAAGGCCCCTGATTGTCTTGCGGCAGGCCGTCGCGTAGCTTCTCCGCTATGAGTGAAATATCCTATCCAGATCGCCTCGCGGCTTTGCGCGCTATCCTTACCGAGCATTGCCTGGACGGTTTTGTCGTTCCGCACGCTGATGCGCAGCAGAACGAGTTTCTGCCTCCGAATGCAGAGAGGCTGTTGTGGTTGACGGGGTTCAATGGTTCGGCTGGTGCGGCCGTAGTGTTGCACGATCAGGCCGCAATATTTGTCGATGGGCGCTACACGTTGCAGGTCCGCGACCAGGTGGACGAGGAACTATATTCCTTCCACCACCTTGTTGAGGAACCAGTGGCTGCATGGTTGGGGTCTGTGCTGTCGCAAGGTGCGAAGCTCGGCTTTGACCCTTGGTTGCACACGCAAGCCCAGAGAGATCGAATTGAGAAAGCTGTCACCGCGGCGGGAGCTGAATTCGTGCCTGTGTCTGACAATCCCATCGATGTTGCTTGGCATGATCGTCCATTGCCGCCAGCGGCGCCGGTCGTGCCCCATGAAGCGCGTTTTGCTGGACGTTCGAGCACTGACAAACGTGCCGATCTGTCGGCATCCCTGCGCGAGAACGGGCTCGATGCCGTGGTGCTCACACAGCCGGATTCTATTGCCTGGCTTTTGAATGTGCGCGGAGGCGATATCGATTACACTCCGTTGCCGTTGAGCTTTGCTATTGTGCATGCTGACCGTGACCTCGACTGGTTTGTTGCGCCGGAGAAACTGTCGGACGAGTTGCTGGCGCATCTTGGAAATGGCGTGGCTGTTCACAAGCCCGCTGCCTTTGGTGCTGGGCTAGACGGTCTTGCAGAAAACTACGTTTGGGCCTGTCCCGACAGCGCGGCTGCGTGGGTGTTTGAACGTCTTTCACAAGCGAGTGCGAAAATTTCGCGTGGCGAGGATCCGGTTACACTCTCCAAGGCCATCAAAAACGAGACCGAACTGACGGGAACCCGGGCCGCGCATATGCGCGACGGTGGTGCGCTTGCAGGCTTCTTGCATTGGCTGTCAGTAAACGCGCCCGGTGATGACATTGATGAATTGTCGGCGGCGGCGAAACTGGCCACATTCCGGACACCGGGAGAGCATTTTCGCGATCTCAGTTTTGGGACGATTTCTGGTTCTGGTCCGAATGGTGCGATCGTCCATTATCGCGTTACCGAGGTGACCAACCGCAAGCTAGGCGAGGGTGAACTCTATCTGGTTGATTCGGGAGCGCAGTATCTCGACGGTACCACCGATGTGACCCGCACGGTTGCCATCGGAATACCCACGGATGAAATGCGTGACCGTTTCACCCGTGTCTTGAAGGGCCATATTGCGTTGGCGACACTGCGGTTTCCACCTGGGACAACCGGCGGCCAGATCGACGTGTTGGCGCGTCAGGCGCTCTGGAATGCGGGGCTCGATTATGACCACGGCACAGGCCACGGTGTAGGAAGCTATCTGGGAGTCCATGAAGGGCCGCAGCGCATCTCGAAGGTTGGCGCCACTACGCCCTTGCAGCCGGGCATGATTATTTCCAACGAGCCCGGATTCTACAAAGAAGGTGCCTTCGGCATCCGAATCGAAAATCTGGTGGCAGTGAGAGAAGCTTCTGACATTCCAGGCGGTGAGTGGCCGATGCTGGGGTTTGAAACTCTGACTCTGGCGCCTATCGATCGTAGCCTGATAGATAAATCACTGCTCACGCTTGATGAGCACGGTTGGCTCGATAGATATCACGCCCGGGTTTGCGAAGAGATAGGACCTCTGATCGAAGATGCGGCACGGGAATGGTTGCTGGCCGTCACAGCCCCACTGGGAGATTAGGAATGCGCATTGCTGTTGTTGGCGGGGGACCTGCCGGGCTCTATTTTGCTACGCTCTGGAAGAAGCGTCATCCGGATGCAACGGTGCAGGTGTTCGAGCAAAACCCGACCGATGCCACCTTCGGGTTTGGAGTGGTGTTCTCGGACCGCGCGCTTGAATTTCTGCGCGATGACGATCCGGAAACCCATGATTTGATCACGCCTGAGATGGAGACATGGAATGACATGACTCTGATCCATCGCGGGGAGAAGGTGACCATCGACGGGGTCGGATTCTCCTCGATTGGACGTCTTCATCTGCTTCAATTGTTGCAGGAACGTGCGCTTGCGGTGGGGGCGGAACTGAACTTTGAGACTGTCGTGGGGTCGGTTGATGTATTGGCCGATTTCGACCTGATTGTGGCCTCAGACGGGGTCAACTCGGTGGTTCGGCGTGGTTTCGAGGGCGATTTCGGCATGTCCTTGTCTTATTTGCCGAACAAGTTCGCCTGGTACGGCGTGGAGAAGCCATTCGAGACCCTGACCCAGACTTTTATCGAGACCGACTATGGTCCGTTCAACGCCCATCACTATCGCTATACGCCGACGATGAGCACGTTTCTGGTCGAATGCGCGCGCGAGACATGGGATACGGCCGGCTTTGCCTCAATGGACGAAGCAGAGTCATCTGTGAAATGCGCTGAACTCTTCGCCGACACGCTCGATGGCAAACCGCTAATTACCAACAAGTCCAATTGGCGAAATTTTCCCCTGATGTGGAATGAACGTTGGTCACACCAAAATATGGTGCTGGTGGGAGATGCTCTACACACCGCGCATTTCTCTATCGGCTCGGGTACTCGGCTCGCGCTTGAGGATGTGATCGTGCTGGTCAAGGCGCTCGAAGCCCAACCTGACGACATGTCAGCTGCGCTGCAGAGCTATGAGCAGACGCGCAAACCCATTGTTCAGAAAATCGTCAACGCGGCGACCTCCAGTGCACGGTGGTACGAAGATTTTGCCCAACATATGCAGTTGAGCCCGCTCGATTTCGGCTATGCCTATATGACCCGTTCGGGCCGCATTGATGACGATCGTTTACGGAAGTTCGCGCCGGGTTTCATGGCGGAATACGAAGGACAGGAATGACATGAGCGCGCGTGTTTCGACGACCCGCCGAAAAGTCGGCTTTGGCGACTGTGATCCGGCAAAGATCGTCTACTACCCGAACTATTTCGACTGGTTTGATAGAGGCAGTCACCAGCTCTTCGAGGAAGCCGGTGTTTCCATGCGTGTGTTGGAAGAGAGGCTTGGCATTTTAACACCTATCGTGGACGTGCAATGCCGTTTTGCCTCGCCGGCGCGCTGGGACGATGAAATCGATATTGCGAGCGAGGTGACCCGCTGGGGGTCACGGTCTTTCACGGTTACGCATCGTATAACTCAGTCGGCGACCGGCGATCTTGTCGCTGAAGGTGCAGAATCCCGGGTCTGTGTGCGCTCAGAGGGAGAGAACAACGCTGAGATCAAGGCCTGTGCAGTTCCCGAAGAAGTGCGGGCCGCCTTTGGGATTACGGACACCTAGCTCGCGGATTGTTCGATCCAGGTATCTTCGTCGATCATCTCGATGCCGAGTTCCGTCGCCTTCTTGGCTTTTGAACCTGCTCCGGGACCCGCAACTACCAGATCGGTCTTGCTCGACACTGAGCCAGATACCTTGGCTCCTAGGGATTCGGCGCGGGCCTTGGCTTCGAAACGGGTCATCTTCTCCAGCGTTCCGGTGAAAACGATGGTTTTCCCAGCGAAGGCGGAATCACTGGCTGGCAGGACGAAGTCCTCGATGTTTAGTTGCTCTTTCAGATTTTCGAGGACCTGTCGGTTGTGATCCTCATGAATAAAGGCGAGCAGGTCTTCGGCGACCGAAGCACCAATACCGTCGATGTTCAGCAGGTCCTGATAAGCTTCACCTTCGCGATCTTGCGCCTGAGCCATGGCGTTATGCAATGTCTCGATGTTGCCATAGGTGCGCGCCAGCAGGCGTGCGGTGGCCTGACCAATCTGCCGGATGCCCAAGGCATAGACAAAGCGATCGAGTTCAATGGTACGGCGTTCGTTGATCGCATCGAGCAGATTGTCGACGGATTGTTCACCCCAGCCTTCACGGTCCAGCAGGATGTCGCGCTTTTCGTGCAGCCGGAAGATATCGGCCGGTCCTTCGACCAGACCGTTCGCGTGAAACGCGGTGATGTTTTTGGCACCAAGCCCTTCAATATCGAAAGCATTGCGCGAGACAAAGTGCTTCAGGCGTTCGACAGATTGTGCTGAGCAAATCAAGCCACCGGTACATCGGCGTATGGCTTCATCAATGTCGCGCACGGCTTCCGAACCACAGACTGGGCAGGTTGTAGGAAAGACATAGGACGCCGCGTCTTTGGGGCGTTTTTCGGCGATGGCGTGAACCACCTGCGGGATCACGTCTCCTGCCCGCTGAATGACGACGGTGTCACCAACGCGTACATCCTTGCGTGTGATTTCGTCTTCGTTATGAAGCGTGGCGTTGGAGACGACCACACCGCCGACGGTGACGGGCTCCAGCCGCGCAACCGGGGTGAGGGAGCCTGTGCGTCCAACCTGGATATCAATGCCGTTAAGGGTTGTTGTTGCTTGTTCGGCAGGAAATTTGTGCGCGACGGCCCAGCGGGGGGCACGGCTGACAAATCCGAGACGCCGCTGTAGGTCGATCCGGTTCACTTTGTAGACAACGCCATCAATGTCGTAATCGAGGGTCGCGCGCTGGTCACTGATATCATTGTAGAGGCGCAGCACTTCTTCGAGATTATGGCAGAGACGTGCGATCGGGTTGGTCTGAAAGCCCCAGGCGGCGATCGTTTCCAGAAAGCCCCACTGGCTGTCAGTAACATCGGCGCTGAGATCTCCCCAGGCATAGGCAAACATGCGTAGCGGGCGTTGTGCCGTGATCGCCGTGTCGAGTTGGCGCAGGCTTCCTGCCGCGGCATTGCGGGGATTGGCGAATATCTTGGCTCCAGCGGCCTCTTGAGCTTCATTGAGCTGCCGGAACGCTGTCTTGGGCAGATAGACCTCACCGCGCACCTCGACCACGTCAGGGGCGTCACTTTTCAGTTTGTCCGGGATATCCTTGATGGTGCATAGATTGGCAGTGATGTCTTCGCCTTCCGCGCCATCGCCACGGGTAGAGCCGCGCACGAAGTGGCCGTTTTCGTAGCGCAAGGAAACTGATAGGCCATCAATTTTGGGCTCACCGACAATCTCGACCGGATCAGTCTCATCGATGCTCAAAAACCTGTGTATACGGGTCAGGAACTCACTGACATCATCATCATCAAAGGCATTGCCCAGTGACAGCATGGGTATCGAATGCTGAACCTTGGCAAAGCCCTGCGAGGGTGCGGCACCGACGTTCTGCGTGGGGCTATCTTCTGTGCGTAGTTCCGGGAATGCTGCTTCGATAGCCTGCAAGCGGCTGAACAACGCATCATAGGCCGCATCAGATATGACCGGCGCGTCATCCTGGTAGTACGCCGCATTGTGACCGCGCAGCTCCTCTGACAGCTGAGCGAGCTCAGCACGGGAATCTGTGTCGGTCATGGATTCAATCGCTTGTTTGGTCTCATTCGTCATAGGCAGAAATTTTAAGCTGCATTGGCGATTCAATCACGCCTTAACCGCATTTGTTCGAGTATGTAATTTTAGGGCGCTTGCAAGTGCGCCGGCGATAACAAGCACCACACCAGCGATGGCGATCGCGCCGATGGCTTCACCCAGCCACAACCATGCCAGCACCGTGACTCCAACAGGGACTAGCGCGACAGCTGTTGCCGTCGTGCTCGCCCCAAGTGCCGCGACAGCCCGGGGGTAGCCGATCGTCGAACCGGCAAACATGATGACACCTTGAAATAGCCACTGTGCGGTGAGTTCCTGCCAGGGGGCCTCTACAAGGGCGGTTGGTAGGAAGAGCAAGTGTATTGGTGTGAAGGTGACAAAGGAAAATGTTGCGACGATAGCCGCACTGCGAATGGGCTTGACGTTCCACCTTCGCGCCAGCACGGCGAAGAGGGACCAGGAGGCTGCTCCGACGAAGAACAGGGCATCGCCAAACCATTCGTTGGGCTGCCCGTTCCTCGTGGCATCCAACAAGAGAAATATGACACCGGCAAATATCAGAGTGACAGATACGTTACGTGCCGTGCTCATACGCTCCCCGGCTAGCCACCAGGCAAACGGGACAGTGAACAGAGGCAACGCGCCAGCCAAAATTGTCGCCCCGTGAGCTGCCGGTGCAAAATGATATCCACCGAAGGCAAAGACGGAGAAACCTGGTCCGGCGGTCATTGCAAGTAACAATGCCTGCCAGAAGGATATGCCACCAAGTCCGTGTCGAATCAGCCAGGGCAGAAAAAGCGTTCCGGCAGCGCAGAAGCGCAATGTCGTTAAGTCGTAAGGGGTGAGCGTGAGCTGCGCGCCTAGCCGCCCGGACAGGTGGAAGCTGGTCCAGATGATGACCATGATCACAATCCACATCCAGCCGACAGTACGCTCTCGGCTGGATACACTCACGCGGAGGCCTTCGTTTGTTTTGATTCGTTTTCACCTCGCATCAGGCGATCAGCTGCCGCGCGTGCTTCATCGGTCACTTTTGCTCCTGCGAGCATACGTGCGATCTCTTCGCGTCTCTGATCGTCGTTCAGCAACACCACATCTGTTTTTGTTAGGCCGTCTTTGGTGTTCACATCAGTTAGTTTCTTGACACGAAGATGATCACGTGCGGAGGCCGCCACTTGCGGGCTGTGAGTGACCACCAGTATCTGCTGATTGGTACGTGTGTTGGCAAGCTCAGCCAGTCGCGCACCGACAGCAGCAGCCGTAGCACCACCAATTCCTGTATCGACCTCGTCGAAAACAATGGTTCTGGTGCCCGAAGTTCCTGCGAGCACGACCTTTAGGGCCAGCATGATGCGGCTTAATTCACCACCCGAAGCTATCTTTCCCAGAGGCCCCGGAGATGTGCCGGGGTTTGTCCTTACCTCGAAGGATACATTGTCGAGCCCGTGTTCTGCCCAACTGCTTTCATCGAGCCGGTCCAGACGCGTGGTCAGCGCAGCATTTTCAAGTTTGAGGGGAGGCAATTCGGCCGCGATCCCTTTATCGAGTTTCGCAGCGGCTTTCTTGCGCGACTTGGATAGTGATTCTCCGGCTTCACAGTAAACGCGGCGTGATTCCTCAACGACGTGCGCCAGTTGTTCAAGATGCCCATCGCGATCATCGATGTCTGAAAGGCGCTCACCAATTCTAGTGCGGATGCACGGTAGTTCATCCGTCGTGACGCCGTGGCGTCGGGCGGCTGCATAAAGCGCAAACAGGCGTTCTTCCGAGGTTTCGAGTTCTCCGGGGTCTGCATCCATCGCATGAGCCACGGAATTGAGTTCGCCGACGGCCTCCGCAAGCTCGGCGTTGGCTTTGTCGAGCGCTGAAATAACAGGAGACAGCCGACCACCCGCTATTTCGTTGTCACGTTCGAGCAGGCGCGCAGCACGTTGTAAAAGTGTCTCGGCGCCTGGATCGCCGGTAAGGGCATCCGATGCGCCGTTGAACGTCTCGACAAGCCGTGTTGCGTTCTGCAAGAGAATGCGACGGGAGGAAAGTTCGGCTTCCTCGCCTTCTACCGGGTCCAGTGCATTCAGTTCTTCCAGTGCGCCGCGCAGTTCTTTGGCTTCGACCTGGGACGCACTTAGCGCGCCAATGGCATCTTCACGGGCCTGCACGGCTTCTTTCCATTTCTGGTGCAGCTTTGTGACTGTGTTGCGTTTGTCTGTAAGATTCCCAAAAGCATCAAGCGCGTTGCGCTGGACCACGGGATCGGCGAGGGAGAAACGCTCGAACTGGCCGTGAATTTCGACTAGTTCGTCTCCGATCTGCCGCAGCAATCCGATACTGATAGGTTGATCATTCACGAATGCGCGGCTTCGTCCGTCCGTTCCGACAGTTCTACGGAGAACCAGATCTTCGGCTGATTCGATGTAGATGCCGTGCTCTTGCAGCAAATCACTGAGGTCATCAGCCACAGAGCCGTCAAAAGTTGCCGTGACAGAAGCGTGTTTGGCGCCGTTTCGGACAAGTCCGGCATCAGACCTCGCACCCATAGTCAGGCCTAGGGCATCAAGGAGGATAGATTTTCCGGCGCCAGTTTCACCGGTCAGCGCGCTCAATCCCGGCCCGAACGTCAAGTCGACCCGATCGATCAGGACGACGTCCCGGATCGATAGATGGAGTAGCATCGTTGTCTAGAAAGGCCAGAGGCGGCTAAAAAATCCGCCGCTGTCTTTTTTAGGGTCAGCCTCGCCATCACCGTCGAGATCCACAGCCGTCACACCTTCGACCAGTTCGTAACTGTCGGCATACCAATCGCTGCCGGGGAAGTTATGGCCAAGAACGGCAGCGTTGATCTTTGCCTCGGGCTCAATTCCGAGGGCTGTATAAGCTTCAGACAGCCGGTGCAGGGCCTCAGGCACATGAGTGGTAGTTTGAAAGTTTTTTATTACTGATTTGTAACGGTTGATCGCTGCGAGATAGTTCGCGCGCTTATGGTAGTATCGCCCGACTTCCATTTCTTTGCCCGCTAGGTGATCTCTGGTCAAATCAAGCTTGAGACGGGAATCGCCCGCATAACTGGAATTCGGAAACCTGCGTACAACCTCATCGAGTGCAGCCATTGCCTGTTCGGTGTTGCGTTGATCGCGTTCTACATCGGTTATCTGTTCGTAATAACATAGCGACTTGAGGTAGTAGGCATATCCAACATCCCGGTTGCCGGGATGCAATTGAATATACCGGTCAACTGCCAGAATAGCGTCATCGTATTTGCCGTCGGAGTAGTAGCTGAAGGCAGACATCAACTGGGCTTTGGTCGCCCAGACTGAGTAGGGGTGTTGGCGCTCAACCTCAAGAAAGAGGTCAGCTGCCTCTTTGTATTCCTCGACATCTAGGGTGCTCATAGCCTCATTGTACAGATCCTCAACCGAGCGTTCGGCATAATCTAGCTCGTCGGTGGAACAGGCAGCGAGGATCAAGGTCGCGAAGAGGACAGAACAAAGACCAATTCGACCATGCCAGGGAGATGTGATGCGTTTAGTCATCGAGGTCGCCAAAAATCAGTGCAATCAGACATTCGGCCATCAACAGGGTGCGGGCAATGTCTGAACATCTTTGGAAGCAATATACCATGTAGGAGCCAGATTCACAGAAAAACGGGCCAGAAAAACCGTCCGTTGATCAAATATGATCGGAATTCAGGTTCAGGCAGTTGCGAGCATTAGTTTTGGTTCAGTCGGGATATCGTTGGCACCTTCATAACGCCAAGCAGTCGGGTCCAAGAGCAGCGCCCGCACAATGGCGTGATTCATGGCGTGTCCCGACCGGAAACCCTGGAAATGCCCTGAAATTGCGGCGCCGGCCAGATAAAGATCGCCAATGCAGTCGAGGATCTTGTGGCGCACGAACTCATCGTCGTAGCGAAGGCCTTCCTCATTCAGGATTTTGTCGCCGCTTACGACAACGGCGTTGTCGAGGCTACCGCCACGCGCCAAACCCATTTTACGAAGCTGATCAACTTCCTCGGCGAATCCGAAGGTGCGTGCCCGGGAAATCTCACCCTTGAAGGTGCCATTAACCATGCGAACACTTTTGTCCTGCTTGCCGATGGCGTCGGAGTCGAAATCGATTTTGAAGCCTATAGAAAATCCGTCGCCTGGTGAAAGAGAAGCCTCACGACCGTCATCAAAAATCTCAATACGTTTGAGGACCTCGATCACGCGGCGTGCTTTGGTTTGTTCTAGAACACCCGCGCATTCGATTAAGAAAACAAAAGGTGCTGCACTACCATCCATGATTGGCATTTCAGGGCCGTCAACTTCAACATAGACGTTGTCGATACGACAACCAGCAAGGGCAGCCAGCAGATGCTCGACGGTGGCAATCTTGATGCCGTGGCCATTGCCCAGCGTGGTGCACAATGTGGCTTCGACCACATTCTCGACGAGAGCTTCGATTTCGGCGTCATTGCCTGCTTTATCTGTCCGACGGAACACGATGCCAGTGTCTTCGGGGGCAGGCTTGAGGACGATGGATACGGTACTGCCTGTGTGTAGGCCTGTGCCGCTGCAACCAATTTCGCTCTTCAGCGTGTGTTGAAGGTTTTCGCCGTATTCGAGGTCGTCGGTCATATGGTTATTCTTGTTTAGATGTGGGTGCCCATGGGGCAGCAATTTACCAAATATTACTCATCCAGATCTAACAACGTGGAGCAGGTCGTTACAAATCACTTCTTGTTACAGAATGTTACGTTCTGAGCCGCGGATTTCTGAAGAAACCCACGGCTCGGAACCTAAGTGTTTTTAGTTGGCCTGACGGCGTAGAAATGCCGGAATTTCAAGCATGTCTTCTTCTTTACTTGCGCTCTGCCGCGGCTTTGCGGGCTTGATGTCCTCAAGGCTCTGTTGTGCAGGGGCAACCCGCTTGGCTGCGATTAGTTCCAGGCCCTCAGCAACGATCGGTTTTGTGACCGCAACAAGTTCCGATGTGGCTTTTGCTTCCGGTGCGAGTTCTGCCTCTATGGGAGTAGCTGGTGACGAGGCAACCGTTGGTGATTTTAATGCGATAGGTTCGCGTCGTTTAGTTGCCTCCGGCTTGTCGTCAGTCTGTTCTTCGGCCATGGCACGATTGACGGCACCTGTGACCTTCTGGAAGAGGCTGCGTCCGCGATGGCGTTCTGCCTGAACGCCGGCATTCGTGATGTCCGCTTCGGCAAAGGCGTCGGCCTTGCGAGGCTGAGCTGCTGCATCGACTTGTCGTTCGACAGCAGCGGGTTTCGGGGGAATGAAGGCTGCGATGGTCGACGGAGCCGAACCATCCGTCTCTTCCGGCCATTTCATAGTGATCGAGGGTTCGGCCTCTTCTTTGATGGCTGGTGTTGGTGTCTCTGCAACAGCAGGCGCTTCTGTGAAAACTTCTGGATTTCTTTTCTCGGAGACTACTTCCGCTATCGTGTTTTGGACGATGTCTTCGGTTCCAGTCTTTTGTGCTTTTAACTGATCGGCGTCATGAATTAGAGAAATCTGTGATGGACGTGGCAATGAGCTGGCATCTGCGTCGATTCCAGTGGCGACAATCGAAACCCGCATGGTTCCTTCCATGTTCTGATCTAAGGACGTCCCGAAGATGATGTTGGCATCGGCATCCACTTCTTCGCGGATGCGATTTGCGGCTTCGTCAACCTCGAACAGTGTCATGTCCGGACCACCGGTGATGTTGATTAGAACACCGCGTGCGCCGCGCATCGACACGTCATCGAGCAAAGGATTTGCGATTGCAGCTTCGGCAGATTCAATGGCCCGTCTATCACCACCGGCTTCACCAGTACCCATCATCGCCTTGCCCATTTCGCTCATCACTGTTCGGATATCAGCAAAATCGAGATTTATAAGACCAGGCATTATCATCAGATCTGTTACACCACGTACGCCTGAATGGAGAACGTTGTCGGCCATGCAAAAAGCGTCAGCGAAGGTAGTGTTCTCGTTGCATATCCGAAAGAGGTTCTGGTTCGGGATCACTATCAACGTATCGACGAAGTGTTGCAGCTCTTCGATGCCTTCATCAGCGAGGGTGGCACGATGACGTCCTTCGAACTGGAACGGCTTGGTCACAACACCAACTGTCAGGATGCCCTGCTCGCGTGCTGCGCGGGCGATGACCGGAGCGGCCCCGGTGCCCGTACCGCCACCCATGCCGGCTGCAATGAACGCCATATGGCTGCCCTGCAGGTGATCAATTATTTCGTCGAGAGCCTCTTCGGCAGCGGCGCGCCCAATATCGGGACGGGCACCGGCGCCAAGGCCGCTGGTGATATTGGCCCCGAGCTGAATACGGCGTTCAGACGAATTCATTGCTAAAGACTGCGCATCGGTGTTTGCGACGACGAATTCAACGCCTTCGAGATTAGAAGCGATCATGTTGTTGACTGCGTTAGAACCGGCACCGCCGACGCCAACGACAACAATGCGTGGCTTCAGTTGAGATTCCGGGGGGGGAGCTGTGAGGTTAAGCGTCATGTGATCCTCCAGGTGATCGTGTCGAGAGACAAGGGGAGAGAAAGGCCATACATGGCCGGAACGGCAACCCACCGTTCCGAACTATGTCGAAACTCTGGGTCTGGGATGAGGGAAGCTGGTTTCTAGAAATGTTCACGGAACCATTGACCAAGCCGCCCTGTAAGGCTTCCTGGCTCCCCATATTGCAAAGATGTCGGCATCGTCAGGGACGATGGGTTTTCAATCGCATGCGCGATCAGGCCGGCACCGGTTGCGAACGCGGGACCGGCGATGGCTTCCGCGAGACCGCGAATGCGCAAGGGCCGACCCATACGAACCTGTTTGTCGAGAATGCGCACCGCGAGATCACGTGCGCCTTGAAGCTGGCTGGCACCGCCAGTCAAAACCACCCGCCGCCCGGCATAGGGGCCAAAGCCGCTATCATCGAGGCGAGCTCGAACGAGCTCAAAGGTTTCCTCAATGCGCGGCTGGATGATGCCGTTTAGAAGCGACCGTGGAAGCTGATGCGCCGCGGCATGTTCGTCCTCGCCGACCTGTGGCACATCGAGCATCTCGTGCTCATCGGATTCCGTAGCAATGGCGTTGCCAAAAAGTGTCTTGAGGCGTTCGGCGTTTGCGATTGGAGTCGAAAGCCCACGTGCGACGTCAGATGTTACATGATTACCACCAACCGGGATGGTGTCGGCAAAGACCATTTCGCCGTCATAGAAGATCGAGATCCCAGTGGTGCCGCCGCCCATGTCGACCACAGTGACGCCGAGATCGGATTCATCCTCGACCAGGGTGGAAAGACCGGCAGCATAGGGGGAGAGAACGAAGCCATCGATTTCTAGATGGCAGCGCTCCACAGCAGCACGAATGGTGCGCACGGCGTTGGACGAAGCTGACACCAGATGCATGTTTACGGACAGCTGCTTTCCGAACATCCCGCGTGGGTCTGCGATACCCTGTTGTCCGTCGATGGAGAATCCGACGGGAATTGAGTGAATTAGTTCACGATCTTTACCGTTGCCATTAGTCTGACCGTTAGAGCCTTCGCGGATCGTATGGGTTTGCTGAAAAATCCGGTGCAAATCAGATTCATCGATCTGTTGTCCGCCGATATCTACGTCCACGCCGAGTATTTCAGAGTGGGGTGCCCCGGCACTGAGATTAACAGTTACGGAGCTGATAGTTTCCTGAGCGATCTGTTCTGCCATATGGACTGCCTTGCGGATAGCGTCCTCTGTGGCGTCTACGTCAACGATGGTGCCATTTCGAACCCCGCGACTAACTTGGTGCCCGGCACCAATTACGCGCGGTTGGGACGAGTTGGCATTCGAACCGTCCGGAGAGGGTCGTCCAGTACGTGCAATTAGGCAGCAAACCTTGCTGGTGCCAATATCGAGCACGGCAACGGTGCCTGACCTGGGCTTGGTCAGTTTGCGTGTCACGCTGCCTGTCCCCCAATCGACGCTCATGTGTCTTTCTCTCCGATCTTTCGAGCTTTGACTGTATTTGGGTTCACACGAAATATCAGGCGGTCGGGCACTCGCAAGTCGACAGCGATCACATCGCGGTCGAAGAGTGAGTGCTCACGTTGAAATTCCTCAAGACGATCAAGTGCGATCGCTATGTTTTTTTCCGGCAGGCGCACATCGATGCCGCCGGTTAGGCGGAGGTTCCAGCGTCGATCGGAGACACGTACAGCGGATTCAGTGGCTCGGGCCACTGCGGGGTAGACGTTGAGTAGGTCAAGCAGCTGGGCTGCACGTTCCGGCGCACCTTCCCCAACGATAAGCGGAAAATCACCGAACGCATCAAGTCCGCTACGCTGAATAATTTCGCCGTCGCGAGCGACCAGTGCGGACTTGCCGTCATGTTGCCAAACCGCAAGCGGCTTGCGTTCGACAACGCGAACAAAGATGACGTCGGGCAGTCGCCGGGCGATTTCAGCGGAAGCGATCCAGCCGAGGGATTCGATACGCTCCCGTGCTTCGTCTATGTCGACTGAGAAAATCGGGCTTCCGCGCTGAAGATTGAGGGCTGATAGAATCTCTTCGGCATTTGCGCGTGTGCGGCCAGTCAGCACGACGTCCTGAACCCGCAAACCGGCAGAAGCCGTCGCGTTCATAAATGCGGTGTTGGCGGCTTCCAACTGTGCGGAAACCCATCCGCTTGACGTCAGATACCAACCCCCCAGACCAACAGCGCCAACTATCGCTGTCACGAAACCTGTTGTGATCAGCGCACAACGCAGCCTATCGCCTTTTTGACGCCGCTTTGTGCGATTGGTTTTCTTGAACAAACTCGGCATCAATCGCATCGCGCCGTCTCCACCATCCAACTTACCAATTCTGGAAATGAGATTCCGCAATAGTCCGCTTGTTCGGGTACAAGCGAGAGCCGCGTCATGCCCGGTTGTGTGTTCAGCTCGAGGATCACAAGTGCTTCGCGGGTGTAGTCGTAGCGGAAGTCTGCACGTGTTACGCCGCGGCAATCGAGTACCTTGTGTGCTCGCGCTGCCCAGTCCATGGCTTTAGCGCCGAGGTCTGCGGAAACAGGCGCAGGTACCAGGTGCTGGGTAACCCCGTCCGTGTATTTGGCTTCGTAGTCATAGAACCCGTTGGCAGTTCGTAGTTCAGTTACGGCGAGAGGCTTTGGCTCCTCACCTGTAGCGCCCATGACGGCAACCGTCAGTTCACGACCGGGAATAAACTCTTCGACCAACAACATGTCCGCATTGATGCCGCCGGGATCGGGGCCGTTGTCACCATCCTGGATAATCTGGATGCCGACCGATGAACCTTCATTGTTCGGCTTCACCACATATGGGCGCGGGAGCACGTCACCCGCAAGAATTTCGTCACGGCTAGCGAGGCGGCCTTTGGCTACTGTCATACCTTCTTTTTCAAAAATCGCTCGTGCGACGGCCTTGTCCATGGCCAGCGCGGAGGCGAGGAGACCGGAATGAGTGTAGGGAATCTGGAGTAGGTTAAGGAGACCCTGAATATTGCCGTCTTCACCGGCGCGACCGTGCAGGGCGTTGAACACAGCATCTGGGCGCGGTGTGAGCGCGGTCAGAAGTAAATTGATATCGGCGGTTACATCAACTTCTCGTACGTCATAGCCGGCGCCGCGCAATGCCTGAGCGCACTGGCATCCGGATTCGAGAGATACGTCCCGCTCTGCCGACGTTCCGCCCATCAGAACGGCGATCTGCTGGTGGGTGCGTTCGGTCATGCTTCGCCTGCACTGGGGTTACCGATGCGCTCTAGTTCCCAGACTAGTTCGATACCGCTGCACTCGCGTACGCGGCGGCGTACTTCTTCGCCAAGGCCTTCGATATCAGCAGCGGTTGCCCCGCCGGTGTTGACCAGGAAGTTGCAATGCTTTTTGGACACTTGCGCGCCGCCGAGTTGCAGCCCGCGGCAACCAGCTTTGTCGACCAGCTCCCAGGCTTTGTGTCCGTTCGGATTCTTGAAGGTGCTACCGCCGGTACGGGTGCGGATCGGTTGGGTCTCCTCGCGGGATTCCTGAACCAACTCCATCGCTTTGGTGATTTCGTCCCGGTTGCCCCAGACGCCGTTCATCACACAGCCTACGAAAATCCAGTCTGATGAAACCCCCGAGCCGCGATAGCGCGGTCCCCAGTCTTCCGGCGTCAAGACACGGGTCTCGCCATGTGAAGTGAGTGCAGTAGCCTCTTGGACAACGTCCTTAAATTCGCGGCCATAGGCACCCGCGTTCATGCGCAATCCGCCACCGACCGAGCCGGGAATACCGGCCATAAACTCGAACCCGGCAATACCGGCATCGCGGGCGATCTTGGCGACGTTGTAGTCGAGCGCCATAGCACCGGCCTGAATGTTGGTGCTGTCGCAACGTATATTTGCAAATGGGCGTCCCAGTCGGATCACCACACCGGGTACGCCGCCATCTCGGATCAGTAGATTTGAACCGGCACCCAGCAGTGTGACGGGAATATCATCGGGCTTTCCGGCGAGGAAATTTGCGAGATCGGTAACATCTGCTGGACGGAACAAAATTTCGGCGGAGCCGCCGGTGCGGAACCAAGTGTAGCGCGCGATTCCGCCATCGGGTTCGTAACGGCCACGCACAGGAGGAAGCCGGTGGAGCAGATAGGGAGGGCTTGAGAAAGCGGCCATGGTCATCCCTGAGTCCCCGTGCTGCGTGAGACGAGTGGAACTAGATCTTCGGGCAGCTTCTGCGCCCAGGCTGTGATCGTACCCGCGCCTAGGAAGACAACCATGTCGCCATCTGTCGCGGTGGATGCGATTAGTTCGGCGAGCTGGTCGGGATCGGGGAGGGGCCGGACATCCCGGTGACCACGAGCGCGAAGCCCGTCCACCAGTGCTTCACGGTCCACTCCCTCGATCGCGGCCTCGCCGGCCGGGTAAATGTCCGACACGTAAACAATGTCCGCGTCGTTGAAACAGGTGCAGAAGTCGTCAAACAGGCTTTCGACCCGGGAATAGCGATGGGGCTGGAACACGCTGATCACACGACCATCCGTTGCCGAACGCGCTGCGTCGAGCACGGCCTCGATTTCTACCGGGTGATGGCCGTAGTCGTCGATGACCGTGATGCCGCCGGCCTCACCAGTTTTGGTGAAACGTCGGTTCACACCCTTAAAGGCGGTGAAACCGTCCCGGATTACGTCGTCGGAAACGTCCATCTCAAGCGCGATAGTTACGGCGGCGAGGGCGTTTTGTGCGTTGTGCGCACCATACATTGGTAGTCGCAGGCCCTCGATGACCCGGGCCTCGCCACTGCCACGCTGGGCCACGGTGACATCAAATGTCAGTCCATCCTTATTGGTCTGCAGATTGATACCCCGCACATCGGCCTGGCGGGTGAAGCCATAGGTGATAATCCTACGATCCATCAGTTGCGGGATCAGCGCCCGAACCTCGGGATGGTCGATGCACATCGCGGCGAAGCCGTAGAACGGGATATTCGAAACGAAAGTCTTGAAGGCCTCACGCACGTCATCAAACGTGCCGTAGAAATCGAGATGCTCGGGATCGATGTTTGTGACAACCGCGATCGCAGCGGGCAGCTTGGTGAAGGTGCCGTCGGATTCGTCCGCTTCCACCACCATCCATTCACCCTCACCGAGCCGGGCGTTCGTGCCATAGGCGTTGATGATCCCGCCATTGATAACGGTAGGGTCCTGATTAGCCGCATCAAGCATACAGGCGATCAGTGATGTGGTGGTTGTCTTGCCATGGGTGCCGCCCACAGCGATAGACCATTTCAGGCGCATCAGTTCGGCAAGCATCTCCGCGCGACGTACAACCGGGATCAGCCGGGCGCGCGCGGCAACAACTTCGGGATTGTCGGCTTTGACAGCTGTGGAAACGACCACCACCTGAGAGTTTTTGATGTTCTCGGCGCGATGCCCGATTTCTACGCTGATCCGGAGGTCACGCAGACGGCGCACATTAGCATTGTCGGAAATATCGCTGCCCTGCACCTGATAGCCGAGCGCATGCAGGGTCTCTGCGATCCCGCTCATACCGATGCCGCCGATGCCGACAAAATGAATCATACCGATGTCGAGAGGAAGGATTCTCATTCTGCAGCCTCCCGGAGCTCGGGAAGGTCGGCACCGTTTCCGTTACCATTGGCGGGAATAATATGTTCGACAAGATCGGCGAGACGGTCGGCGGCATCTGGATGGCCAAGCGCGTGTGCGGATGATGCGACGCGGGCCAATGCTTCAGAGGATTCGAGCGCAGCCTCCAACCAGCCCGCCATCGCCGCTGGTGTGAATTCGCTCTGACTCATGACCCAGCCGGCGCCCGCTGCTTCGACGGCGCGCGCGTTGGCCATCTGGTGGTCGTCGGCAGCGTGGGGATAGGGAATGTAGAGCGCAGGTCGACCTGCGGCGGTCAGTTCCGCGACCGTTGAGGCGCCGGATCGCCCAACCACGAGATGGGCAGCGGCAAGCCGTGTGGGAATGTCTTCGAAAAAGGTCTGGGTTTCAACGGGCATGTTCATTTCTGCATAGGCTTTGCGTACGGCCTCGATGTCTTCCGCACGGCACTGTTGGGCGATACGGAAGCGCGCTCGTTGCGGTGCAGAAAGAGATTTGAAGGCAGCGGGTACGATTTTCGAGAATACCTGAGCACCCTGGCTGCCACCTATAATTAGCAGGTCGATTACGCCACTTGGCGGTGTGTAGGGACGTGCGGCGAGGGCTGCTATATCGGCGCGGACCGGATTGCCAACCACGGAGGAAAGTGTACGTCCGGCGGATTTCAGGCGCTGGGTCTGGGCGAAGCTGAGCGCAAAGGCGCTTGCACCGCGCGCAAGCCGCCGATTAGCACGACCGAGAAGAGCATTCTGTTCGTGGATGACTGTGGGAAGTCCGGCCATGCCCGATGCCAGGATCGGGGGCACTGTGGGGTATCCACCAAAACCAACTGCGACACAGGGATTGTGTTCACGTATCAGACGACGGGATTCAAAGAACCCCCGTGCCAACGCGCTGACACCAGCGACAAATCCTTTGATTCCTCCGGACAAGCTGCGGGCGGAAATTGTGTGCCGGACCACGCCATCGGCCAGGCCGAGAACATCGCCCGCTAAAGCCGCACCGCGTGGGTCAGTTGCGAACAAGACATTGTATCCGCGTGCACGGAGCACATTAGCCAGTGAAACAGCCGGGAACATGTGCCCGCCGGTACCACCGGCTGAGATAAGGACGGGGCGTGAGGTGCTGTTCATATCCGCCCCTCCGAACCCAGTCGTCGTCGCGTTAAGGCTAGGGTCATGCCCAGTCCAACACCAATGCTCAGAAGCGAAGAGCCGCCATAGCTGATGAAGGGCAGGGTCATGCCCTTGGTCGGGATGAGCTGCA
>JAPKDV010000033.1 GCA_028822385.1 Alphaproteobacteria bacterium
GTACTTCATCAGCCGTCTTCCAGGTGAAGAAGCATCGTCAATCCCGTCGTCAGACAAAAACCGGCTGGTGTCCATGCTGCTAGAATAACCGGAACGCTCGCGCCGAGGCCAAGTGCCTGAACCACATTTGTTAGCAAAAACAGAAAAAAGCATACAAGTACGCCAAATCCTACCAAAAGCATGGTGCCACCGCGACGGGTGAGGCGGAGAGAGAATGTGGCTGCTATTATAATCATGGCTGCCAGAAGTATCGGCTCGGCAAGCAAGGTGTGAAACTTTAGTCGGTGTGCAGCTGGCGAAAACCCGGTTTCCTCGAGCACCCGGATAAATCGCGGCAGATTCCATAAAGATACGGTTTCTGGGCTCGCAAAGCTTTCCTGAATTTTCTCCGGGGTCAGATCGGTTGCGAGGTCATGATGCTCAACGAATACGCTGGCGCGGCCTGGGCGCGTCAGCCAGGCCTTAGACATTTCCCAGCGGCCATCCCGTAAATTGGCACTTTCCGCATCCACGCGTCCTATGAACTGGTCATCCTTGCTAAACTCAAAAACGATCACGTCCTCTAGTTGCATCTCGTCGGGTTGGACCCGCGCTGCATGAACGACGGTCTGACCAACAGCATCTGCATTCGTTTGCCGAAACCAGATACCGTCAGCCGACACCGCCAGCAGTGACGACTTTCCAGTGATGTATCTACCCTCGAGTTCTTCGAACTGGGATAGCATGACAGCTGAAATAGGGTTGAGGATAGTTACGCTGAAAACCCCGATGAGGATAGAAGCCACCAGAGTGGGCGCCAGAAACTGCCAGACGGAAACGCCGGCAGCACGAACCACAACAAGCTCGTGATTTCGGGTCATCCGTAAAAATGTGAGAATTCCACCAAACATTACGGCAAAAGGCACTGCTTCCTGTGCCAGAAACGGTGCCCGTAACAACGCCATGCCCATGATTACGGAGACAGTCGCGTCGTCGTGTTTGCTGCCACGCCGGAGAAGTTCGACGGTGTCGACCAACCCTATAATAGCCAAAATGGACCCGAACATGACGGCAAACCAAAGCAGGTATTGCCGTAAAATGTAGCGCGATATAGTTGGAGAGGAGATCATGCGCGCGCCCTATCCGTCAGACAATATGAGACCAGATGGCCTGTGAAAACGGGACTGGATGATGACCGTCAAACCGACGAGTATGGCAAAGATTGGTAAAGCATAGAGGAAGGGGATAAGCGCCAGTGTCTGTCGTGTCACATTGAACAGGCTGATGGAAATGACCTGCAATACGAAAATTGTGGCAATGGCAACTAAAATTCGGATGGTGTTACCGCGGCGGCTGAAATTTCCGGCCAGCATAGCTGCCATGCCGACGACGGCAAAGACTAGGATGTAAAGCGGATTGCTAAGGCGGCGGTGTCCTTCAGCGATCAGCTGGGTATTGTAGTAGACGTCATGCGCACTGGTCCCGGGGTTGAGCAGGGAATCAAGATAGCGTTCCTCGGGTTCCCGCCATCGGGGCTTAGCCGATTCATTAAAGATGTTCAAATCGAGTGAGTACTGATCGAAATTGAACACGGTCAGTCGCCCTGACGCTCGGTTGAAGTCCTGTTGACTGCCGTTGAACAAAACTAAGCTTGTGCCATCGGTCGACTGTGCGGCTGTGGCTCGTTCCGCGAGATATGTCACGGGGCGCTCTGGAACTCGGGAATCATGGGCGAAGATGCCGCGCAGCTCGCCTTCACTGGACCGCTCACGAATATAGATAGTAAGTCCGTTGATGGGCGAGTTGAACCGCTGCTCCTGCAGCAGAACGCTGCCATATGAGTTGCGGTAGTCGATCTGTTTGAGTTTGAAGGTGTGGATGGTTGCCGGAACTAGATAAAGTTGCAGCATATATCCGATCAAAACCGCAATGATCCCGAGTGTCAGTCCGGGCCGGGCCAAAGAACCTTGGCTCATACCTGCGGCGCGCATGACAACCAGCTCACTGTCGTTGCGAAGTTTGTTGTAAACGACCAGCACAGCAGCAAAGACCGCTATGGGCAGCAGTATAGCAATAAACTTGGGGAGGTTTAGGAAACTTAGCTCGAGCAAGACGGAAATCGGTAGGCCCCGATTGACGATAAAGTCGATCAGACGCAATGTTCCAAACAACGATACCAAAAGGGTTAGCACAGCGACTACGAAGAGCGTCGCTAGCGCAAGCTGTCGGAAAATATAACTACCGATCGATGTCATGACCGCTCCGGAGGGGTAATCAGCGTTGAACCGTCCCCCAAGTCGCTGATTCGAAAAACAAACATGTTTGGTTGCAACTACGTTTTGTATCAGATCGCTCCGACCTGACAAAGGGCAGACCACGCCTGGCAGGTGTGCTTGCGTCGGATCGGAGTGTACTCTAAATCTCGAAGTCTCGGAACTTGTCTCAAACGCCTGTAATTCCTGCGATCGACGGAAGTGAACATTATGAAAATTAGCTTTGCTGAAACGAAATTGCCCACGAGCGGATACCTAGTTTTGCTGGTTGGCGGTGATGGGGTGCTTGGTGCGTCGGCAAAATCAATTGATAAGACCACCAAAGGTGCGATTTCTCGCGCAATTGATGCACGTAGTTTTACGGGAAAGACGGGCGAAAGTTTGGCAATCTTTGCGCCGCAAGGGATCGAAAAACTGAACATTCTAGTGATGGGTGTCGGAGCAGCCAAAGATCTGGACACGTTGCAAGCGCAGAAAGTAGGTGCGCAGGTGTACAAGGCACTGCGTGGATTGCCAGCCACATCGGCGAGCGTGGTTGTTGAATTTTCTCGTGATGTAAAGATGAAAAATGCAGAGCTCGCGACCGCACTGGCTGCTGGAGCACGTTTGCGTGACTACCGTTACGATAAGTTCCTGACCAAAGCGGGCTCGAAGCCGATTCCAACGGGACCGGATCGCCTTGTCTTCACGGTCAAGGCCGCAGCTGTGGCGCGGCGTGCCTACAATGAGTTTGCGGCGATTGCGGATGGCGTTGATTTCGCGCGCGACCTTGTCTCCGAGCCGAGCAACATCAAATCACCGAAATGGATGTCCGCGCAGTGCCGCAAGCTCACCAAACTCGGCGTGAAGGTCGAAGTCCTCGGCGAAGCGCAAATGAAAAAACTGGGAATGGGTTCACTACTCTCCGTTGGGCAGGGCAGCGTACGTGAATCTCAGTTGGTTATCATGCGCTGGAATGGTGGCGCGAAGAATGCCAAGACGGTTTCTCTGATCGGTAAGGGTGTGACCTTTGATACTGGCGGTATCTCGATCAAACCCGCAGGCGGCATGGAAGACATGATCTGGGATATGGGTGGTGCGGGCACCGTGATTGGTGCCATGCACGCGATCGCTGGTCGCAAAGCCAAGGCGAATGTAATTGGCGTCGTCGGCCTCGTTGAGAACATGCCGGATGGCAATGCCCAGCGCCCTGGCGATATAGTGACGTCGATGTCTGGGCAAACCATTGAGGTAATCAACACCGATGCCGAGGGGCGCCTCGTGCTCGCTGATGCCCTCTGGTACACACAGAAGCGCTTCAAACCAGATGTGATGATTGATTTTGCAACCCTCACTGGGGCCATTATGGTCGCCCTGGGGCGGGAATATGCAGGCCTATATGCCAATGACGACGCACTGGCCGAGAAGATTGTTGAAGCGGGTCAGACAGTTGGTGAAAAAATCTGGCGCATGCCGCTCGATGAAACTTTCGACAAGCAGATCAACACGCCGCGTGCGGATATGAAGAATGTTGGGCCACGTTGGGGCGGCAGTATCACTGCCGCACAGTTCCTACAGCGTTTCATCAGCGATGTGCCTTGGGCTCATATGGACATCGCTGGCGTTGCCTGGTCCGACAAGGAATTGCCGCTGATGGAAAAGGGTGCTGCCGGGTTTGCCGTGCGCGCCATGGATCAGTTCGTGCGCGAAAACTACGAAAACTAGAGCGCCTACCCCGTGACAGAAATCCGGTTTTATCACCTGACACGCAAGACCCTCGAAGAGGTTCTTTCCGTCATGCTTGAACGCACAGTGGTGCGCGATGGACGGCGGGCCGTGGTTGTGGCGGGGTCAACCGAACGAGTTGAAGACATCAACGCTCATCTCTGGACCTATGATGATCGTGTCTTTCTACCCCATGGCAGCAAGTCTGATGGTTTCCAGGCGCGTCAGCCGATCTGGCTGACCGAAAGTGACGAAAACCCCAATGAGGCCAAGGTGCTGTTTCTGGCAGATGGCGCGACGAGCGAGCAAGTCGAGGATTTTGATCTTGTGTGCGAGCTTTTTGATGGTCGTGACGAGGTCGCAGTGACTTCTGCTCGGTCCCGCTGGAAATCCTACAAGGACAGTGGTCACGCCCTTACATACTGGCAACAGACCGAGCGGGGTGGCTGGGAACAGAAGTCGGAAGGCTAAGCGTTACACGCGTCAGGCCCGTTTTACTCGACGCAGATGTTTGCTGCGGGTTGTGGTGTTATGCTGGGCTGGATATAAGGCGCGCATAATTCACACCCCACCGGAGTAAATCCCATGGCGACCGAGCGCACATTCTCGATTATCAAACCCGACGCAACGAAGCGGAATATCACTGGCAAGATCATTGCCAAGTTCGAGGAAGCAGGACTTCGTGTCATTGCGCAGCGTCGTATTCAGCTGTCCAAGGATCAGGCTGAGAGCTTCTACGGCGTCCATCGTGAGCGTCCGTTCTTCAACGACTTGGTCGCTTTTATGACGTCCGGACCGGTAGTTGTTCAGGTGCTCGAGGGCGAGAACGCCGTCACACGCAATCGCGAAATCATGGGCGCAACAAATCCTGCGGATGCTGATGAAGGCACAATCCGCAAGGAGTTTGCAGAATCCATTGAAGCGAATTCAGTGCATGGTTCCGATGCACCGGAAACGGCTGCTGAGGAAATTGCGTTCTTCTTCAAGGAGGATGAAATCGTCGGCTGAGCTAATGATTTCAACAGGGTGGGGTCAAACTAGATGATCGTCCACCACATGATTAGCATTGTGATCACGACGGCAACGCTTGAATAGGTCATCAGCTTCAAAAAACCTTCCCAAGTTTTCATACGCTGTTCGATATTGCTGTGGTCTTCGGACATCTTGTCTCGCGTCCCTCTGAGTTTGCGATATATCGCGTTCTATACGCGACCTACGTGAGCCGTCAAAGCCCAGTTAGGTCTTTGTGGCTTAACTTTTGAGTGGGCTGATAATCTGATCTCCGATATCCGGCGGCATCGCGACGATTGCGGTGTCGCCGTCGATCCGGACACGGCCTTCTGCAATTAGTCGCACAGCCAGTGGATAGCACTGGTGCTCGACTGTCAGGATTCGTTCGGCGAGGCTGTCTTCGGTGTCATCCGGAAGCAAGGGCACGGCGGCCTGAACCAGAATGGGCCCAGCATCAATTTCCGTTCGCACTATATGCACGGAACAGCCGCTGAGTTTGACACCGGCTGCGATGGCCTGTGCATGGGCATCGATACCCTTGAATGCCGGGAGCAGGGACGGGTGGATATTGATTATCCGGTCGTACCAAGTTTCGACAAACCAGCTCGAAAGCAAGCGCATGAACCCGGCCAGGCAGACCCACTCGACGCCAGCGTCCCGAAGATGGGCATCAACAGCCTTGTCGAAGGTTTCCCGATCTGGGAAGTCGCCATGTTCGACCACGGCCGTGACAATGCCTGCTTTGCGGGCGCGGTCTAGTCCTTTCGCGTCCGGCTTGTTGGCTACTACGAGAACGATTTCGGCCGGATAGAATGTGTCGGCACAGGCGGCAATCAGGGCCTGAAGATTGGAGCCGCGGCCCGAAACCAAGACGCCGAGTTTGAGATGTGCCATCAGTCGCGCCCGAATGCAGCCTGCAGATTGTCGATCTGGACCACCGAATTGGGTTCTGCAATCACTTGGCCGATAAGGGATGCCGTTTCCCCAAGGGAGGTCAGGTTGGCGATGACCGCGCCCGCACGGTCTGCGCTTACAATCGCAACCATGCCGATGCCGCAATTGAAGGTACGCGACATTTCTGTGTCGTTGACCTCACCTTGATCTTGTAGCCATGCAAATACGGGTGGTGCTGTCCATGCGGTGCCATCTAGCTCGACACCTAATCCTTCTGGCAGGACGCGCGGGATGTTTTCGAGTAAACCGCCCCCCGTGATATGCGCGAGTGCATGTACGTCACCGGATTTGACCGCTTCCATACAGGACGAAACATAAATTCGGGTTGGCGTTAGAAGGGACGTGCCTAGGTTGCAGGTCGAATCAAACGGTGCGGTGTCACGCAAAGAGAGGCCGCTGACTTCTACGATCTTACGGACCAATGAATAGCCATTTGAATGCACGCCGTTCGAGGCGAGCCCGATAATGATATCACCTGCGCCAACCGGTTGTTCGGGATTTGGCAGGCCGGCTCCACGTTCCATGGCACCGACCGAGAATCCAGCAAGGTCAAACTCTCCCTTCGCGTAAAGTCCCGGCATTTCAGCCGTCTCGCCGCCGATCAGGGCACAGCCCGCTATTTCACAACCATGAGATATGCCCTTGATCACTTCTGCCGCGACGGCTGGTTCCAGTCCGCCAGTAGCAAAGTAGTCGAGAAAGAACAGGGGTTCTGCACCCTGAACTACCAGATCGTTGACGCACATGGCGACGAGGTCGATGCCGATGGAACTATATCTCTTCATATCGAAGGCAAGTTTCAGCTTAGTGCCGACACCATCCGTTGCTGCAACGAGGATAGGGTCGTCGTAACCGGCCGCGCGTGGGTCGAATGAAGCGCCAAATCCTCCAAGTGCATCCATCGCCCCCGGGCGGTTTGTTGCCGCGGCCAGAGGCTTGATTGTATTGACGAGTTTGTTGCCGGCTTCAATGTCGACACCGGCATCTTTGTAGGAAAGCCCCAGAATTCGTCTCCCTTGCATACTTTTGACGTTTTCGTGCTAAATCTTGGCCGAAGTCGCCAATCCGTGGACCTGAACGCGCCGAATCGCTTTCTATCATTTCGCCACAATAGGTGTTTCGAGGTCATTTGCAATGTGTCGTACTGTGTCAAAAATCAGTGTTTTCCTAATCTTGCTCTTCGTCTTTGCCGTGCTCGGGATTGTCCCGGGAGTTGGCCGTGCAGCCGCGCAGCAGACAGCATTAGATGATGTATTCGTCGTGCGCGATATCAAGATTGACGAAACAGCCGCTTCGGCTTCAATGGCGCGCTCATCGGCCATCGAGAAAGGACAACGTGAAGCCTTGGAACGACTGATTGCACGCCTAACGCGCAGGGTTTTCAGAGGTCGTATCGGTGAAATCGATCAGGAAACGATGCAGTTTCTGATCAGTGCATTGCGCATCGACAATGAACGAACATCTGATATTCGCTATCTTGCGAATTTGACAGTGATCTTCAAGTCAGATGCTGTTCGCAATTATCTGCGTACCGCAAACATTCCCTTCGCCGAAGTGCGTAGTCGGCCAATATTAATCATACCCGTGATTGAACAGCGCGCGGCCTACGCCTTGTGGGAAAACCCCAATCCCTGGCGCGATGCCTGGCTCAATCTGCCTTCCAATCCAGGATTGGTTCCGGTGGTCGCGCCGATTGGAGATCTCTCCGACTACGCGGGTCTGACTGCTGATCAGGCCGTCGAAGCGGATGTGGGTGCGCTCTCGGAAATGAGCAATCGTTACGGCGCGGGGTCGGCAATGGTAGCGATCGCCACGATAGACGAAAC
This sequence comes from Alphaproteobacteria bacterium, assembly GCA_028822385.1. GTDB lineage: Bacteria > Pseudomonadota > Alphaproteobacteria > UBA6615 > UBA6615 > JABJAG01. The sequence goes on from JAPKDV010000033.1 coordinate 7,748, forward strand.
CAGGCTCGGTTTCCTGCAGGTGCAGATTACGGCGGCGCGTGTCGGTAGGCATGACGAAAAACCGCTTCTCGTGACATTACAGGCCCTGCCGGAGGAACCTCTTGAAGGATTATTCGACCGCGCTGTCGCAGCGGTTGTGGGCGCACTTGATGATGACTGGAAGAGCAACAATTCTGTTAGCTTTGGGCAAGCCGAACGTTTGCATGCGGCCGTCCCGATTCAGAACTTGCGAAGCTGGATTGAAGTGCGCGGTCGTCTGGAAAATGTTCCCACCGTTAGGCAGGTACGCCTGCTGGCTTTGACTCTAAATTCGGCAGAGATCGAGGTTGATTATTTTGGTGATGAGAGGCGTCTAAGCCGGGCGCTGGACCGGTTTGATCTTGTGCTTGAGGCGTCGGGATTTGGGAAAGGTGGGGTACTCAATGTGGTGGTGTCGCCGGCAGTACCAACCCATGTCGTGCGCCTATCAAAAGTTAGATGAATCAACAGCTTATCCTCGATCTTGGACATCGTGTGGCGGTGGATAGGGTAGATTTCTTAGTCTCCGACTGCAACGTCCAAGCCGTCGAGTGGGTTGACCGCTGGCCGGACTGGCCGGCGCGCGCGCTGGTGATCTGGGGACCACCGGCTTCGGGTAAGACCCATCTGGGTCATGTCTGGTGTGCCAAAAGCAACGCAGATTATATTACCGCCAAAGATTTGCGCGCTGAGGATGCCGCTGGGCTGCGTGATCGCAATGCCTTCCTTTTCCTTGATGATGCTGACCAGTTGGCGGGAGATTCTTACGACGAAGAGGCTCTACTCCATCTCTACAATTACATGCTCGAGACCGATGGCGCGCTGCTGCTCGCCGCGGAAAAGGCGCCGGCATTCTGGCCGGTGGCGCTCGCAGATCTGTCTTCACGCATGAAAGCGCTACAAGGGGTAGGTATTGCCCCGCCCGATGACAGGTTGCTGGCGGCCCTGCTAGAAAAGCAATTCTTGGATCGTCAGTTGCGTGTGGGTGAAGAGGTGGTGAACTATCTGGTACCACGAATGGAGCGCTCATTTGTGGCAGTTTCAAAGATCGTGGCGGCGATTGATACGGTCGCTCTGGAGCGTTTGCGTCCGGTTACAGTACCGCTGGTGCGTGAGGTTCTCGACCAACTCGTGACGTGACCGGAATTGTTACGGGATCGCCACAAATTGCGAACATGCTCCGATCGCGCTAGTTTTAACCAATTGTCTGGTCCCGATCAGGCATCAATCCTGACAAGAAATGATTTTAGTGGTTTCTGAATCCGCAATTGAATCCGAAGAAACCGCAGCAGCGACTAGTACTGCGTTGGTGGTTTGGATGGGGTCGCCTGATCGGTTTATCAATCGCGAACTGTCATGGCTAGCCTTCAACGAGCGCGTGCTCGAAGAGGCCGAGAATGCCAATCACCCGCTGCTCGAACGCCTGCGGTTCCTTTCGATTTCTACATCCAATCTTGATGAATTCTACATGGTACGCGTAGCAGGCCTGAAAGGGCAGGTCGATGCGGGTATCGCAACACCCAGTCAGGACGGTCTGTCGCCGGGTGAACAGCTTGCCGCGATCAACGCTCGCGCCAGTATCCTGATGGATGAACAGCAGCGAATCTGGCGTTCTCTGGTTGAGCAATTGCGCAAGCAGGATGTTGCCGTCGTTGAGCCGTCGGAGGTCACGGAGGAAGAGGCCATTTGGCTTGAAAGCCGGTTTATGAGTACGATTTTTCCGGTGCTCACGCCACTGGCTGTCGACCCGGCCCATCCATTCCCTTTTATTCCTAATCTTGGACTGGCGTTGGCGATGGACTTGTTCCGCGCGTCGGACAATCGTGAAATGATTGGACTGCTGCCCTTGCCGGGGCAGATCGAGCGCTTCATAAGACTTCCGGGCGTCCGCCCGCGCTTTATCCTATTGGAACGTTGCGTTTCAATGTTCCTGGAAAAGGTCTTTCCTGGGTTTGAATTGCGCGGCTATGGGACATTCCGGGTGATCCGTGATAGCGATATTGAAGTTCTCGAGGAGGCCGAGGATTTGGTGCGCTTGTTCGAAAGTGCTCTCAAGCGCCGCCGCCGCGGCTCTGTTATCCGCCTGACATTCGACAATTATATGCCGGAAAGTCTTCGGGAGTTTGTCGTCAGTCAAAGCGATGTGGACGCCAGAGACGTTTTCATCCTTGATGGTTTGCCCGGGCTGGACCGAACCAAGGAACTGATTATCGGTGAACGCCCTGATCTGCTGTTTCAGCCGTTCAATATCCGCTTCCCCGAACGTATTCGCGATTTTGCCGGGGATTGCTTCGCCGCGATCCGCGCCAAAGACATCGTAGTTCATCATCCTTTCGAATCTTTCGATGTCGTGGTGCAGTTCCTTCGGCAGGCCGCACGCGACCCGCAAGTTGTGGCTATCAAGCAAACGCTCTATCGTACCTCAGAAGATTCGCCGATTGTCGAGGCACTGATCGAAGCCGCCGAAGCTGGCAAAAACGTTACCGCACTGGTTGAACTCAAGGCCCGGTTTGACGAGGAAGCTAATATCCGCTGGGCACGTGAGCTTGAGCGGGCGGGCGTGCAAATTGTCTACGGTTTTCTCGACCTCAAGACCCACGCTAAGATCAGCCTGGTGCATCGTCGGGAAGGCCTGGAGCTGCGTAGCTATGTACATTTCGGCACCGGCAACTATCATCCGATCACGGCGCGAATTTACACCGATCTGAGCTATTTTACGCAAGATGTGGTGTTGTGTCGCGATGCCTCGCGCATCTTTAATTATATGACCGGCTACGCGCGTCCGGAGACATTGGAGAAGGTCTCCGTGGCCCCGCTAACCCTTCGTGACACGCTGATGGAAGGAATTGAGGAAGAAATCGCCCACGCTCACGCCGGACGGACGGCTGAAATTTGGGCTAAGCTCAACGCCCTAGTAGATGGGGATATCATTGATGCGCTCTATCGGGCATCCCAAGCCGGAGTGCAAATTAAGCTCGTTATTCGCGGGATATGCTGTCTTCGCCCTGGTGTGCCGGGCCTGAGTGACAATATTGAGGTTCAGAGTATCGTGGGTCGATTCCTCGAACATGCTCGCATTGTGGCCTTTGGCGGTGGGAAAGAACTACCCAATGAGAATGCGAAACTCTACATTTCATCGGCCGACTGGATGCCGCGTAATCTGGACCGCCGAGTCGAGCTTCTCATTCCTATCGAGAATGGTACCGTACATCAGCAAGTTCTCGATCAGATCATGGTTGCGAATCTGCTTGATCGCGCCCAAAGCTGGGATATGAGGGCCGACGGCACTTACTCCCGGATCGATACCAGCGGCGAGCACGACTCATTCAGCGCACACGAATATTTTATGACAAATCCCAGCCTTTCCGGGCGGGGCAGTGCATTGAAGAAACCGGGCAGTGCGCCGCGGCTTTTGGCGCATCCCGACTGACGGCAATTTCCGGGGAAGGGGAACCATGGCGCCTAATGCTGTGACGGTGGACAGCCGCCCGTCGGCGGTTGTCGATATCGGCTCCAACTCAATCCGTCTTGTGATCTTTCGTGACCGTTCGCGCGCGCCCACTGCCGTGTTCAATGAACGGGTAATTTGCGGCATCGGGCGCGACATGGCCCTAACCGGTCGTCTGCACCCGCAGGGTGTCGCGCAAGCGCTCGCTAATTTGCCGCGTTTCGCTGCAATTACGAACTCGATGGATATTAATGACACCTCGCTGTTGGCGACGGCTGCAACCCGCGAAGCCGAGGATGGCCCAGAATTTCTTGCAAAGATTGAAAAGATATTTGACCGGCCAATTTTGCAGCTTGATGGGGATGAAGAGGCACGGCTGGCGGCTGCGGGCGTGGTCTGCGGATTGCCAAAAGCCCGCGGCATGGTCGCGGATTTGGGCGGCGGCAGTCTTGAGCTAGCCGCGCTGTTGAAGGGCAGCATGGGCGACTTTGTCACCCTGCCACTGGGTCCATTGCGCCTGCTGAGCACGGTCGGTGACAACCGATCGGAAGTTGCGACACGGGTCAACGAAGTCCTCTCTGACGTGCCGTGGATGTGTGACGCAGTAAAGGATGGCGCGATCTATATTGTCGGTGGCGCTTGGCGTGCACTGGCACGTCTACACATGGTCCAGACTGGTTATCCGCTGCGGGTGATTCATAATTACAGCATTGGTGGACGTGAAGCGGCCGAGTTCTGTGATGTTGTGGCGGGGCTTGGTGCTTCTAGCCTGTCACGTATCGATGCGGTACCCAAAGCACGCGCCGCCACCTTGCCGATTGCTGCTGCGGTGTTGCGACGATTGATCCTCGAATCCGGGGCCGAGAAAATCGTGTTCTCCGCGCTGGGTATTCGTGAAGGCAAGGTCTTCGATATGCTCGATGACCGTGCGAAGAACGAAGATCCGCTGATTGTGGCGAGCGAGGATGTGGCGTCACGCGAAAGCCGGTTCCCGGGCGTCGGCGACGCCATGTTCAACTGGGTAGCACCGCTGTTTCCCGAAGAATCTCCAAGTGAAAGTCGATTGCGTCGTGCGACCTGTCTGCTGGGTGATATTGGCTGGCATGAGCACCCTGATTATCGAGCCGAGCAGGTTTATTTTCGCATCCTGCGCCTGCCGTTGCTGGCTGTGACCCATGGAGATAAAACACAGATTGCGCTGGCTGTTTATCGTCGCTATGGCGGCAGAATGAACGATCAGGCTCTTCGCACAGCCGAAGCGCTGCTGAGCGAAGCCGATATCCTGTGGTCCCGTCGCCTGGGGGCAGCGCTGCGGTTGGTAGAAACGCTGACGGCGGGTAATACGCGCCTGCTGGAAGGTGCTAAGCTTAAGCTTTCAGACAAGCATCTCACCCTGAAGATGAAGGATGGCAACGCGGCGCTGGTCGGTGACATTGTGCGTTCCCGCTTCAAGTCGCTGGCCCGCCAGTTTGACCGAGAACCTGTCATTGAGGGCAAGGGGCTCTAGGCACGCGCCTCAACTCGTTATTCTCACACAAATCTACCGTCATACTAAACTTGTTGAAATATGAGGTTGAGGCCCTTGTCGGGCTCAGTCGGGTGCCGAGACTCCGGCTTTGTGTTTCCGCCTTCGTGGGCATTGCGTTTTTAGGAATGGGGTGGGTATGCCCCGCCCAAGGCGCCTAGTCGCCGATCTCCACCATCTGCACTTTGCCGCTGCCTGCACCCAAGGCGATCTCACCGTGTTTGAGGCGCAGTGCGTCGTCGCCGAAAATTTCCCGACGCCAGCCCTGAAGTGCCTGAACATCGGCATTGTCATCGGCGGCAATCGCTTCGAGATCCGACACTGTGGCGACCAGCTTCTGGGCGACGTCATAGGTGTCGCATTTGAATTTTAGCAGAACCTTCAGCAGGTCCATAAGTGGGCCCGCGCCCGGCGGCAGATCAATGATAGGTGGCAAATTAGGCGCCTGATCTTCGGGCAGTTCACGCCCCGCTTCCAAGGCTTCCATCAGCCCGCGTCCCATCTTGCCGTCGACAAAGCCCTTGGGGATGCCTCGCACCCGTGACAGGGCCTGCGCGCTGTCAGGCGGGCGGGCGGCGATCTGTGAGAGCACATCATCGCGCAGGATACGGTTGCGCGGCTGATCCCGGCGCATCGCCTCGCGGTCGCGCCATGCGGCAACTGCCTGCAAAACTGCTAGATAGCGTGCCTGGGGCCGTTTTGGCTTGAGCCGACGCCAGGCTTCTTCGGGACGGACTTCGTACTTTTCCGGGGCGGCGAGCTTGACCATCTCCTGTTCGACCCAGACGATACGACCATTTTCCTCGATCCGTGCTCGGAGTTTTTCATAGGCTACGCGCAGATGGGTGACATCTGCCATCGCGTAATCAAGCTGGGATTCGGTGAGCGGGCGCTGGGACCAGTCGGTGAAGCGGCTCCCCTTGTCCAGGCTGACCTTGGCCAGTTTGGAAATTAGGCCCTCATAGCCGACTTGGTCTCCAAAGCCAGCAACCATGGCGCCGATCTGGGTGTCGAACAGCGGCTTCGGGGTAACGCCACCCTCGTGGTGAAAAATCTCGATGTCCTGAGAGGCGGCGTGCATCACCTTGAGCACATTTTCGTTGGCGACCAGATCAAACAGCGGTTGCAGGTCAATCCCGTCAGCTAGTGGATCAATGATCGCCTCGTCATCCGGACCGGCCACCTGCACAAGACACAGGATTGGCCAGAACGTGCTCTCGCGCATGAACTCGGTGTCGACGGTGATGTAATCAGCGCTGGACAGCGCCTCGCAGAACGCGGCGAGAGCGCCGGTGTTAGTGATGACTTTCATGGCCTAGTTTCTACAGGAAATTGGTGGGGTCGGGAAGACGTGTCCCATCATCGTAATTGCTAGAGCCGGAAGCCCGCGGCAATCCAGAGCGTGCCTGTTTAGGCAACTGGATTGCTTCGTTGATGCGCCACTCGCAATGACGCTCTTGTTTCGTCATGCCTCGGCTTGTTCTGGCCTTGACGAATAGAGAAAGGACTGGCCATCCCTTTGCTGCCGTCATACCTGGACTTAATCCAGTTATCTCGTCTTGGTTTGTGGTGAAATACCCGGGTCAAGCCCGGGCATGACGATTGAGGGTTGGGTTGGGGCGGGAGCGACTGCCTAGTTGTGATGGCCAGAGAGCGCAGAAGTCGACACCAACCCTTGACATACGCCCGCGTTCCGTGGCCATTGAGATGCGCCCCTGCACCTTGAAAAATCAACAGATTCAGAGAGCCATCATGCATCCGTATCGATCCCATAATTGCGGCGAACTGCGCGACAACAACGCCGGTGAAACCATTCGTCTTTCGGGCTGGGTTCACCGCAAGCGAGATCATGGTAATCTGCTGTTTGTCGATCTGCGTGACCCTTTCGGTATCACCCAATGCGTGATTGATACTTCTAGCCCGCTCTTCGAGACGCTGGAGAATGCTCGGGTAGAATCAGTTTTGACGATTACCGGACCTGTTGTTGCCCGTTCGGATGCAACCATTAACGAGGCGATTCCGACCGGCCGCATTGAAGTGCAAATCGCTGAGGTTACTGTCGAATCCGCCGCCGATGTTTTGCCCTTGCAGGTCAATTCGGATGAAGATTCCGGCGAGGAAATTCGCCTGCGTTATCGCTATCTGGATCTGCGCCGCGAGAAAGTCGCGCGCAACATCATGCTACGCTCGGACGTGATCTCCTCGATCCGTCGCCGGATGATCGAAGGTGGCTTCAAGGAATTCCAGACGCCTATCCTGACCGCGTCCTCCCCGGAAGGCGCGCGTGACTATCTGGTGCCCTCACGTTTGCACCCGGGCAAGTACTATGCGCTGCCTCAGGCCCCCCAGCAGTTTAAGCAGCTTCTGATGGTTGCGGGCTTCGACAAATATTTCCAGATCGCGCCCTGTTTCCGCGATGAAGACGCCCGCGCGGACCGTTCGCCCGGTGAGTTCTATCAGCTCGATTTTGAGATGGCCTTTGCCACCCAAGATGACGTGTTCAACGCCATCGAACCGGTGATCGCAGGTGTGTTCGAGGAATTTGCAGGCTTTAACCGCGAGACCCCGTGGCCGGTCACCTCAACTCCGTTCCCGCGCATTGCCTACGCGGACTCGATGCTGAAATACGGCAACGACAAGCCCGATCTGCGCAACCCGATCATTATTGCCGATGTGCCCGATGTGTTTTCGGGTTCGGACTTTAAGATTTTCTCCGGTCTTGTGGCCAAGGGCGGCACTGTGCGCGCCATTCCTGCACCGGGCGCCGCGGCGCAGCCGCGCAGCTGGTTTGACAAGCTCAACGATTGGGCCCGTGACGAAGGAGCACCGGGTCTGGGCTACATCATTTTGGAGAACGGTGCGGGCAAAGGCCCCATCGCCAAGTTTATCACCGGCAAGCGTCTCGACGCCCTCAAGGCTGCCACAGGCGCCAAGGACGGGGACGCTGTGTTCTTTTCGGCCGGTGACGTCCTCACCGCTGCTGATTTGGCCGGCAAGGCGCGCACAAGGATCGGCGAAGACCTCGATCTGATCGCCCAAGGACGCTACGACTTCTGCTGGATTGTCGATTACCCGATGTTCGAGGCCGACAAGGATACGGGCAAGATCGAGTTCTCCCACAATCCATTTTCTATGCCCCAGGGCGAGATGGAAGCGCTGGAGACCATGGATCCGCTCGATATTCTCGCCTACCAGTACGACATCGTTTGCAACGGTATCGAACTGTCATCCGGTGCAATCCGGAACCATCGCCCAGACATCATGCTCAAAGCTTTTGAGATCGCAGGTTATGACCGTGAGGTGGTGGAGACCGAGTTCGCGGGCATGTTTAACGCTTTCCGCTTCGGTGCACCGCCCCATGGTGGCTCCGCACCGGGCATCGATCGCATCGTTATGCTAATCGCCGACGAGCCGAACATTCGGGAGGTGATTGCCTTCCCGATGAACCAGCGCGCCGAAGACCTGATGATGAATGCACCAGCTGAGGTGCCTGACGAGCGTTTGCGGGAGCTGCACCTGCGCAAAGTGCTGCCAAAGGCGCGATCCTAAAAGGCATATGCTTTCTCTCGGCCTATAGGCCGTTTGAGTGGGTACATGCCTGTCAGATATGACAACGGAGAAACTCATGACCGCCATCCCGACACCGAAGCTCTCACATATGGGGCTCTTCACCCGCGATATCGCGCCGATGCTCGATTTCTACACTGGCGCCATGGGGCTTACGATCACTGACGCAGGCACCTATGGCGACCCGCCTTCGCGGATCGTCTTTATGTCCAATGATCCTCATGAGCATCACCAGTTCGTTCTGGTACAGCCCGGCGATACGTCCGATGCTGATGCCGAGGGCAAGTTTGTCGCGCAGCAGATTTCGTTTCTCGTGGGTTCACTCGAGGAACTGCAGGAACTCCATGCGCGGATCACGGGGGCCGGACAGAGCATTGACCGAGAAATTACCCATGGCAATGCTTGGTCGTTCTATTTTCATGACATCGCTGGCAATCGGATCGAGTGCTACACCCACACCCCGTGGTACGTGCCGCAGCCCCACGCCCAGTCGATGGATCTGACCCAGCCTGCCGCAGATGTCCGCACGCAGACCGAAAGACATTGCCGCGCCACCGAAGGCTTCATGATGGCCGAAGACTGGCGGGCGAAAATTGCGGCAAAGATGGCCGCGCGCGCCTAGTTCTGCTTGCCCTCTAGCGGTATGGTGCCGCTATAGTTTTCATTATTTTCTGGGGTGGGTTTGCGCGATGAACATCGAACTGAATGGAATCAATTTTCGGTATGAGCTTGATGGAATCGAGGGTGCACCCTGGATTATCTTTTCCAACTCCCTGACCACCGACGTCACTATGTGGGATGGCGAGGTTACGCAGCTCAAGGATAGCTACCGCATCCTGCGTTACGACACACGTGGCCATGGTCAGACGCAAGCTTCTCACGCACCCTATAGCTTTAAAGTGCTGGTAGGGGATGTGATCGCGCTGATGGATGCCGTAGGCGTGGACAAGGCCCATTACATCGGGCTGTCGCTGGGTGGCATGACCGGACTGGGTGTGGCTATCGAACATGGCGATAGGCTGTTGAGCCTTGCGGCCTGTGATGCGCGCCCGTTTGCCAATCCGGAATGGGCGGCGCCCTGGGTGGACCGCATTGCGATTGCACGAGAGAAGAGCATGGAAGCTCTGGTTGAGCCGACCGTGGCGCGTTGGTTTACCGAGGATTTCCAGAAGGTTGCTGCCAACGCACCCGTGTTGGACCATGTGCGCAAAATGATCCGTGAGACCTCCGTTGATGGATATACCGGCTGTGCAGGAGCCCTGCAGGGCCTGAACTATTTGCCGAGATTGGGTGAGATTTCGGTGCCGAGCCTGTTCATGACGGGCGCTTCGGATGGCAGTACGCCGCCGGAATGTTCCCGCCAGATGCAGGAAGCTGTGCCTGGGTCAGAATGCGTGATCGTCGATCCGGCTTCGCATATCTCCAATCTGGAAAATCCGGAGCAGTTCGACGCGGCGCTGTTTGCTCATCTGGCACGGGCCGGATAAATTTGGATTCAGCCTAATCTCCTAAAACTATCCCAATTCTGAGCGGTCCCACAAGCTTGCTGCCACCATGTTGCCAAAGTGCGGCGTGCCCTTTGGACGTCGTTTAGGCAATCGGCATTTTGCGCGCCGTTTTAGAAATACTCAACGGGCTAAGTTTGGGCCAGTATAAACGAAACCATCAAGATGGGCTTTGTGACCACATCTGACCGTGGTCATCTGCGCATGGCTGCCGTATATCTGGCGCAACACACCAAAACATCAGAGGAGCAGACCATGCGCGCAGCATTCTATGACACGCTAGGACCGGCTGAAGACGTTCTTATCGTTGGCGAACAGCCCAAACCGGAGCCCGGCCCAGGCGAAGTGTGCGTGAAACTACAGACTTCCGGCGTAAACCCATCAGACTGGAAAGCCCGTCTGCGTGGGCGCGGTGGCGTGATCCCATTCCCGCTGATCATTCCCCAAAGCGATGGTGCCGGCGTGATCGACGCCGTGGGAGATGGTGTGGATTCAAGCCGTCTCGGTAAGCGTGTCTGGCTGATGAACGGCCAGTGGCTGCGTCCGTTTGGGACGGCGGCTGAATATATTTGCACTAGCTCCAAATACGTGATCGACCTACCCGATGGGGCTGATATGGGTGAGGCTGCCTGTTTCGGCATTCCCTTCCTGACAGCACATCGCGCAGTCATGTTCGATGGTCCCGTCGACGGTCAGACTATTCTAGTGCAAGGCGGCGCGGGCGCCGTCGGCCACCACGCCATTCAGGTGGCCAAGGCCAATGGCGCACGAGTGATTACGACGGTCAGTTCCGATGAAAAGGCCAATTACGCACGCGATGCCGGTGCAGACGAAGTGGTGAACTACCGCACTCATGATGTGCCTGAGCGCATTCTTGCGATGACGGAAGGGCAGGGTGCAGACCGTATTGTGGAGTTGAATATTTCTGCTAATGCCCCGATGTACGGCCAGATCCTCGCACCCCAAGGTACTGTGATCGTCTATGGTACCAACGATTTCATGGCGAGCGTTCCGGCACAGGATTTCATCGTTAAATGGGCCTCGCTCAAGTGGTTTATCGTCTATTCAATAAACGATGCGCAGCGCGACGAAGGCGTGGCTGCACTGAACAAGATGCTCGCCGATGGCGCCCTTAAGACGACAGTCGCCCAGCGGTTCTCGCTCGATGAGATTGTCGCCGCACATGAGATGGTGGAAGCCGCCAAGCATATGGGCAACGTAATTATCGACATCAGTTAGTCCAGTAGAGATTTTGGGGAAACGGATAAGCATAAGTTGTCATACAAACCGTTGAAAAACATGTATATATTATATTTTCTTGACTTGTAATAATTTTATATTAACCCATTGTTTTTATGAAATAATTATTGCTACCGCACCAAGAGAAAAATCCGTAGTGCCTAAAAAAATTAATGAATCTAATGTTTTATGAGCTTGTCTTAATTTTATTCTTTCCAAATCGAGTCGCACCCATTCATTGTCTTGTTGAGGTGAGCAGGAGACTGGGTAATGCGAATTTCTTTGGCGATGATCGGGGTTCCGATTTTGTTG
>JAPKDV010000164.1 GCA_028822385.1 Alphaproteobacteria bacterium
CGGCCTTGGGCCGTGGCTGATGAACGTTAGGGAATAGACAATGCCAAACGAAACTCAACTCATTAAGTCGATCATGGTATCGGCCTCGGGCTTGCGCGCTCAGAGTGAGCGCATGCGGGTCATCGCTGAAAACATGGCCAATGCCGATTCGATGCCGCAAGCGCCAGGACTTGATCCCTATCGCCGTAAGACCGTTAGCTTCAAAACCGTTCTTGACCGCGAACAAAATGTCGATCTCGTCAAGATCAAGAAGACGGGGTTCGATCGATCGGATTTCTCCAAGGTTTACGACCCAGGTCACCCAGGCGCAGACAACGACGGTTACGTCCTTAAACCAAACGTCAACACGTTGGTCGAGGCGATGGATATGCGCGAAGCCCAACGCAGTTATGAAGCGAACGTCAATGCGCTTGAGACTGCGCGCTCAATGCTCATGCGCACAATCGGCATTCTGAATAACTAACGCATCATTTTAGGAGGAATATCACATGGCAACTGCACCCATTCTTAACGTCGCCTTCCCGGCGGCGGGTGCCGTAAAGAACCAAGCTTTTCAGCCCAACGGTGTTGGCACCCCAAAAGTTAGTGGACAGAGCTTTTCTGAACTGATGCGGCAGGTGACGACTGAGGGTATAGAACGCACAAACACCTCGGAGATCCAGTCCATGAAGTCACTCAACAAAAGCACCGACATTGTCGATGTCGTGACGGCCGTGACCAACGCTGAAGTAACACTCGAGACAGCTATTGCAGTCCGTGACCGAATCATTCAGGCGTACCAAAACATCATTCGGATGCCGGTCTAGTCATGAATATTGGAGATTTTCTTGATATCTCCCGCGATGGAATAGGCGTCCTCCTATTGACCGTTGGGCCGTTGATGCTGATTAGTTTGACCGTCGGCCTCAGTATTGCGTTGTTTCAAGCGCTGACTCAGATCCAGGAAATGACACTAACGTTCGTCCCGAAGATCCTTGTCACGTTCCTTTCGCTCCTAGTATTGCTGCCGTACATGATCTCGCAGGTCACCGGGTTTATGGAGCGAATTTCCCAAATGATTATCAATGGGGCCTAAGGGTCTGCACCACCAATGCTAGCTGAACTGCTGCCACTCGACGTTTTTGCGGTCTTTCTCGTGTTTGTGCGAATCGCGGCAGCATTGATGCTGTTGCCGGGGATCGGTGAGGCATATGTCTCGGTACAGATTCGTTTGGCCGCCGCCGCAGTGCTCACTGTGGCAATTTCGCCGTTGGTCATCGGGACGCTACCGATTCTGCCTGCCACGCCACTCGAACTCCTGATGCTGATTCTCGGAGAACTGGTCGTCGGCGTACTCATCGGCGCAGCTGCTCGCTTGATGATGAGTGCACTCCATGTTGCCGGGACGGTTATTGCATTTCAGTCCAGCCTTGGATTTGCGTTATTCATCGACCCGACTCAAGGCACCCAGGGTGCCCTCATTGCCGCATTCCTATCACTGCTTGGGTTGGTGCTTATCTTCGCGACCGGCCTGCACATGATGATGATCCGTGCGCTCGCGGACTCTTATGTGTTGTTCACCCCTGGGCAAATGCCGCCTGTGGGTGATTTTGCCGCGCTTGCCGTGCGTTATGTCTCGAGTTCGTTCCGCATCGGTATCCAAATCGCGGCGCCATTTATTGTCTTTGGCCTTGTCTTCTACATTGGCCTTGGCATTCTCGCGCGCCTGCTGCCACAGATTCAGATTTTCTTTATTGGGATCCCACTACAGATTTTTCTCTCGCTGACTATCTTTGGCCTAGTCCTTGCGCCGATGATGATCTGGTTTCTTGACCACTTCGAGGTTCGCTTCGTTGAACTTCTGGCGGACCGTTAATGGCAGATGATCAAGATAAGTCACAAAAAACTGAAGACGCGACCCCCAAGCGGCTCGATGAAGCCCACGAAAAAGGTCAGGTCGCGAAGTCTCAAGAACTGAATCACTTCTTCATCTTATTCTCGGTTACCGCGCTGATCCTAATTTTTGGCAGTGGGGTGCTCAGTGGTTTGGGCAAGATCATTCTTCCTTTCTTAGAATCTCCGCACACTATCCCAACAGACATTGGCCACTTGCGCGACATGAGTGCCCAGATCGGCTTTAGGTTGATCGTTCTGTTGTCGCCGCCGATTTCATTAATTGTCGTTGCCGCTATTGCAGCCAATCTTCTGCAGCAGGGTTTCGTATTTTCTTGGGAGCAGACCAAACCAAAATTCAGCAAGATCTCACCACTCACCGGCGCTAAGCGGATTTTCTCTCCGAAATCGCTCGTTGAGTTGACGAAAAGCGTTTTGAAGTTCGCCGTTCTTGGCGGTGTCATAATGACCATTATCGTGCCGGATCAAGCGATCCTGTCCCAGTTGATGACGGTAGATCCAAGTGAGCTCTTTAACATCATACGAACCGAGGCTGTAAGCATGTTGGTTCCGGTTGTTGTGATCATGTTGTTCGTGGGCCTAGCTGATTTTTGGTATCAGAAACAGAATCACAAGAAATCGCTCAAGATGTCCATGCAAGACATCAAGGACGAGAACAAGAACACGGAGGGGGATCCGCAAATAAAAGCACGAATTAGGGCCCTTCGCGCGGAGCGCGCACGCCAGAGAATGATGGCGGCGGTTCCCAGAGCCGACGTGATTATCACCAACCCGACCCATTACGCCGTCGCGCTTCAGTACGAAGCGGCGTCAATGGCTGCGCCTAGGCTGGTCGCAAAGGGGAAGGACGACGTTGCTTTACGAATCCGTGAGACCGCTGAAGAGCACGATATTCCAATTATCGAAAATCCGCCGCTCGCCCGCGCCATTTATGCGACGGTCGAAATCGACCACGAGGTTCAAGAGGACCACTACAAAGCGGTCGCCGAAGTGATCGGGTATGTGATGAAGATCAAGGGCGACGCGACTAGGCGTAGGTTCACCGAGGAGGAGGGCGCCGAAGCGATGGGCGCCTAGGTCAGCGAAATGGTCTAGTAACCAGAGTTCTCGTTAAGCCCTCTGCACTAGCGGATAGTGGGCCCTCCAGTTGCATATCTCGGTAGGATAAAACCGAAATATTCTGGGAATATATTGTAAATAACAGTGGGTTGGTTCCTCTTGTTGGGGGAAACTTGGCACCCACGCTGCACAGGTCTATTCCTGCGCAATGACCAAAATCGATGACCGAATTCTGATCGTTGGCGCTGGCCCAGTTGGGCTGACTTGTGCCTACAGTTTGGCCCTGGCCGGGATCCCGGTAACGGTTCTGGAGCGTGAACCAGACGTCCCGCACGATCTGCGGGCAACAACCTGGCACCCACCGACGCTGGATTTCATGGACGACCTTGGCGTTGCGGATCATTTGATTGCAAATGGTCATTGCGCACCGACCTGGCAGCAGCGCATCAAGGAAACTGGAGAGCGCGCTGTTTTTGACCTTGGTCTTCTGCACGGCGAAACACGACATCCCTACAGGCTTCAATGTGAGCAAGTGCACGCGGTTCGTTTCCTGACCGAGCGGCTTCTTGAAATTGACGCCTCGTCAGTGCGGTTTGGGGCCTCGGTCTCCGCCGTTGATCAAGATGATGCGGGCGTCGCTGCGACCGTGGACGAAATGGGCGAGCAATCGGTGATTTCGGCGCGCTACCTTGTGGGAGCCGACGGCGCCCATAGCATTGTGCGTAAAGCGCTGGGCCTGGACTTCGCCGGCAAGACATACGAGACCCTTCTGTTGGTAGCGACCATCGGAGATTTTCCGTTCGAGGATCACCACGAGGGCCTGTCGGATGTGAATTATGTTTGGAGCGACGAGGGTAACTTCAGCCTTCTGCGTGTGCCCGGGAAGTGGCGGTCGGGAATTCGACCAAAACCAGGTCGTTCCCCGGAAGAATCACTAACCGACGCTGCAATACAGGATCACTTCAATGCGATTGTCCCGCGGGTTGAGGCATACGATGTACAGGCGCGCGGCATGTACCGGGTGCACCAGCGGGTAACCACGAAGTTCTGTGTGGGACGGGTCGCTTTGGCGGGAGATGCCGCACATCTCAATAGCCCGAACGGAGGCATGGGTATGAACTGCGGCATCCATGACGCCGTAAACCTCGCCGA
>JAPKDV010000034.1 GCA_028822385.1 Alphaproteobacteria bacterium
CGCGCCCAGAGTTCTCTCCAGCCTAACCCGATGAGCAGCAAGGGGATTACCCCCTCGGCGGCGACGATGCGCATCGCGGTCGAGCCACCAAACAATTCACCCATCAGACCGATATTGGCGAAGCCAACTAGTCCGCTGCCGATGCAGATTACTAGAACGCCGAACAGGCGCCCGCGCATCTCTGGCGGTGCGACTGTGTAGATCAGTGTGGACTGCATGGTAGAGAACCCTGCTGCACACAATCCAACGACAATGAACACAAGCGCCATGGGCACCACATCCATCATCCAGCCGGCAGTGAAAGCGGCGAACAGATAGCCGAGCATGCCAAAATAGTAGAGGCGGCGATAACTTGGGATACGTGCGCGTGCCGCTATAAGCAGAGCGGCCAAGAACGCGCCACCTCCCTCGATCGCGGTCAGTCCGCCAATCAGACTTGCCGAGATATGTAGCTCGTCGCGCCCGACAACGGGGATCATGGCCAGGAACGGGAAACCCCAGAGGTTAAATACAATCGTCACAAGCATAATGCGCAAGACATCGCGATTGTGAGCTACGTAGGCGAAGCCGGCACGTAGGTCGTCGAGTACCCGGGACGAAGCGCGTGTCACAAGGGTTTGTCCGGTATTGACGGATAGAAAAATCAGAAGGCCAACGCATGCGGTGTAGAGCACTGCGCTGAGCAGGTATGCACCACCGGCGCCCAACCATTGAAAGATCAACCCGCCGAGTAGTGGGCCCAGCATGCGGGTACCGTTGTTGCTGGCGGCGTCTAGGCCCATGGCCACCGAGATGCGTTCCATACCGGCGATATCGCCTAGGACGCGCCGGCGGAGTGGCATATCTGTGGTCCAGACTAGGCCAGAGACAAAGGACGCAAAGGCGACAACCCAGTAGGAATCATAGCCTGCCAGGAACAACACGAACACAGTACCCGAGACGACCGTGGCACCCGCCATGGTGAGGCTTAGGAGAAGCTTGGGCGGCAAGCGGTCAGCGAAGGTGCCGACAATCGAACCGAGCACCACAAGTGGTGCCATGCGCAGGATGACCAGTAAGGCAACAAGGAATGGTGATCCGGTTGTGTCGAAGGCGTAGACGCCAGCGACCAGCATTTCGAGCCAGCGTGCGACGCCACTGAAAATACCGACCAGCCAGATGCGTAAAAACTGTGTATCACGCAGGAGATCGCGTACGCCGGCCGTTGTGGTCATGATCGTCGCATTGTCGCTTGCACCCCTTGGGACGGAAAAACCCGTTCATCATGATATTGGCAGCCACGGTACTGACGTGTCGCGTGCGGGACAACGTGTCCTTGGTCACGACTTGACGGCTCTCATACTATTCAGGACCCTGTGGGCAACGTTCAGCGGAAAGGTGGGGGACGGCGTTGATGATCGACATGGTGACCGAGCAGCTGCAGGGACCTGATGTTTGGCTGGGCAAGGATTTGCAGGGCGGCGATGACTGGATCGTCCGTCTCGTGGATTCCGACATTGCCGAGATTGATGCGGCGCTGGCTGTCGTAAAATCGCACGGAAGTGAGGTCCCGTTTGACAAAGATCGTTTCCCGCTCGGACACCTGCGGGCCAAACTCGCCTATGCCCGCGATATGGTCTGTAACGGCACAGGAGTGGCGTTGCTGCGTGGCTTGCCCCGGGCACGATATACTAAAGAGGAATGCGAAATCATTTATTGGGGTATCGGATGCTATCTAGGTATTTCGGTTTCACAAAGCCCGCGCGGCGACCTTATTGGCTATGTGCAGAACGAGGGTGGCGTGATGGGCGACCCCGATGTACGGGGCTACAAAACGGCTGGCGAACTACAATTCCACTGTGACCAGCTGCCCACCGATATTCTGGGTCTGTTCTGCGTCAACGATGCGCGCCAGGGTGGCGAAAGCCACATTGTCAGCGCTCTCGCCATGCACAATGTCATTCGCGAGGAACGCCCCCATCTCCTGCCGCGTCTCTACGAACCCATTAATGTCGACTGGCGCGGTGACGAACCGGAGGGACAGAAACCCTGGTATCAGGTGCCTATGTTTTCGGTGGTGGAGGGCAAAATCACTTCGCGGTTTACCAATTGTTTCTTTGTCAGCTCCACAACACGTCATGGTGAAGAACTCTCGCCAACCCCGGAGCAATGGGAGGCGCTCAAATTTGCGCATTCGGTGGCCGAACGCCCAGAAATGCGGCTGACCATGACGTTTGAGCCGGGCGATATGCAGTTTATCAATAACCACACTACGTTGCACGGGCGGTCCCCGTTCGAGGACTGGGACAAACCGGATCGCAAGCGCTTGCTTTTACGTTTGTGGATTGCGCTCGAGGATGGGAAACGGCGGCCGTTATCCCCGTTGCTCGACGAACGCTATCACTGGGTCACGATTGGCGGTATTCCTCGGCGTCAGGCTGGTTGAGGGAAAAGTAGTCGTAGGTTTTCCGCGACGGCCGCGGGCCGTTCACTGCCCTCTAACTCAATGATCGCATTAAGGGCGAGCAGCACCGACCCGTCATCGCGTTTTTTGGCGCTTGCCAAGGTTTGGCGTAACCGTATCCGCGAATTAACCGTCACCATTGCGGTGAACCGCACCTTATTGAGCCCGTAATTAATCGTGTGGGCGACGTTGTCGACCTCGAATATCTCGTAGCTCATACTAGCGAGCAGCGAGAGGACGAGGAAACCATGGGCGATCGTTTTGCCATCGGGCATTTCTTGGGCGGCGCGTGTGGCATCCACATGCACCCATTGGTGATCGCCCGTGGCATCGGCAAAAGTGTCGATCATGGTTTGGTCGATGTGCACCCATTCGCTGACTCCTAGTTCCTGATCGACTCGGTCGAGGAACACATCCGGGTGGGAAAATTTTGCCATGATCTAATCCTTCTGACCCGCCACGCCGATTGGCACGACTCTCACGATGCGGCAACTTTCGCTGCATCGCGCTCGCGGAGTACCTTGCGCTGAATCTTGCCCGTCGCGGTCATGGGCAGCTCGGCCACGAATTCCAACGCGCGCGGGAATTCGTGTCCTGCCAGGCGTTTCTTCACGTAATTCTGGATCTCGGCAGCGAGTTCGCTGGAAGGAGTTTCACCGTCTTTGAGAATGATGAATGCCTTCACCAATTCGCCCCGTGCTTCGTCGGGAATGCCGATCACCGCAGACGATGCGATTGCGGGATGGGACAAAAGTGAGTTTTCGACCTCGGCTGGGCCGATGCGGTAGCCCGCCGAATTGATCACGTCGTCGGCGCGGCCGACAAAGAAGATCCAGTCATCCTCGTCCATGGTGGCCTTGTCGCCGGTGTCGAGCCAGCGGTCGCCATTGGCGTCGGTGATAAACTTCTCTTCGGTGGCCTGGGGGTTCTTCCAATATTCGAGGAACATCACTGGGTCGGGCGCCTTAACGCAGATTGTACCAAGCCCGCCCGCAGGCACACGGTTGCCGTCCTCGTCGAGAATTTTCAGGTTGTGGCCGGGCGAAGCGCGGCCCATGGATCCGTCCGGCGGGGTCATGATAGGAGCGCAGCATCCAACAATGACATTGCACTCTGTCTGGCCGTAGGCCTCGTTGATGGTCACGCCCAGATTTTCGCGGCCCCAATCCATCAGCGACGTGCCCAGGGCTTCTCCGCCAGAGAACATGGACCGTAGATTGTAGTCCCAGCGCTCACGCGGTTTTTCAACCTGACGCATAACTTTCAGGGCTGTGGGCGGCACAAACGCATTGCGTACGCCATAACGGGCTATTAGGTCGAACGACGCTTCTGGATCAAATCGACCTAGCGGGTTCACCACCTGAGGAATGCCGTGATAGAGCGCGGGCATCGCGGAATCCATCAGCGCACCGATCCACGCCCAGTCTGCCGGTGTCCACAAAATATCCCCGGGCTGGGGCAGGAAATCAAAAATGAAATCGACCCCCGGCAAATGCCCAAGCATCGTGCGGTGTGGAAGTAGAGCTCCCTTGGGGTTGCCGGTCGTTCCTGATGTGTAGATTAGCAGGGCTGGGTCATTGTTGTCCGTATCGACCGCGGCGAAGCTGTCTTTTGCCCGTTCGAGTTCTCCGTGGAAGTCGCGGGCACCCCCCGCGCCATCATCGGCCGGGCCATCGACCGAGAGGACGAGCTCCAAATCGGGCAGAGCATCGCGGATTTCCGAGATTTTGGTGCAACTTGCCCGGTCGGTGATAAGCACCCGTGCGCCGCTGTCAGAAAGGCGATATTCGAGGGCATCCGGGCCGAATAACTGCGCCAGCGGCATGGCGATGAAACCCGCACGGTAGGCGGCGATATGGGCGACCAGTGTTTCCGGCATTTGAGGGAGTAGCACCGCAACGCGATCACCCCGCTCCAGCCCATGTGCCAGCAGCAGATTGGAAAGCCGGCTCGACAGTTTCTTGAGATCTCCGAACGAATAGTCGCGCTGGCCACCATCCTGTTGCGGAACAATGAGCGCAGTCGCGCTTTGATTCTGCACATCGCAGACCGAAACCCCCATGTTGAAACGTTCGGGAATATCCCAGGTCCATTCGGCACAGGCTCGCGCATAGCTATCGGTTTTTTTCATGTACTTTCTCCCAAGAAGTATCTGTTCACCACGATAATCAGAAGCTGCGCTAACGCAAATTGGAATCGACGACTAAACCGAGACCGAGTGGTATTAATTTTTGCTCGGTACCGGGGTCGGAATTGGATATGGTTTGAACGTGGCGCGCCGTCGGGCGCGGTCAGAAATACGAGCTGCTAGGAGCCTGCTCATGAAAATCACCAAGATTGAATCCATCGTCGCTGACTTGCCGCTGCTGCGACCGTTCAAGATGTCGGGCGTTGAAATCTCAATTTCAGAGAACGTGTTTGCGCGGATCGAGACTGATATCGGCCTTGTGGGATGGGGTGAAGCTTCGTCCTCGCCGGCCATGACCGGTGAGACGGCCGAGAGCATGGTCGCGGCGATCCACTATCTTTCTCCATTCCTGATGGGGCGTGATCCTGTGGAATTCATCGATAATATGAAAGAAATGGATTGGCGTCTCTACGGCAATGCGAGCGCTAAGACGGTGCTCGAGATTGCGCTTTATGATCTCGCCGGCAAGGTGCAGCAGAAGTCTGTCTCGGAGCTTCTTGGTGGCGTGCAGCGTGAGCGCATGCCGGTGGTCAAGATGCTGGCAACCGGTGATCTCGTGACCGATGTCGGGGACGCGCAGGATGGTGCAGCCGAAGGTTATGCGGCCATGAAAATCAAGGTTGGGGGGAAGCCGGTGGATCAGGACATCGCGCGCACTAATGCAATCAGCGAGGCACTTGCCGGAGCGGTCCAGCTTTCATCGGACACCAATCAGGGTTGGAACCGGGATGAAGCGGTCTCGTTTGCGCATGGTGCCAGCTCGGTTCTCGATTTCCTCGAACAACCGCTGCATGGCCACGATGTCGAGGGTATGGTGATGATCGCCAGAGAGGCGTCCTGTCCGATCGCTGCGGATGAAGGTTTGCATAGTTTTGATGACGTGCGCCGTCACCACAATTTGGGGGCTGCCCAGGGCGGCAGCGTCAAGATGATCAAGCTCGGCGGGGTCACCCGTGCCAATGAGGCGACAAAGCTATTTGCCGAACTTGGCATGAGCGTGAACCTAGCCGGCAAGACAGCCGAGACCAGTGTGTCCAGTGCTGCCGTACTGCATTTGGCAGCCGCTGCGCCGACTCTGGCCTGGGGCGTCAGTCCCACAACGCCATATCTGGCGACGGATGTGGTCCGCAATCCTATCATCGTGCGTGAAGGTCATATTTCTGCGCCTGATGGTCCCGGGCTCGGGGTTGAAATTGATGAAGATATGCTGATGCAATACGCGCGGAGCCGTTAAAGGCAAAACTCGCGTCGTCGGACAAACACGAAAATGGGAGAACACGCTGTGGCCAGAATACCAGTTATAAATCCAGAGAATGCACCCGAAGAACTGAAAGGCTTTTTCGAGGCGGTTACGGGTATGATTGGTCGGGTGCCGAACGCCTATCGCACCATGGCTCATGTGCCCTATCTGGCGATGTTGTTCCTGCCCTTCCAGGCAGGCAACCAGCGTGAATGGCCGGGGGTACGCCTGTCGGGCAAAATCAAGGAAATGGTTATTATCAAGACCAGCCACATCAATGGTTGCGAATATTGTTTTGCGCACAATACGGCGCTGGGTGAGGCCGCGGGTATCACCCATGAGCAGGTGATCGCGATGTCGTCTGACGATTATATGACCTCGGATCTTTTTGACGAAGGAGAACGGGCCGCCATTGAGTGGGCCGAGCATATGACCAAGAACACGGCGGCCGCGCGCGATGATGTTTATGAACGAGTGCAGGCACAGTTTAATGAGGGAGAGATCGTCGAGCTCACTCTGATTTGTAGCATGTTCAACATGATCAACCGTTTTAATGACTCTCTCAAACTAACCATTGAGGCGCAGCCCGAAGTAGATAAGATTAAAAGCTCGCTACGCATTGATCCGGCAAATATGAAGACCTATTTGCGCTGGCTGGCCGACAACTGGCCAGATGATTTCAACGATCTGAACGCACGGGCCAGTGCGGCGGCGGAAGCTGTCTAAAGTGTAAACTAATCAGCAATGTTGTTGCTGACTGGACTCTTTTCTTGGTTCATGATGTGAGACAATGTACGTAGTTCAAATAGAAATAGCTTTCTCAGGGAACACCTCAATGACCAACGCTTATCCGAACACCGAACTTCACATCGACGGCAAGTGGCTTCCAGCGGGAGCCGGAGAGACGATAGATGTTCTCAACCCGGCGACAGAAGAGCCAATTGGCAATGTTGCCCATGCTCGGATTCCGGATCTGGATGTGGCGCTTGAGGCTGCTGAGAAAGGGTTTAGGACCTGGAAAGCCGTGTCGGCGATGGAGCGTTACAAGGTTCTGCGCAAGGCGGCAGACTTGGTCCGTGAACGTGCGGATGACATTGCCGCTATAATGACCCAGGAGCAGGGCAAGCCACTGTTCGAAGCCAAGGGAGAGACGATGTTCGGTGCCGAGGTCATCGACTGGTTCGCTGAGGAAGCGCGCCGCACCTATGGTCGGGTAATCCCTGCGCGCATGGCCGGTGTAACCCAGATGGTGGTGAAAGAACCTTTGGGCCCGGTCGCGGCATTTACACCCTGGAACTTCCCCATCAATCAGGCCGTTCGTAAGGTTTCGGGTGCAGTAGCAGCTGGTTGCTCGATTATTCTCAAGGGTCCGGAGGAAACGCCGGCAAGTTGTGCGGCGCTAGTTAAATGCTTCGTTGATGCAGGTCTGCCCGATGGTGTGGTCAATCTGGTCTATGGCATTCCTTCCGAGATTTCCGAGTACCTTATTCCCCATCGCACGATCCGCAAGGTAACCTTCACTGGCTCCACGGCTGTCGGCAAGCAGCTGGCTGCACTAGCCGGTCAGCACATGAAACGTGTGACCATGGAGCTCGGCGGTCATTCTCCGGCCATCGTGTTTGAGGATGCGGATGTGGAGGTCGCACTCAAGGTGCTGACGGCCAACAAGTTCCGCAATGCAGGTCAGGTTTGCGTCTCGCCGACTCGTTTCCTGGTGCATGAGAAGCACTACAATCGGTTCGTTGAGGGCTTCACCGAATTCGCCGCTACCCTAGCAGTGGGTGACGGCATGGACCCAGCCAACAAGATGGGGCCGCTTGCTCATGACCGCAGGGTTGATGCCATTGAAGGCTTTGTCTCCGACGCCGTGAGCAAGGGTGCCACGCTTCAGACCGGTGGTAAGCGCAAAGGCAACAAAGGTTATTTCTTTGAGCCGACCGTGATGACCGATGTGCCACTGGATGCACGGATCATGAACGAAGAGCCGTTCGGCCCGGTCGCACCTATCTCGTCCTTCTCGGATTTTGATGCGGTCGTTTCTGAAGCCAATCGCCTCGACTACGGACTGGCGGCATACGCCTACACAACCTCGGCCAAGACGGCGGAAGCTGTCGGAGCCGCGTTCGAGAGCGGCATGGTCTCGATCAATCATCATGGGATAGGGTTAATCGAAACGCCGTTCGGTGGAGTCAAGGATTCCGGCTATGGCTCAGAAGGAGGCTCAGAAGCCATCGAAGCCTATCTCAACACCAAGTTTATTACACAGGCTGGCCTTTGAGGGCACGTGAGGCGACGAATTGGGATAGACTTTCAAATATGACCAAGAACCTTTAATTCGTCTCTAGCGCACTGCGCTGGCGTTCATTATTTATGTTGTCTATGGCCTAGCCTATCAGCACGAATGGGATGTGTCTCCCACAGCGCTGTTAGGAAGCTTTGAAGAAAGAACGGAACCACAAGCAGGACAAATCCATGACGGAAAAGCTCATAACTGATATTGGCGGCGATTCGGCCGGAGTGGTGCCCCAGGAGGGGCGCGATCAGCTTTTCTGGGAAAAGCAGATGATTGCGACATTCAATTTGCTTCAGGTGAAGGGGATAGTCGTCACTGACGAGTTTCGTCGTACAGTCGAGGAAATGTCTGCTGAGTATTACGCCGACTCTACCTTTTATGGACGGCGCCTCGACGGGATGGTGCAATTATTGATTGAGAAAGGCGTGCTGGACGCGGATGGCTTTGACAAGCGCGCGGAAAAAATTCTTACTGCTGGAACCCGTGACCATGTCTGATCAGATCGCAGCCTATAGAGTGGGAGACCGGGTACGCATCCTTGATATAGGTAAGCCCGGACATGTTCGCACTCCAACATATGTGCGTCACAAGACGGGTACTATCGAGCGCTTTTGCGGTATGTTTGAAAATCCCGAAAATAAGGCTTATGGCCGCTGGGGATTGCCTTCGATTCCGCTATATCGGGTACAATTCAGACAGCACGATATTTGGCCTGACTACGACGGTACGCCCGGAGATGTGCTTGAAATTGAAATTTACGACCATTGGTTAGCACTGGCTGAAGAGGAAGCATGATGAGCAATGACGAACATAATCATGATCATGATAACCATGCGACAACCCGTGAGGATGATGACCTTGAACTCACTGAAGGTGAAGCGCGCTTTCTGGCGCTGAAGGGCCTGCTGATAGAGCAGGGGGTCATGACAGCTGACGAAATTCGCGCCCGTATGGAATTCAACGAGCGCGGCAGCCCGCATCAAGCGGCTCGAATGATTGCCCGTGCCTGGATCGATCCCGCTTACAAGGAGCGCATGTTGGACGACACCAAGGCCGCAGCGGCGGAGCTTGGTATCGAGGCCACCGAAGCAGCGCTGGTCACGATCGAGAACACGCCGGAACGGCATAATATGGTCGTGTGCACGCTTTGCTCTTGTTATCCACGCTCGTTGCTCGGTGAACCACCGGCATTCTATGTAAGCAAAGCTTATCGGTCGCGTGCTGTCCGCGAACCACGGAAAGTGCTGCGCGAATTTGGGGTGGAGATTCCTGAGACTGTCGATATAGCGGTTCACGACAGTAACGCAGATTTGCGTTACGTGATCATGCCGATGCGCCCTGCGGGAACAGAAGGCTTGAGCGAAGATGACCTTGCCGCTTTGATTACCCGCGATTCTGTCGTTGGCTGTGCCCTGCCAGTTGAGCCTGCCTGACGTCTCTGATGTCGGCGATCATTCTCTATGATCTGGTTGGTGCGGATGACCGGCGGTTCTCGACACATTGCTGGAGAGTGCGTCCGGCTCTTGCCCATAAGAACCTGCTGTTCGAGACGATCCCGGTTTCCTTCACCGGGATTCGCGATATTCGCGATGGGTCCTATCCGACGGTACCTGTGATCCGCGATGGCGAAACTTGGATTCATGATAGCTGGGCTATTGCTGAGTATCTTGAAGAGACCTATCCCGATAGTCCTTCCTTGTTTGGTGGTGCGGTCGGCAAAGCGCTGACCGGGTTTGTACGCCACTGGTGGCAGGGTGGGGTTCACCTTTTGGCCATGTCAATGATCTTGAAGGACATTCATGACCATCTAACACCCGAGGACAAAACCTACTTTTCCGAAAACCGCGAAACCCGCTTCGGCAAGCCCCTTGCTGAAATTCAGGCGGACCGTGAGCAGCGTGTGATCTCGTTTCGCGAACGTCTTCAGCCGCTACGAAAGTTACTGGACAACCAACTGTTTCTGGGTGGAGCGACCCCATTATATGCGGACTATTTGATTATGGGGACCTTCGTCTGGGCCCGCAAGATGAGCCCGTTTGCGTTGGTGAAGTCCGATGATCCGATCCACGCCTGGATGAATCGCTGCCTCGATCTGTATGACGGGATGGCGCGTAAAGGCCCGGGCTATGAATGGTGATACAGTTTCATCCAATAGCTTTACTGGACAAATCTTAATAACCCCTTAATCTGCAGTGCAATCAAATTAAATACTTAATGACAGTGTGAATAGAGGTCTTATTCGGGCCGCCTATGACGCATGTATAGATATTGGGAGTTTTAAAATGACTACTACGCACCCTGAGACCCTCGCTTTGCATGCGGGCCATCGTGCCGACCCAACCACCGGATCCGTTGCTGTGCCGATTCACCAGACGACGAGCTATCAGTTCCGCGATACCGAGCATGCGGGCAACCTGTTCGCACTGGCGGAACTGGGAAACATCTATACCAGGATCATGAACCCGACTGTGGATGTGCTTGAGCAACGCCTAGCGGCAATCGAGGGAGGTGTCGCTGGGCTTGGTTTGGCTTCGGGGCAGTCGGCGTCGATGTTTTCAATTTTGAACATTGCACGCGCCGGTGATAATTTTGTCTGCTCCACTGATATTTATGGTGGAACTTGGAACCTGTTCAAGAACACCATGCGAGATATGGGGATCGAAGCCCGTTTCGTTGATCCCGCCGATCCGGAAGCCTTTCGCGTCGCAACCGACGATAAGACACGCGCTTACTACGCCGAGACTCTGCCAAACCCAAAACTGCAGGTGTTCCCGATCTCCGAGGTTGCGGCCATCGGCCGTGAGCTTGGTGTGCCACTGATTATGGACAACACGGCTGCACCGTTGCTCTGTCGCCCACTGGACCATGGCGCTGCGATTGTCATGTATTCAACCACCAAATATATCGGCGGCCATGGCACCTCGATTGGCGGCATACTGATCGATGGCGGAAATTTCGACTGGGAAACCAATGCAAAGCGCTTTCCGATGCTGAACGAGCCTGACCCGAGCTATCACGGTGCGGTCTGGACGGAAGCCGTGAAGCCGCTGGGACCGATCGCCTATATTCTTAAGGCGCGCGTAACTCTGTTGCGTGATATCGGCGCGGCCATGTCACCTCAGAATGCGTTTAATTTTATCCAGGGATTGGAGACTTTGGCGCTCCGCATGGAACGTCATTGTGAGAACGCTGTGAAGGTTTCGGCGTTTCTCGATGGCCATGACAAGGTCGAGCGTGTCATTTACCCGGGCCTGATGGACGGCGAGGCCCGTCGTCGAGCAGATGTGCATTTGAATGGCGGGTATGGCGGTCTGATCGGGATTGAGGTAAAGGGCGGCTTAGAATCTGGAAAGAAGCTAATCGATTCTCTGGAATTACTCTATCACGTAGCCAATATTGGTGATGCGCGGTCTCTGGCCATTCACCCGGCCTCGACCACACACAGTCAGATGCAGGCCGACGAGCTTCTTCAGGCGGGTGTCACGCCGGGCTATGTGCGGTTGTCGATTGGTATCGAGCACGCTGATGATATTATCGCAGATCTCGATCAGGCACTTTTTAAGGCTTAGCAAAGAGCGAGTTTACGTCCCCGATGACTGGATTTTTTGGTTTGGCCGAGACATCATCAGCTAAATCAATTGAAGGGGTGGGCGTAATGGAAACGGGTTCAGTAAAATTTGATGTCGTTGAGGCATCAATCGATGATTTGCACGCGGCCATTCGCGCGGGCGAGACCACGCTGGTCGCTGTGGTGCAGCAATATATAGACAGGGCACGTGCCTATAACGGGGTTTCCAGCATGCTGGTGACCGCAGATGGCATGCCGGTTCCTGAAGCAACCGGCGTGGTACGTGCCGGTGCGCCCCTAAAATTTCCCACCGAGACCGTTCCTATCTCCGACGTCCTGCCTAATCTCGATAAGTATAAAGGCCCTCCGCTGGAGTTTGGACGCATGGAGGCCACGGCTTCCAAGCCAGACGTGCAGCAGCAGTTCGGCATGGTCACGGGAATTCCTAAGTCAGGGCAGGTAAACGCGTTGTCTACTCTCAACATTCGTGGCGAGCGTTCAGTGACGTGTTGGGGCGACAACGACAAGCACCCCTCCGAGGGTCCACTGCCCGATGGGGCGCCGCCAGTGTGTGAAATGTACCGTCAGTTCCCCGATGCTCTCGAACGTGCGGCAGAGCTCGATGCAGAATACGGTAGTGAACCTGATCTCGATGCGCTGCCAATGTATGGTGTGACCTTCTCGTTCAAGGATCCGTTCGACACTATGGATATGCGTTCCACTGGTGGTGCGGATGCAGCTTATGACAATGACTTTCCTGCTCGCGATCATGTGCTGGTAGACCAGTTGCGCAAGAAGGGGGCAATCATTTTTGCCAAGGCATTGAATACAGAATATAACGGCCGCGCTGGCGACCCGGGCGGACGCAATCACCCGGCCAAGGTTCTGCCTTCGACCCTGGGTTATCAGCGGGCAACTTGGGGCGGCAATCCTTCAAATCCTTATGACACAACTCGCGCAGCCTCTCTGGGTTCGAGTTCGGGTTCGGCGCTGTCGGTCAGTACCAATCTGGTGATGGCGAGTTTGGGTGAGGAAACCCGGGCATCCTGTCGCGGTCCGTCAAACCACAATTCAGTAGCTCTGATCCTGCCCCACAAATCGATGATCGGTTTTGACGGGGGGGCAATTGGTGCAGATATCTATTGCGATCGATCGGGCATTCACGGGCGCTCGTTGCCGGACTGCGCAAAGATACTCGATGCGCTCAAGGACCCGGTGAACGGCTATTACGATCCGCGGGATCCCTATACCACGGTGCCGCGTTCTTCGGTGCTCGACACGCCTTACGTGTCTCATTTGTCCCACGATGTTTCTGCAGGTGCCCTCAAGGGTATCCGTCTTGGTGTGGTGCGAGAATCGATGGTCTATCCGAAAGACTCCCTGACCGAAAAGCCGATCGTTGATGCTGTGACAGCTGAGATAAAAAATGTCCTGGGTGGGCAGTTGGGCGCTACTCTTGTCGAGTCTGGTGATATTCTTTGGACGGCTGACCCCGATTTGGAACAGCTGGCGCCAGACTTTCGCCGTGCGCTGACAAAGCTTCTTCCGGTGTTCATGCCAGATGTGCTTTTTCGACTTCGCGCGGATGGAACGCCGCTTTTTAAGGAATTTGCTGATGCAATCCGGCCAACTGAATTTCAGCCGGGTAAAATCTTCGGTAATGGCACGATGGATTCCATCGACTACTGCGTCGGGCTCGCCGAGGGTGCTATAGAGCCACCGGCCAATTTTGATATCGCGACAATTCAGCATCAAGAACTCGCCACCACCTTCCGTTTTCATATCAGTCAGTACTTGATGCGCCGAGCAGAAGACTGGAAAGCAGCCGGGTTTCATGAGGCGCTCGACAACTGGGCGGCACTTAACGCGCGTTCGAAGTTTTGGGGCGACGACCAGCGGTCGGCCTTCAAGAACTGGGAGGAAACCTCGGATCCGCGCAATGCGCTGGACGGCCGCCAGGGCGTCAATGAACGGATTATGCTGCGCGAAATGCTCCGCCGGGTCGATATGATGGTGCTGATCGAAAACGATCTCGACGCCTTTGTCCGCCTGCACTCACCCTGGCCGCCAGGTATCATTGGAGGGCCGCTTCAGCACGACACATCTAACAATCTGAGGCCCGAGAGTCTCTATGGTCCGAATGCGGGCCTGACCGAAATTCTGGTCCCGGCGGGTTACGTGTCCACTGCCTATGACCCGGTTCACAAGTTGAACGAAGACGAGACAAAATATGTGTCTGAACCGTCGCGCGTGGCGACCGAATTGGCCGAGCCGGGTTTGCCGTTCTCACTGGTTTTCCGCTCGGAGCCGGGAACCGAAGACAGTTTGCTTCGTATCGCATCAGCTTATGAAGCAGTCTCACGTCGACGTGTGCCTCCGCCAAATTTCGGACCGCTGTATTGACGTGTCATTGGGACTATTTAGTGAATGAGAGAATTGGAATAAAAACAGAGATGGGATTATGACCGCGGCACGGCAACTTCACCTTGCGGCGTTCATGCGCCCGATTAGTATCCATACTGGGGCCTGGCGCTATCCAGGCGGTACGCCTGATGCGAATTTCAACTTTCGCGCCATTGTGAGGTTTGCCCAGCGGCTCGAGGAAGCACGGTTTGATGCCTTTTTCATGGCGGACCATCTGGCGCTTCTGAACATGCCGATAGATGCGCTCAAACGCAGCGCGACGGCGACATCTTTTGAGCCCTTCACGCTGTTGTCCGCACTATCCATGGTCACCAAAAATCTTGGTCTGATTGCGACAGGCTCGACCTCATTCGACGATCCGTTTCATGTGGCCCGCCGGTTTGCATCCCTCGATCATATTTCGGGTGGGCGCGCCGGCTGGAACATCGTGACCACATCCAATCCAGATGCAGCAAAGAATTTTGGGCTGGATGAGCATCTTGACCATGCGGACCGATATCGCCGCGCGCGTGAATTCTACGACGTGGTAACCGGTCTCTGGGACAGTTGGGCCGATGACGCCTTCATTCGCGATGTAGAATCCGGTGTTTTTTTCGATCCAGAGAAACTCCACACTCTGGACCATAAGGGTGAGTATTTCTCCGTGCGCGGTCCGTTGCATATCGGGCGGCCGGTTCAGGGCTGGCCATTGATTGTTCAGGCCGGCGGCTCGGATGCTGGCCGGCAACTCGCCGCGGAAACGGCAGATGCGATTTTTGCTGCTCAGCGAACACTCGCTGATGGCCGGGCTTTTTACGCGGATGTGAAGGGCCGGATGCAAACCCTTGGCCGTAATCCGGAACATCTGAAAATTCTTCCCGCCTGTCTTGTCGTGGTTGGTGATACAGTTAAAGAGGCGCACGAGAAGCGGGCTGTGTTGGATTCTATGGTGCATCTTGACAGTGCGATAGCATCGTTGTCGATCCAGCTCGGCACTGATGCGTCGAAGTTTGATCTCGATGGTCCACTGCCGGAGATTCCCGAGAGCAATGGCTCGAAGAGCGGGCGCGAACGGGCGATCCGTATGGCCGAAGAGGACAAGCTGACCGTACGAGAGCTGGCCCAGCGGATGGGTGGTTATTCAGGCCTTGCCTTGGTTGGAACGGCTGAGACCATCGCAGATGAAATGGAAGAATGGATCGAAAACCGCGCTAGCGACGGCTTCACGATTATGTTTCCATTTCTGCCCGAAGGTATCGATCGGTTCGTGGACGGGGTTGCCCCGGAACTTCAGCGACGCGGGCTGCTGCGGCGCGAATATGAAGGTAAAACCCTGCGCAGTAACCTAGGTCTGCCGCGCCCCGAGAACCAATTTTTTACGATGCATAACGATCAGGCGGTGCAGTAGCGATTTTGATCAGTCCAGGTAGCCGCCCTGAAAATGAACCAGTGGAAATGCGTCGGGATCACCGGAGATTGCGACCACGTGGCCGAGGGCGAGGATGGTTCCGTGCCGTTCGATGGTTTCCTCAAGTAGGCAATCCATTACACCGATGGACCCATTGAACACCGGTGCACCGGTGGCAAGATAACCCCAGCGACTGGCTTCGAAACGGTCCGGGCCCTTGATGTCGGTCTTGCCAGAAAACAAATCGACCACATCTTCGGTGCCGCGGGGCAGGTAGTTGATCGCGAAATGCCGGGAATCCTTAATCGCACCTAGCGCCGAAGTCTTTGCGTCAATCGAGACCAGCATGGTGGGAGGGTCGGCGCAGACATGAGTGGCGGAAAGGCCCAGAAAACCCGCCGGTCCAGCACTGCCTCGCGCGGTCACGATGGTGGCGGCTACAGCGCGTTGGGCGACAGCTTTCCAGAATTTCCCAATATCGATATCTACGTTCGCCGCAGAGCTTCCATCCGTACCCATTGTGTTTCTAGTGTTCAACTTTGGCTGTCGTTTGTCGAGAGGCGCTTGTTGATCTAGTCGGAACGGTTTCTGACTGATCTCTGCGACGCCGTCCTTCACGGTGTGCGATGAATGTCGCGCTTGCTACAATCATGCCTCCTCCCACCCAGGTCCAGATTTCTGGTTGTTCCCCGAAGACTGCCAGTCCCAAAACGGTTGCCCAGACAAGCTGTAGAAACTGAATTGGCTGCGTCACGGTGATATCAGCGGCCCGGAACGACTGGGTCAGCGTATAGTGTCCGAGTGTGGCGAGCGCTGCTGTCGCGAATAGCCATCCCAGCTCGACAATGGTGGGGGTACGCCAGACATAGAGGGCCGGGGGAAGTAGTACTAGTGTCACGAAGACTGAGAGATAGGCGACAATAGCCGTGCTGGATTCAACGCGGGTCAGGCGTTTGGCGATAAGGAATGAGGCAGCAAACAGCGGCGCAGCTACCAACTGGGCAATTGAACCGATATTGATTTCCTGAAAACCCGGCTGCAGAACGACAAGTGCGCCGCCAAATCCGACTAAAACCGCACCTATCCGGTACAGGTGCAACCGCTCACCAAGAAATAGAACAGCACCGACGGTGGTGAAGATTGGGGAGGTAAATCCTAGCGCGGTCACCTCGGCAATGGGGATGTTTGCCATGGCGAAGAACCAGAGCATCACCCCGATTCCGTGTATGATCCCGCGAGTGGCGTGCATCCCCATCACGGAAATTGGGCGTCGAAGGCTGCCCATGCGAAGAAACACGGGTAACAGCAACAGCAGACCAAATAGGTAACGGGTGAATGCGGCCTGAACCGGGCTCATATCTGTGCCCAGATACCGCACTATTCCAGTAACCGCGACAAACAGGATACCTGTCGCTGCCATCCAGATAATGCCGCGAAGGTTTCCGGTCATGATGATAGGCGGTTCTGGTGCAATAATTGTTTAGGTCGCGAGATCACTCGGAACGACTGGCGTAGGCGACGGTAAGAAAGCCCTGAAAGATAAGCATTAGGGACAGAACAAAGATCGGTCCGTCTGGATCATTGGTGCGGCTGCTGATAAAGGCGTTTACACCGATACCGAGTACACCAATAACAAGTATCAACAATGCTGCCCGCCTCAGGCGCTGCTCTCGTGCTGCCTTAGCTTTGAACAAAGCTTCCCATGTCACCAAGGTGGTCCCAATCACAGCAACCGTGATTGCGACGCGCAGTAGCAAGCTAAACATGGATTGTTCTCCTATTTCCAAATTTTGCCAGAGCGAGTATGCGGCAACTAATCCAGTGAAGGTTGCCAGGGTTAGAAGTGCGATTCGGTTCATGATGCTCGGAGTCTGGTTGGAAGGAGACCGCATTCTATCATTTATAGATACATCGAGCATGTGGCACACGAGCACGTCGTGCGTACCAGCGTGACCGGCTTGGCGCATCATGCCGGGACGTGCCCATGGAGCCGGCGTATGACCCATCCGCGGTGACTGACGAACGGGGGCGGGTTCACGGCACCGAAGGCCTGCGCGCGGTGGATACCCCGCTCATGCCACGGGTCCCGCGGCGGAACACCAACATTCCGACCCCCATGGTTGCCGAGAATATTTCTGCTATAATTTTGGCTTCATAATCTGCGGGAGAGGAATAAGAGCGAAATTATTGAAATGGACCATGAAGAGATGAGTTCGCGTGTTGCTCGCTTTGCCGAGCAGCAGGGCAGCGGCCAGCTGATGGTTACGAAAAGCATTCCGGGGTTTAGGCGAGATATTTACAGCATCATCGGCAGGGGTGTTTCGGAAGACTCTGGCACACAGCCGGGTATCGTCGATTTCACCGAGTTCAATGTGGCCTATGTCAGTTTAGTCAAATATTGGAAGCTAATAATTCCACTACTTATTTAAAACTAAACACAGAATTGTAAAAAGTAGATGTCCGTCGACACAAAAATTCATTTCATGAATGTTCTTTATGAATAAAAATTGCGTGAGAATTGCAGATAATTTTCTCTAATCATCGACCACTTGCGGGTTGAAATTGAGACTTAATCTGGAGTGCTCTTCAAGCTTACATCTAAGGAGGAAATCATGACTGATTCAGGAACCAAGACCGAAGGCGCCTACAAAGCTGGCAATGGTGCCTATGTGTTCGACGTCGACAAGTTGCAGGGCTTGGATGCGGGACCTGGCTATGCAGAGACATTCGGACCGGTTATTGAAGGTGAACTCACTCAGGTGGGTATTATGACACTGCCGGCCGGTCAGTCGTCATTGCCTCATACACATCCGAACGAGCAGTGGATTTACATCCTAAAAGGGAATCTGAGAGCCACTGTTGATGGCCAGGAATCGGAAGTGAGCCCAGGGCAGCTGGTCTATATTCCGGCAAACATTGTTCACTCCGTGAGTATCTCGCCCGAAGAGGATTGCCATTTCTTCACTGCTAAAGACCTTCGTAGCGGAATTGCTGGAACGCCTGTTTCTTCATAATCCGCCGACCCTTTCTTGTACCGGGCCTCGGCATGGCCTGACCCGAGCCTATGAGGTCAAGTGATATAATGACTGTAACAACCGTGGGAATTATAGGGGCAGGAACCATTGGTTCCTCTTGGGCCGCGTACTTTCTAGCCCAGGGTATGGAGGTTCGTTGCTGGGATCCGATGGATGGCTATGCGGAAAACGTAACCTCTTTTGTCGCCCGGGCTTGGCCTCT
>JAPKDV010000165.1 GCA_028822385.1 Alphaproteobacteria bacterium
CGGGCCGGTTCGCACATCGCCCCGCCGTTTGAGGTGATCCCATGCAGAGCGACCATGGTGCGCGCAGCCCCCGGATCACCCCAGCGCATGACGTTCAGGGCGACCATATTATTGCCCGGCGGCCCATGCGGTCATGCGCTGCCACATTGTGGCGTAACCTTTCCAATCCAAGAACGAGGGCGGTGCCCAGTGCGGAGCACAATCGGATGCAAATGCAACACTGCGCCCCTTGCCATGAGTGCCGATAACGATCAGCGGATCGTCCCCTACAGTCACGACAACCTCACCATCTGCTTTTGCTGTCACCCGATTATATCCGAGCAGGTCAGGCCAGACACCTTCGATCCCAGCAACGAGGGGATGATTGACATCGATCACTTGCGGCGTAACACCCTGAGGACATTCCACACGGTCATCATCTATTTCGAGGGTTACCGGCAAAGCCGTCTCGATCGCCGTGCCGCGATACTGTCCCTTGGCGTCAATTCCTTGGAATGTCAGCCAGCCGCCGATCATGATTAAGCCGCCACCATTTTCGACATACTGACGGATCGTTTCCAATCGGTTTGGCAAGGATTTAGAGTGTGCAAATGTATCGGGGTGCAAGAGCAGCGTATTAGCACCGACATCACTCAGGATCACACAGTCATATTGGGCTAGGTCTGTCGTCTCAAATGGAAAGTCGCGAGCGGCGACATGAGCGGGTTGATAGGTAACTTCCCACCCCCCTGCCTCAAGGGCCTCACGCAGCCATTTCACACCCTCAGTGTATTCCGTGGTGGTAAAGCTATCAAAGCCTTTTTGGTGAATTGAATGAGTGCTCCAGGATTCGCCTGCGATCAGGACGCGCGGTTGTTTTGCCATGGTAGTAATCTCCGTTTTCTATATGTCTAGATTTGCGAGGCGCGTTAGCGCATCGACGAAAGTATGAAGGGTCCGGTCGCAGTCCAACTGAGTCACGACATCGACGTTTGCCACCGCATCGCCACGCAAGCCGAAATCGACGACAGTACGCCCATAGGTGTGACGACCAGTAAGTTCGATATCGACGCGAGCAGGCTGTGTTTGTGCCAGCTCGGGCTGCGCCGCAACAAGGCTGGCCACCGGATCGTTTAACGGCATGAATTTGGGTGCCATGGCGATACCAGGGCGAAACGTCGTGACCAGCGATTGTAACAGTTCAGTAGCAAAAGAGCCGACCGGGCCGCCAATGGCATGGGTGCGCTTGATCAGGTCAGGGGTGATGCCTACGGGGCTAAGGGCGTCTATCGGAAGCATCGTGATTGGAATACCCGCGCCCAGCACGACATGTGCCGCTTCGGGGTCGCAAAGGATATTCCATTCCGCAGCGGCGGTCTTGTTGCCTAGCCCCCAAGATCCACCCAGCATGACGATCCGCTCCAGTGTGGCCGCAATCTCAGGCGTGCGGCGCAGCGCCATGGCAAGGTTCGTCAGCGGGCCAGTGGTGACGATGGTCGTGACATCTCCCGACAGCACAGTTTGCGCGATCAGATCCGCAGAATGGCGCGAGTCAAGGTCCTGTCCCTCAAGATCAGGCCTCTCAGGATCGAGCGCGGACGCCATGTCAAGAACGCCTGCGATCATACGTTCGCGCACCAAAGGATTTAACGCGCCAGCTCCTACGGGGATGTTAGATCGACCAGATAGGTGCAGCGTGATGGCGGCGTTGCGCGCAGTTCGGTCGCCTGCTAGATGGCCGGCGCCGGTGGTCACTGCCCGCAGATCAATTGCAGCATGACCGGCTGCTACAAGAATTCCGAGGGCATCATCATTTCCGGGGTCGCAATCGAGGATAATAGGTAAAGACATAGACAAACTCACAATTTAGCTGGCTTGTTGCGGACATATATCCGCCAGCGGGAAAAGGTTAGGGCAAGGATCGCCACCAGATAGGGCAGCATCAGCACGAACTGCGCGGGAATATCGAAGGCCTGCAGGCGATCCCCAAGCGCACCGAAAAAGCCAAACAAAACCGCAGCACTCGCTGTCGCCCAGGGATGTCCTGCTCCAAACAGCGTTGCAGCAAGACCAATGAACCCGCGACCAGCTGTCATATTGGGTAGGAAGAAATGCAGCTTATCCATCGCAAGCTGTGCGCCAGCGAGCCCAGAAAAAAGGCCGCTGATCGTCACGGCCAGAAATTTCATCCGCACCACGTTGATACCAGCGGAGCGCGCCGCGTGTTCGTCTTCACCCGCAGCGCGCAGATAAGAACCCGTCGGCGTGCGATACAAAAACACCCAGCAGGCGGGCACGGCCAGAACAGTCAGCAGCACGATGATGCTTTGCCCCTCTAACGCCGGACCCAGAAGCGGAATAAAGGACAGGCTGTCCTCCGGGACGTGCCACATTTCAGGAAAACCAAGCGGCCGCAGCCCACCCGGACTATTGTACCAGCGCTCCAGTACAAACAGTGTTCCACCTGCGGCCAACAGGTTGATCCCTAGCCCCGCAACGATGAATCCGGCCCCGAACCGCAAGGTGATGGTCGAGAATACCAACGAGGTACCAACCGCTCCAAAGATGCCCGCGCTGAATCCAGCTAGCGCGCTGCCCGTTGCCGACCCGACCGCGATGGCACTAAAAGCCGAGACCAGCATCATACCTTCTACGGCGACGTTCAGGATGTTTGCGCGCAGGGTGATCATTGCCGCAAGTGCCGCCAGCACTAATGGGGTCGACTGCTCCAGTACTGAGGCAAGCAAGGATTCATATGACATGGGAATTCCTCCTAGAATGCGTCGAATGTTTGGTTATTGCTACCCTTGCGGGTCAAACGTGCCGTCATCAGCAACACCAGTAAACCAGTGAGCAAAATAACCAGTGAGCGGGGGACCTCGGTCGAGATCTGCATGTAAGCGGCTCCGTTTAGCATCAACGCATAGTACAGCGCAGTGAACAGCGACGCAGCGGGATTGACCCGAGCCAAAAGGGCGCACGTCAACGCGATCAGTCCGTATTCCGGTGAGAAATTCTGCTCAAACCGATGCCCGATCCCCAACACATAAAGCGCGCCTGCGAGACCAGCAAAGCCACCCGCGATCAACATCGCCGTAATCACCCGCCTGCCCGCGGCAATTCCTACGGCCTCAGCGTAGCGCAGGTTCGTACCAGCTGAGCGGACCTCGGTGCCCCATTGAGTGCGGAACAGAACGACCCAGCTGACCAACGACAGAACCACCGCGATCATAAATCCGCTAGTGGCCCCTGGAATACCGGGGATCGTCGGCAACCAGATATGTTCCGGCAGCTTCCAACTGACCGCGCCGTACGCCGTCGTATCGCGGATCACTTGGTTAACCAAATATGAGGTGAACAGCAGCACAATGGTATTGAGCATCAGCGTCACGACCACTTCATCGACGCCCAGTTTGACCTTTAGAATACCCGGCACCCAACCGACTGCAGCGCCCGCAGCAATACCGGTAATGACGGCAAGCGGAAACAGGATTATGGCGGGCAACCCGGCGAATGCGATGCCCACGGCTGTCGTGGCGATCGCCCCGGCGAATAGCTGCCCCTCGCCGCCCACGTTGAATACGCCCGCCCGAAAGGCAAACGTGATACCCACCGAGATCAGCACCAGCGGCGTCGCGCGATTGAGGAACAATGCAAAGTTGCTGAGGGAATCGAAATTCGCGAACAGAAGCTCACGGTAGGCCAACACCGGCTCATCCGAAATTGCAGCAACCAAAAGGAAGCCCAATGCCATAGTCAGCGCAATGGCCCCTAGGGGTGCTATTAACGCATGAAGTGACTCTTTGAAATTGGTATTTATCATGCTGCTTGTTCTTTGCCACCGTTCATCAAAATACCGACAGTCTCCTCGTCAGCGTCCTCGCGGGTCAGAATCTGCATGATGCGGCCCGAGTAGATGACTGCAATCCGGTCAGCGAGCGCGAATATCTCGGAAAGTTCGGACGAGATAAGAAG
>JAPKDV010000035.1 GCA_028822385.1 Alphaproteobacteria bacterium
CGCGGGTTGGAACGGTAGGAGACGGCGCCATGCAGCGACTCAATCCGCTTCCGCGCGAGATTGCGCCCGGTGTGTTCTGGCTGGGCGATTGCCTGGAGCAGGAATATGAGGGGCGTCCCTATCATTCCTACAATGCAGCATTTCTGCTCTGTGGTTCTCAAGCCTCGATGATGATCGAGACCGGGCACCCGAAGGATTTTCCCGAGATTGAGCGCCAGATGATCAAGCTGCTAGATGGCAGTCGCGCGCCACTTAAATATCTTTTCATCACCCATCAGGAAACGCCCCATTCTGGTGGACTTGGCCGGGTATTTCAGAACTGGCCCGATATCACGGTGCACGGGGATATTGCCGATTATCATCTGGCGTTCCCGAAGCATGCGGACCGACTGATCCCCATGGAAGTTGGCGATGAAATTGATCTCGGCGACCGGAAGTTTGTTGCCGTCGAGCCGGTAATCCGTGATTTGCGAACATCGTTGTGGGGTTTTGATACGGGTGCTAACTGCCTGTTTCCCGGTGATGGGTTCGCATACAGCCACTATCACTGGGACGGGCATTGCGGATTGCTCGCCGAAGAGGCGACATCCCTCGACCTCAAGGACACACTGGCGGTGTTTGCTGAACGGGCACTCTTCTGGACGACAACGACCGACATGAACATCTATGTCGACAAGCTGGAAGAGCTGATGGAAGAGTTCGGCGTTGAAGTGATCGCACCCACCCATGGGCTGCCGGTTACCGATATAGCGCTGACCATGCCCAAGGTGCGTAACGGGCTGATTGCGGAGGGTGATCCGGAGATGACGCACAAATAGCCGTCGCCTGTTTCTTTGCTAGTGTGTTGTTTATATTCAAAAGGGGAGTCCGATGGACAACGGAATCTGGGCGACTTGGTATGATTTGCCCGAAGATGGACGCGATGGACGAATATTAGGCGAAGGCCGCGGAATAGGTTTAGGTAAATGGCAGAGTTCGATATCAAGTTCAGTGGCTATCAGGGGCCGCGTTCGGTCCACAATCGCGCAGTGCAGGTGTTTGGTGAGAGCCTGGCTGAATCCCTAGGGGAGAGAGTCGCATTTGATCACGTGCTCAACGTAATAGAGCAGGGAAGCAAGGCAGCAGACCTGCTTGAAATGGTGGCCACGGGTGAAACATCGCTCTGCTATTTCTCGTCGAGCTACCTCGCTGACAAGGTGCCCGAGATTGCCCTGTTCGATCTGCCGTTCCTGATTCGAGATCGGGCCCAAGCCTATGCGATGATGGATGGTCCGTTGGGTGAGTTGATCGTCGACAAGATGGCAGAGGCCGCCGATTTCCGGATCGTTGCCTGGTGGGACAATGGATTCCGGCATTTCTCCAATGGTGTGCGTCCAATTCGCAAGCCAGCGGATTGCAAAGGGTTGAAGATCCGGACGTTGTTCAGCGCGCTGCAGCAGGAAAGCTTAGCAGCTATGGGCTTCGAGCCCGTGCCGCTAGATGTGGCTCAACTGCCCGGTGCTTGCGCTGATGGCAGTGTGGATGCACAGGAAAACCCGCTGACCAACACCTTCAACTTCGGCATCGACGCATTTCATCGCTGGATCACTATGAGCGGTCATTTCTTCGGACCATGTGTAGTGCTTGCCCATAAGGATACCTGGGATTCTTGGCCGCAGGATGTTCGTCAGGCTGTGCAAGAAGCCCTTGCGCTTGCCACGCCGGCACAACGCAGTTTTGCGGCCTCTGAGGATGCAGAGCTCATGGTGAAGCTTGATCCGTCGCGCAACGAGTTGTTGGAACTCAGCGTGGATGAACGCGCGGCTTTTGTGGCTGCCGTGCAGCCGTTAGTTGCAATGACCATGGGACAGTTCCACGACGAATTGTTCGAGTATCTGCCTCGGAGCTAGTTTAAATGACCTGAGTTTTTAACTCAGATCGTTTGAAGGGCACTGATTTTTCCTAGGACACGAAGTTAAGCGTACTCATAGTTTATCATAAGATAATTTGTGCTGATGAGCGTAACAAATCTTGCCTCACGTACGCGCGCGGCCATAAACTGGGTTTTGATGAACGGGACGACAAGATCGCCTTCGGAATGAAGGATGAGGGCTGGGACAGATATATCTTTGGGAAGATGTGAAACGTTCAGATTATCAATTGCTTCGTACATGCTAACGGTAATTTTTGATCACGTGGCGGTCCGCTGCATGTCGTTTAATCAACCATCCTATCCGTCTTCGCGTATGTCGTCGAAGACTTTGTAAAGCAGGCTGTAATCATCTTCAGCCATACCTCGGTCGATGGCCTTGTTAAGGAAACCACTGGTTTCTTTGGCATAGCGTGGGTCCATGCCCATGTTTTCAGCCATGCGCACAACCATGCCCAGATCCTTGTTTAGATTGTAGACCCGGGACCGTGCATCCCATTTCTCTGAAAGGATGTGGCGTGGGAATCGTGCTTCGCTGGCATAGCTGCGGGCGTTGGAAACATTGAACACGTCGATCATGTCGGAAAGCTTCAGCCCGGCCCGTTCGGCCATGCGTCCGGCTTCGCAGGTAGTGAGGAACAGAGCATGGGTGACCATATTGTGGATTAGTTTCATGGTGTGCCCGGAGCCGATACCTCCCAGAAAGAACAGGTTGTCTGCAATCGCCTCGAGCTTTGGGCGGCAGGCCTCAAAGACGCTTTTATCGCCGCCGATCATCAGGGTCAGGGTGCCGGCATCCGCGCCGGTTGCACCGCCGCTCATGGCGGCATCGAGATAGGCAATGTTAAATTCTGCAGCGTGCGCTGCAATTTTTTTGGTGTCCTCGGGGTATGAGGTTGTCAGATCAAAAATGATCGTACCTGGAGCAGCCCGGGCCAGAACGCCGTCATCACCTTCGAACGAAGCTTCTATCTCTGGTGTGGCGGGAACCACATAGATCATCATCACCCCGGCAGCAGCCATCTCACCCGGTGCGGCCACTTGGATATTCGCGTTCTCCGCAAGATTTGCGCGGGCCTCTTCGCTGATGTCCCAGACGGCTGTAGCGTGGCCTGCCTTGGCAAAATTGGTGGCGATGCCCCGGCCCATGTTGCCGAGCCCAATAATCCCGATTTCTGGCTGTGTCATAGTCATTCTCCGTTTTAGCGTTCGGGGTTTACCCCCGCTCGGCGACGTAAGTGTGGTGGGACGTGCTGCAGCGGCTCACACGCCATTCGACGGGGCGCGAGTCAATGGTGACCGCGACCCGGTCTATTTCCAACAGCGGCGTCTCCGGCATGATGCCCAGAAACTGCGCTTCGAGCGCCTCTGCTGCGACGGCGGAGACTTGCTCAGATGCCTTGGCGACGGTGATGCCGTATTCTGCCTGATAGAAACGGTAGAGATTCTCCGGCAGTTCCAGACCGCTACCCAGACCCGGGAACAATTCCTGAGGCAAGGTCAGGCGCTCGACGATAACCGGACGACCCTGCAATTCACGTACACGGTGCATGGCGACCACGCCGGCACCGTGTTCGAGTTTCAGCTTGGTGCGTTCGATTTCAGTTGCCGGTCGCAGTTCGCAGGCGAGTGTCCGACTGAACGGCATGGCTTGTTCGCCGTCTTTGCTTTTCAGGTTGAAATAGAGGAATAGCGCGCGACGTTCTGTGTGTTCGGAAACAAATGTACCCTTACCCTGGCGCCGTTCGAGAAGGTTTTCGGTAACCATGTGGTTGAGTGCTTTGCGCACTGTTCCCTGGCTGACGGAGAGCTCGGCTGCCAGCGTAAACTCGCTGGGAAGTATTTCGCCCGGTTTCCAGTAATTGTTGATCAACCGCTTGCGGGCGATTTCCCCAACTTGGTCATAGAGCGGCTTCCCCGGCGCGCGTTTCAGCTTATCTGGTTTGGACGCTTTACCATTTGAGGTTTTGGATTTTGACGTCATGAACCGTCCTGACTCCCGTTCGGCAGTGTGTTTGAGGGTTACCGCCTGCGGAA
The DNA here is from genome assembly GCA_028822385.1 of Alphaproteobacteria bacterium. Classification (GTDB taxonomy): domain Bacteria; phylum Pseudomonadota; class Alphaproteobacteria; order UBA6615; family UBA6615; genus JABJAG01. Next base: position 3,947 of record JAPKDV010000035.1, read on the forward strand.
ACTAATAGGGTTCAGCTATCAGAGCGTCAATCGTACAGATTATAAGGCTTTTGTTGGTTTTAAAAAACCTCTCGGTTTCCGGATACGAACCCAACCTTCGAGGATATAGTTCCTTCATTGACGAGCTAGGGACGTACTTGTTATTTGTGGGTGCCGGATATGTGCATCGGATTATTAGCGGCGATGCCTTGTGTTTATTTTAGAGATTTTGCTCTCATGAAAACCATCCTGCCGCCGGACTATAACTAGCAATTGTCTTCCGCCATCGGTCCTGCCGCGAACATAACGTCAGTATCTTCCAGCATGCGTTGGCAGGCTAAGTGTTCCTTGGCCTTCGTGCGTTCGAGCATTGTTTCCCAAGGAACCTGATCTGACGTTAGGCCTGCATCTGAAATCTTTGATCCTTTCATTCTACAAAATAGTGTCTCTGCAAAGGCTGCGGCGTCTTAGTCTTCGTAGAAAGCGTCGAGGCTGAGCGGCATATCGAGACGCTCGTTGCGTTTGGATGACAGGTCCATGGCCATGGTCATGATTAGATTACGGTGACCATCATGCGCTGTGGCATGGGGTGTTTCCATGCCGGTATAGAGGCGCTGGTACCAGGACACAGTCTCTTCGCGCATCGGGCCCCAGAGTTGTCCATTGTACATATCGCCTGGCGGGTAACTGGTCATAAAATCAACATGGCGCTGGTATTCCGGGGTGAACCCGTCAGGCGCGTAACCAGCACCCTGCGGGATTTCGCTGGCGATAATCAGATCACGATGGGTGTCTTCGATATCGATGACACCGCGATCTCCGATGATTCCGATCTCCAGCCCGTAGACGGCACCTGGCCAGACAACGGGGGCGGCCCAGGAAATGTTCATGGAGAACATCGTGCCATCATCCATTGTGAAGATGCCGAAGGTCGAATCCTTGGTGCCGTACTGCGACAGTGCCTTGTCATTGGACTGGGCGTAGACGGATACCGGCGTCTTGCCCTCCATCAACCACATGCACATGTCGAGCGCGTGGGTCCCTGAGACTACCATTGGCGTGAGGTTCTGGCGCTGATTGGTGCGCTGGACGGTGGCGATGGGGACCATGCGGTTCATTAGCGCGCGGGTGACAACACCCGTGACCTCACCTATCTGACCGGTCATCAGTCGTTCCTTGACCGTCAGGAAGCGGCGACGGAAGCGCTGGGTGTAGCCGATCACTGCATCGACGTTGTTGGTCTCGATCGCATCGAGGACTCGACGGGATTCGCGCGCGTCTGTAGCCAGCGGCTTCTCGATGAACAGGGGGTGTCCCGCATCTGCTGCTGCAATCGTCGGAGCAGCATGGTGGTTTTCATCGGTCGCGATAATGACGGCATCAACTTCCGGGCGGGCAATCAGTTCCTCGAAATTGGAGGTTTTGAAATCCGCATCTACATCTACGGCTAGAGTGTCGAGCAGGTCTTTCTTGATGTCGCACAGGCCGATCCAGCCGATGCCGGGATAGTCGCGGGCGAATTCCGCACGAATGCGGCCGATGGTGCCGCAGCCAACAACGGCCAAGCCAAGGGGTTTCTTCTGCTCAGTCATAGGTGAGTTACTCCCTGATGTTATTTTGTTTTTTACCCCCAATAGCGCGCTGGGGTCATTGGCACTCGGTATATCACGACTTCTCCATGTCCCAATATTCCGTCACGGAAAAAAAGTTGCGCGTGCTGGGGCGTGGCGCCGGTGTGTTGCCTTGGACAGAGTTGAGCCATGACCCTGATGTGCAAACGACCTATCTTGTATTGGTACGGTGTCGCTGTTCCGGTGGCCGCCGCTTAAAAATTGTACTCGGGACAAGCTTCGGCTAGGTGCAAACCGCGCCTGTCGCGGTATACTTGGGTGAAATTTCTGAGCAAAATTCTACGATGTCTAAGCAAACAGAATTACAGACCTCGACTGCCGATGAAAATGCCTCACTGGCCGGGCGTGTGCTTGTGGTTACGGGTCTGTCTGGGGCCGGCCGATCGACGGCGTTGAAGGCACTCGAGGACATGAATTGTGAGGCGGTCGACAATCTGCCTATTCGTCTGATGGGCAGTTTGATTCGGCAGGGACCGGCTGATGGGCGTGGGTTGGCCATCGGGGTCGATGTGCGCACCCGTGACTTTGCGGCTAATGTCTTTGTGCAACAGATTGAGGAACTCCGCGCCGAAGGCCCCAACCGCATTGATTTGGTGTTCCTTGATTGTGCCAATGATGTGCTCGCCCGGCGGTATACGGAAACACGGCGCGTTCATCCGATGGCGAGTGACAGGCCGTTGAGCGATGGCATCGTCGCCGAACGGCGATTGCTGTCCCCGCTGCTTGATGGCGCGGATATCGTGATTGATACGAGCCTGACCAATGTCCAGCAATTCGGTCGATTTTTTCGTAACCTGCTCGTCGGCGTGCCGGTTGGCGAAGCCAATGTTCTCGTGACTTCATTTTCCTATCGTCATGGCGTGCCGCGCGATGCCGATATGGTGATCGATGTTCGGTTCCTGCGTAATCCGCACTATGAGCCGGAGTTGCGCTCGAAGACGGGACGGGACAGGGATGTTGCCGCGTTTATCGCTGAGGACCCAGATTTCGAGACATTCTTTTCGCGTCTAACCAGTCTTCTAGCTTTGCTTCTGCCGCGGTTTAATGAAGAGGGGAAGAGCTATTTGACCATTGCGATCGGGTGCACCGGAGGACAGCATCGTTCGGTTTATGTGGCTGAAGAGCTTTGTAACTGGTTGGGCGAACGCGCAACCCGGGTTGATGTCAGGCATCGTGAAATGTCATTTGAGGCTAAGAGTAATGGTGATGATCGATGATCGGTCTGGACCTGACGCCGTCGTCACTGGATTGAAATATCGTAGTGGTGGATCAGAATCTAGACTGACATCGATTAGGTACAGAGCCGCAGTGAGTTCCCAGCTCGGTGTGACCGAATAGTAGGCATCGAAGGAGAGAAGTTCGATGTAGGTGTCGGAGATGCCGGTCGTATAGGCCCCCATGACGGACAATGAGAGTTTGCTCACCGGCATAAATCATCTGGTTGTCGCATCATAGTGCGTCTGCTATATGCCGCGTTCGCACACAAAAATTAATTGGAGAATGTTAATGTCATCCGCTGCCGATATGCCCGCCGGTGATGGCGATTATATAGTCGCCGATATCTCACTTGCTAATTGGGGCCGCAAAGAACTGGACCTCGCTGAAGTCGAGATGCCTGGCCTTATGGCCATCCGTGAAGAATATGGCAAGGACCAGCCGCTCAAGGGCGCGCGTATTGCCGGATCGCTTCATATGACAATTCAGACAGCGGTCTTGATCGAGACGCTAGAAGCGCTGGGCGCCGATGTACGCTGGGCCTCATGCAACATTTATTCGACTCAGGACCATGCTGCCGCTGCCATCGCAGCCACAGGCACACCGGTCTTCGCGGTTAAAGGCGAGACACTCGAAGAATATTGGGACTATGCCCATCGTATTTTTGACTGGTCCGATGGTGGAGTACCTAACATGATTCTCGATGATGGCGGTGATGCAACATTGCTTATCCATCTAGGAAAACAGGCAGAAACTGATCCTTCCGTGCTCGACAATCCCGAGAATGAAGAAGAAGAGTATGCTTATGCTTCAATCAAGAAGCGTCTGGCCGAACAGCCAGGCTGGTATTCTAGGGTCGCCGAAAGCCTGAAGGGTGTGACCGAGGAAACGACCACCGGTGTGCATCGTCTCTATGAGATGGCACAGAAGGGGACATTGCTGTTCCCTGCTATCAACGTGAACGATTCAGTGACCAAGTCTAAATTCGATAACCTTTATGGTTGCCGCGAAAGCCTCGTTGACGGTATCCGCCGCGGCACTGACGTCATGATGTCAGGCAAGATCGCTGTTGTTGCCGGTTATGGTGAAGTCGGAAAGGGCTCAGCCGAATCACTCCAGAACGCCGGTTGCCGTGTTCTGGTTACGGAAATCGATCCTATCTGCGCACTTCAGGCTGCCATGGAAGGCTATGAAGTCGTCACTATGGATGAGGCCGCCTCGCGTGGTGATATCTTCGTCACGGCGACCGGCAATGTCGATGTGATTACTGTCGATCACATGCGTGAGATGAAGGACCGCGCTATTGTCTGCAATATCGGTCATTTCGATTCTGAGATTCAGGTTGGTGCGCTCAAAAACTTCAAATGGCAGAATATCAAGCCGCAGGTTGATGAGATAGAATTCCCGGACGGTAAGCGCATGATCCTTCTGTCTGAAGGACGGCTTGTGAATCTGGGCAACGCGACCGGCCATCCAAGTTTTGTGATGAGCATGTCGTTTGCCAACCAAGTGCTCGCGCAAATTGAGCTCTGGAACAACACCGGTGATTACGGGCTTGATGTTTACGTCCTGCCCAAGCATCTCGACGAGAAGGTTGCCATGCTGCATCTGGCAAAGGTCGGAGCATCGCTGACTAAGCTCTCTGACAAGCAGTCAGGCTATCTGGGCATTCCGGTCACCGGTCCGTTTAAGAACGACGCCTATCGCTATTAGCAAATAATCCTGTTGGATTCATAACTACGTTGTTCAACTGACGCAGCAAAGTACTAGAGTTGCGAGAAATAGACCGCATCGGTGACGTTACCCGTCATCGATGCGGTTGGTGTTTTTCACAGTTGGGTGAACTAATAGGCCGTGTCTACTAAAATACAAAATCTGATTATTGCAGCCGTTTCGGGCGTGCCGGGAGTTTGTGGCTTTGCGCGACGCTGAAGTATGAGCGCAACTGGACTACCCTCAATCGGGGTTACGGCCTGCGCGGAAAAGCTCTGTGCATTGCCTGATCTAGGCGCTGCCGAAGGGCTGGGTGGACGAATTGCGACCCAGTTGCGAGATGGCGATCTTGTGGCATTGTTTGGTGATTTGGGTGTTGGAAAAACAACATTGTCGCGCGGAATTCTTCGCGGCCTGGGGCATGAGGGCCCGGTTCCAAGCCCCACATTCACCCTAGTCCAGCACTATGTGACCGATGGTGTGTTGGTGGCGCATTTCGACCTTTATCGCTTGGCGTCGCGTGAAGAAATATTTGAACTTGGGCTCGATGAAGCCCTTCATGAGGGCGCGGTATTGATCGAGTGGCCTGAAATTCTTGGGAATACTCTTCCGAACGAACGTCTTGAGGTGCATCTGGCGGATGCTGGTGATGGGAGGATGGCCCGATTGGTTGGGCGAGGTCATTGGTTTGACCGTCTTGGCGCACTGGCGGTGTAGTTCGAATGATGGCACTCCTTGATCCTGGCCTCTATTCGATCGCTCCCCACAGGCCTTTCCTTGAAGATTTGGGTGCTCAGTTGCTCGCTAGTGCTGACCCGGCTGACCCTCTCACGCTTTCGCGAATGACCATTTTACTGCCTACACGCCGTGCCTGTCGCGGACTTCAGGAAACATTCCTGCGATTGTCTGATGGTCGCGCGCTCGTCTTGCCGCAGATGATCCCGGTTGGGGACATCGACGAGGATGAACTTCAGATTACTGAAGGAGATTATGGCGTTGCGGGCGACGTCGGAGATATTCCGCCCGCGATGCCGGATTTGCGCCGACGGCTTTTGCTGGCCCAGGAATTACAACATCGATTGGGTGAAGGTGATCGTTCTTTGTCGATTGATCAGGCAACCGAGTTGGCAGGTGAGCTCGCGCGCCTGCTTGACCAGGTTCAGACCGAGCGTCTTGATTTCTCGTTACTCAGTGGCTTGGTGTCTGGCGACTATGCCCGTCACTGGCAACAGACCCTGGAGTTTCTGAAGGTCCTGACCGACGTGTGGCCTCGCCAGCTCAGCGCGGATGGCGTTGTAGATCCAGCAGAACGCAGAAACCTGTTGCTTGCATCGCGAACCGACGCTTGGAAAGCGAACCCGCCGCGCGATCCGGTGATTGCAGCAGGCAGCACGGGCAGCATCCCGGCCACAGCAGACCTGCTTGCCATTGTCGCTGATCTCCCGGCTGGATATGTGGTGCTGCCGGGGCTGGATCGCGTGCTAGATGACCATGCCTGGGAGAATGTGGACGCCACGCATCCGCAATATGGCCTGCACCAGCTGCTCGAAAGGTTGGAGCACACGCGGGCACAAGTTAGGGAGTGGCCAATCCTTTCGGGGGTCGCAACGGCCAATCCGTCGCGCACCCGACTGATTTCGGAAGCTCTGCGCCCCGCTTCCACAACCGAATCCTGGCGACAGCAACGCTGCATGGTCGCCGCAGATTCGCTGGATGATGTGATCCGGATTGATGCTCGCGAACCGCATGAAGAAGCCGGTACAATCGCGCTGGTGCTGCGCGAAACGCTGGAAACGCCGGGCCGGACAGCTGCGCTGGTTACATCAGACCGGACATTGGCGCGCCGAGTCACTTCGGCCTTGGGGCGCTGGGGAGTCCTAATCGACGACAGCGCCGGTGTCCCGCTTGCCGAAACCGTCCCAGGCGTGTTTCTGCGCGGCATCCTGCAGACCGTCCATGACGGTGTGTCACCCGTTTCACTGTTGGCGGCGTTGAAACATCCCTTTGCCGCTGGTGGGCGTGACCCGGCCCTGTTCCGCACAAGCGCAAGGGAGCTGGAGCGTCTGGTGTTGCGCGGACCTCGGCCCGCTGAGGGGGTTGCAGGTTTGCGAGCGGCCGCTATGCGCCGTCAGGAAATGGAGCGGGAAGATGTTGCTGCCCGGCATCAGAAACTCTGGCCGCGTGTGTTCGAGATCATCGATTTCCTGGAAACAGCAAGCGCACCCTTCGCGGAATTGCTCAGCAAGCCCGCTGTCCTGTTGCCTGAAATTGTCAGCGGGCATGTGGCATTTGCGGAGTTGTTGGCAAGCACTGACGAAGAAGCAGGTGCAATACGCCTCTGGGCGGGTGATGCCGGTGAGGCACTGGCGGGATTTGTGGCAGAGCTCACAGAATATGGTGCTGCGCTGGGGCCTATTTCTCCGGTGCATTATGCCGCCTTGTTTGAGACGCTGCTGGCCGGTCGGGTGGTGCGCCCGCGCTATGGCGCGCATCCACGGCTCTCGATACTTGGTCCGCTTGAGGCACGCCTTCAGCGGCTTGATGTGATGGTTCTGGCCGGGCTGAATGAAGGAAGCTGGCCCGCGGACGCCAACGTGGATCCCTGGATGGGACGGCCCATGCGCGCCGATTTTGGCCTGCCGTCACCTGAGCGGCGTATTGGGCTCAGCGCGCATGATTTTGTGCAGGGATTTTGTGCTGAAAAGGTTGTGCTCACTCGCTCTGAACGGGTTGAGGGCGCACCAACCATTCCGGCGCGCTGGCTGACCCGCCTCGAGGTTGCCATTGAGGCTCTGGGTATCGAGGGCGGTGACACGCTCAGTACTGGGGGTGAGCGCTATTTGCGCTGGTGGCGTGAGCTGGATGGACCTGGTGCATCATCGGGGGTTGTGGCGACCGACATACGCCCGCGTCCGACCCCGCCGCTGAAAGCTCGACCGCGCAAATTGTCGGTGACCCAGATCGAAACATGGATGCGTGACCCGTATTCTATTTACGCGCGGGAAATTCTCAAGCTGCAGGCTCTTGCCCCGATTGACCAGGCGGTCGATGCCGCAACATATGGCTCCCTGATCCACAAGGTTTTCGACACTTTCCTGATGAATTTTCCCGAAGGCGAACTGCCTGCCGATGCCCATGATCAGTTGATCCGCATTGGCGAAGATGTTTTGGGCGAATATCGCAGCATACCGGCAGTCTGGACGTTCTGGTGGCCGCGATTTTTGCGAATTGCGACCTGGTTCATTGGGGTGGAAACCTTGCGGCGGGCAAACCTGAAGCGAACCTATGCCGAAGTGGGAGGAGGTATCGAGTTGTCTCTGCCCGCCGGACCCTTCACCCTGACAGCGCGGGCTGACCGTATCGACGAGCTCAAGGGTGGTGGAATCGCGGTGATTGATTTCAAGACCGGCGCGCCGCCGAGTAAGCGCGAGGTCGTCGCAGGCTTTGCCCCTCAATTGCCGCTTGAAGCTGCAATGGTTGCGCGTGGCGGGTTCAGTGGGGTTCCGCCGCTCGAAGTTCATGAACTAGCGTTCTGGCGTCTTTCAGGGGGCCGGGAGCCGGGTGCTATTCGGGATGCAGCCGATGACCCGATCACCGTGGCTGCCGAGGCCTATGCGGGCCTTCTTGCCCTGGTTCGGAAGTTCGATGATCCCTCGACGCCCTATGAGGCCCGTCCGCGCCCGGACAAGGCACCGCAATATTCGGATTACGAGCATCTTGCACGCGTGAAGGAATGGTCGACGGCGGGTGATTCCGACGGGGGGACGGGATCGTGAGCCGCCCGAACTTCGATCCGGTTCAGCTCGAACGTGTTGTCGAACGCCAGCGGGAAGGTGCCAACGCCCTGTCCAATGCCTGGGTGTCTGCGTCTGCCGGGGCGGGTAAGACGCGTGTCCTGCGTGACCGTGTTCTTCGGCTGTTGATGGCCGGTGTGCGACCTGAGCGCATTCTGTGCCTGACCTTCACCAAGGCGGCAGCAGCAGAAATGTCGCGGCGGATAAACGACGAACTTGGTAGCTGGACCGTCGCCGAAGACGAAGGGCTGCACGAAAAACTCGAAGAGCTGTTCGGGGTCAGACAGAACGAAGAAGCTCTTGTCCAGGCGCGTCGGTTGTTTGCGCGGGTGCTCGAAGCGCCGGGCGGAATGAAGATCATGACGATCCATTCCCTCTGTCAGTCAATTCTTCGACGTTTTCCGCTGGAGGCAAATGTCGTCCCGCATTTTCAGGTGATGGAAGAGCGGGACGCGGATGAGATGCTGGAGGCCGCCAAGGCCGACCTCCTGTCTATGGCAAGTGATGATTCAACTCCGCTGCATGCCGCCATGGCCGAAGTGGCCGCGCGGGTGCATGAGGTCCGGTTCCCCGAATTGCTTGGGGATGTCGCGCGAGCGCGAGGAAAATTAGCTGATCTGTTCCGCGAAGCCGGGGGTGTTGATGGTGTTGCAGCGCGGCTCGGGACGTTCCTGGGCATCGCGCCCGGAACCACAGAAGCAAGGGTTGTTCAGGCGGCCTGCGGGGATGACGCGCTTGATGTGGACGACCTCAGACGCGTTGCCCTGGCACTGGCGGACGGCTCAAAAGGTGATCAGGCTCGTGGCTTGGTCCTCGGGGACTGGCTCGTAGCTGATGCGGAGGCCCGCGCAACCACCCTGAATGCCTATATCGAAGCGTTCATCACCAAGTCATCCGGTGACGTGCGCAAGACACTTGCAACCAAGGCCGTGCTGAAGGGGACACCTGACGCTGCTGACGTACTGGGCGAAGAAGCGGCTCGTCTGCTTTCAGTGCGCGAAGCCGTTCGCAAAGCAAGTTTGCTGGAGGCCAATACGGCTCTCGCGCATGTCGCCGCCGCGCTGATCAGCCGATACGAAGCCCGCAAGGTGGCCCATGGCCGTCTCGATTATGACGATCTCATCGCCAAGACACGCGATCTGTTGCGGGGTGAAGGCGCTGCGGCTTGGGTCCTGTTCAAGCTGGATGGCGGGATCGACCATGTGCTGATCGATGAGGCCCAGGATACCAATCCCGAACAGTGGGAGGTGATTGGTGCGCTGGTTGAGGAATTCTTCGACGGGATCAGTGCGCGTGACGAGATTGCTGAAAAATCGGGTCTGCCTGAGCGCAGTGTTTTCGCTGTGGGCGACGTCAAGCAGTCGATCTACAGCTTTCAGGGCGCTGAGCCACGGCGTTTTGGGGAAATGCGTGCCTATCTACAATCCCGGGCGGCGGGGGCAAACCGGAACTGGAAAGAGGTCGAACTGAATTTCTCCTTCCGTTCCTCTCGTCCGGTTCTGGAGGTGGTGGACAAGGTCTTCGGAACACCGGCAAGCAGGGGCGGGGTAATAGCACCTGGTACGACCCTACAGCATACAGCCTTACGTGACGTTGATGCAGGAAGGGTTGAGCTTTGGCCGCCTCTCGTGACAGACAAGCCCGAGGAGCCCGAAGCCTGGAAGCCGCCCATTGATCCGGTTTCACTCCCCGGGGCGATGGAGAAGTTAGCAGATCTGATATCCGCCCAGATCGAAGATTGGCTAAAATCTGGCGAACGCCTTGAAAGCCAGGGGCGACCAATCCGGGAAGAGGACATACTCATTCTTGTCCGGCAGCGCGGTGCCTTCGTTGAAGCCCTTGTCCGCGCGATGAAAGCCCGGAAGGTGAGTGTTGCGGGTGTGGATCGAATGGTCCTGACCGAGCAAATTGCGGTGATGGATCTGCTCGCTCTGGGTGAGTTTCTGCTGTTGCCGGAAGATGATCTGACATTGGCAACCGTTCTGAAGAGCCCGTTGCTGGGGTTGGATGAGGAAGCGCTGTTCGCTCTCGCTTACGACCGTGATGAACGCTCCCTTTGGCAGACGCTGCTTGCGCGCCGCGGGGAGAGTGACGTTTTTGAAACAGCGGGGGCCTATCTGTCCGACCTTCTGCGGCGGGTGGATTTTGAACGACCCTATGAGTTGTTCGCCGGGCTTTTGTCGCGGGGTGGTCGTGCGCGTATTTTTGCGCGACTGGGACCTGACGCCGCCGACCCGGTCGATGAGTTTCTCTCCCTCGCCCTGACCTTCGAATCTTCCCATACGCCCTCTATGCAGGCCTTTCTGCATTGGGTGGTGGCGGGTCAGGCGCAGGTCAAACGCGACCTCGACCAGACCGGTGGGGCAGTACGTGTGATGACGGTGCATGGCGCGAAGGGTCTGGAAGCACCGATTGTATTTTTGCCGGACACAACGCGCGTGCCACGACATTTGCCCAGCCTTCTGTGGTTTGAAGAAGGGCGCGTGCCGTACTTCATTTGGCTGCCTCGGGTGGAAGATGCTGATGGGGTTACCCTGGGACTGCGCGATCAGGCGCGCGCCCGGCGGGACGAGGAATACCGCCGCCTGCTCTATGTGGCGATGACGCGCGCCGAAGAACGGCTTTATGTCTGCGGCTGGAATGCTCCCGGCGAGACTTCCTGGTACGCGCTGGTCGATGATGCGATGGCGGCAATTGCACAGTCCGTTGAAGTCCCTCTGCTGCAGGATGCTGGCTTCGCGGAACCATATGCGCTGCGGCTGCGTGCCGAACAGCGTGGGCCGGTTTCTGTACCAGCCGAGGTAACACAATCAGATGTTTCAGCCTTGCCTGACTGGGCACACCAAACAGCCCCGGCGGAGCCAAGCCTGCCGCGTCCGTTGGCACCCTCTGATCCTGGCGAGAACCCGCCGGTTCGTGCACCGATAGACCTTGAGGGCGACCAGCAGCGTTTTGTGCGCGGTAATATTCTGCATCGTCTTCTGCAATGGCTGCCGGAACTCGATCCGGATGCACGGGAGCGCGCGGCAGCACGATATCTGGCGCGCCCGGTTTTCGGCCTTGAAGAGGCTGATCAGACGGCCATTTCAGATGAAGTGCTCAGTGTTCTGCATCATTCCGAATTTTCTCATCTGTTTGGCCTAGGAAGCGTGGCGGAGGTGGCCGTCACCGGCATGGTGAAACCTGGAGATGGATCAGCGCACGTGATTTCAGGCCAGATTGATCGGCTTCTGGTTCAGGACGGTGTGGTGTCCATCGTCGATTACAAATCCAACCGCCCACCTCCGGAGAGACCCGAAAACGTGGCGCCCGTGTACCTCCGGCAGATGGCAGCTTATCGCTACATTATCCAGGAGGCCTGGCCAGATCATCAGATCAGGGCCTATCTGCTCTGGACCGATGCGGTGCGTCTGATGGAATTGCCGAATTCCTTGTTGGATTCCCATCCGCCGGGTGACCGCGCGACGGTGTGATGCATCTGGAGACAGCTATTCTTGACGCGACACAGATGCAAACCTAGGTTCGTTGTTTAACATATTCTGCATGCGGGAGACCCGCATATGATCCTTTCAATGAAAAGAGGCTGAACATGCCGTCCAAAGTGATTACCGATGACTCCTTCGAAGCCGACGTTCTAAAGTCTGACAAGCCCGTGCTTGTCGACTTCTGGGCGGAGTGGTGTGGCCCTTGCAAGCAGATCGGCCCAACCCTTGAGGAGCTCTCTGACGATAAGGACGGCGCCATTGTGGTAGCCAAGCTGAATATTGATGACAACCCGATGACCCCGTCCAAATATGGCGTCCGCGGCATCCCGACTCTGCTCCTGTTCAAGGATGGTCAGGTTGCATCGATGAAGGTGGGCAGCCTTCCCAAGAGCCAGATTTATGATTGGGTGGAGTCGGTCCTCTAGACCGCAGTCACACTAAAGAGAAAACCCCGCCATTTGGCGGGGTTTTTTGTTGGGGGTCAGACCCTGTCCCGGGTCTGCTGATATTTTTCCATGACTTGGCGACCGGTCTCGTCATACATGAACGACAGCAGCACATAGCGGCTGCCTTTGGTGACGTCGGTCGCCTCGTGCAGCAGATTGCACGAGAAAATGGCAGCCGCTCCCGTTGCCGGACGATAACTTGCGTGGCCGTATTCGGGAAAGCGTAGCTCCCCGCCCTCGTGATCCTCAGTGTTGAGGTTCAGGGTCATGGCGAACCGACGATGGGCGGTTCCCATGGTCGTGTTGTCACGATGAGGCCGGAAAAATCCGCCGGGATCGGCGTCATAGCGGACGATCTTGAATTCTTCGACAAACCGGATCGGGCAATGGAAGGCACGCTGCATTTCAGGCAACACGCGGCGTTCGATCCGACTTCCGATGGCCTCGAGCAGATCCTTGTCGACCACATGGTGATCGCGCCGTTGTTTGATTTGACCACTAGTGTCGTGAACCATCTTACCTTCACTGACCCGCAAGGTTCCTGAAGGCTCGTTTCCGCGCGTTTCGAACTCTTCGATCAGCCATCTGCAGAAGTCCGGTGAAAACACCTGGGGCAAAACCAGAATGGGTGGATGCAGCGAAGCGGGAAAGGGTGTTACCTCCCCCAGTGACGCAATCTCTTCGGCTGCGCGTTGGGCAATCGTGGTGTCACCGGGGCGCAGAACTTTGTGGACGCGGCGATCGGGTCCAAAAACGAATCCAAGGAGTTTGCCGCGTGCCCCGAACCGGGTTGCGACCTTCTTGTCGGCATCGGAGAGAACAAAGAAACCGGGGTTATCGTTTGCAGCTAGCTTCTGCACTAGCTGAACCGGATCAGCGCAAATTGCGAATAAATGCGCACCGGTTCCCAGCATGGCCGGGGCGGCCGCACACATGGCCTGATACTCGGCAAGCGCGCCGGGGTCCTTCTGAGTTGGGAAAAAAAGCACAAACAACGGCCCGCCGCGCGCCTTGTCTAGGAGGCTGATAATGGTATCACGCTGGTCTGTCAGAAAGAAATTCGGCGCGCTATCGCCGCGTTCCAACAAAGCTTCGAGTGCGGGTTTGGCCATGGTGGCAACGCCTTTTCCGACCTGAAACCGTCAGGTCATTTGATCCGTTCGTTCCAAAGATACTGCGCGTAGCGTTATCGGTCCAACGCCATCGAATTGTTCAACGAAAGTGCCGCACCCACTAATAGATGTGAGCCGGTTATAAGAATATGTCCGGGCGGGTGATTTCCCGTGAGTGACTGGAGAGCTTCAGTAAGGGAAATGCAGGACTGGCATTTAAATCCAGCCATGCTTGCGTGTTTACACAACGCAGCAGGATCCTGCATCTGCGGCGCGTCCGGAGTGGGGACCGTTGTAAAATTTGTCGCCAAATTCGTGAAGGGTGCCAGAAATCCGGTACTGTCCTTGTTGTTCTGCATGGCGATCACGAGATGCAGGGCGCGGGGGTCGCTCTCTGACAGCACGCGAAACATGTTGGCAGCAGCTGCTGCTCCGGACGGGTTGTGGGCGACATCGACCCAAAGGTTCCATCCTGGGGCCAACTGATCCGCAAGGAATCCCGCCGTAAGTCTCTGCAATCGTCCCGGCCAGTGGGCGTTTTGTGTTCCGGCAGCGACCGTTTGCTCTGTGACGCCGGAAAGTTTGCAGATTTCTAGGCAGGCTGCAGCCGTTGCCGCGTTGTGGAGCTGGTGTTGTCCGGGCAGTGATGGTTGCGGCAATATCCAATCCGTTGTTCCGTGATGATAGGAAACTCCACCGGATTCATATGGCTGCCCGAGGTTCCATTCGTGTCCAGCCCGGTAGAGAGGAGCGCCAGTGGACTTCGCCGTCACAGTGATTGCGTCCATGGCTTCGGGGTCCTGTGGCCCGACGATTGAGGGTACTCCTGACTTCTGGATAGCGGCTTTCTCGCCAGCGATATCGCGCAGGGTGTTGCCGAGAAAATCCATATGATCCATCGCAACCCGGGTGATCACAGTTGCCAGTGGCC
>JAPKDV010000166.1 GCA_028822385.1 Alphaproteobacteria bacterium
AGCGTCGCCGCAGCGGCGGCTTCTTCGCGTTCCAATGCGAGCGGGAATTGTAGTAGAGCGTTCCGTCGGACAGTTCGGCGATCCCCGCCTCGCCGGTCCCCATCTCGGCGAACGGTTTGCTGGTCTTCCAGGTCCTCCCGTGGTCGTCGCTGTAGATGGCGGTGGTGTAGTGCGTCGGCCAGTGTTTTTTAGGGTAATTGGCCTCGCCGTAATGCCGCGCCGCGCGGATCAACCGTCCGGCATGTTTACCATGTCGCAAGGTGATGCCGTGTTCGTTCATGTGCATCGAAGGCACATTTCCTCGGGTGTCCGGACGAATCGTAACTTCTATCTTACCCCACGTCTTACCGTCGTCCTGGCTGCGATAGACCGACAACGGAGCGGGCGGGTGGCGATCCTCGGCGAACGCCAGGATGTCGCCGGTAGTCTCGTCGACAGTCAAACCTCCTCCCTGAAAGCCCGGATCGGCGATGATGATCTCCTTGCCCCAGGTCTTGCCGCCATCCTCACTGCGCCGCGCGAGAAGTTTCTTGTCTCCCAAGGTGGCGAGTACTGTCCCCTTGAGCGTGACGACAATGTTGGGGTGGCGTATGACTTTGAACAGCGGCTGGACTTCCATGCGAGGCTTGCCCAGAAAGGCATCCATCGGTCCCTCCACCGATTTCTTTCCGGCTTTCTCTTTCGCGGCTGCGAGTAGTTCCGAGACGGTGACCAGTTTCAATCCCTTCGCCTGAAGCGCCCTGATGATCCTCGGCATGGCTTCGATCGTCTTGTTTTGCCAGCTATGCATGAGGACGATGTCGCCGGCCTTGGTATCCTTGGTCGCTTGGTCGAAGATCGACTGAGAGGTGCTGTCCCCACTCCAGTCAGTCGTGAGGCGACTGGCGTTGATGGAGGGCATGCCCTTTAGGACGGTCCACACATTTTCGTCATGACTGAGGAATGGTGCGCGGAAGAGGACCGCAGGCTTACCGATCGTCTCCTTCAGAATCCTCTGAGTCTCCTCGATCTCCTTTCTGACCTTTTCCAGATCGCCGAGCTTGGCCAGATCGGCATGGGTCAAGGTGTGGTTGCCAAGCTCATGTCCTTCTGCCAGCATTCTCTTTGCAAGTTCGGGGTGCTTGCGGACATTCCTCCCAACCACAAAGAACGTGGCCTTGACATCATTCTTCTTGAACAACTCAAGCAGCTTGGGAGTGTTCACGATGTGCGGCCCATCGTCGAAAGTGATCGCCACAAGCTGCTGTTTTGTTTCAGCGCGCTCGACGGGCGTTTGAGCCCATGATGTCGTGCACAAAATGGCCATCGCCACTAGAACTGCGGTTCGCTTTGTCATCAAACTGTGCCTCACGTTGGTCTGTTGTACTTGTTCGGTTGAGCTGGTTGAATGGTTCATCAGTTCGTCTCTTTTAATGATTTATCTCACTGTAAACTTATATCGCCCCGACCCGACATCGAATGTGTAATAGTCGGCGGGCCTGTATTCCCGCGTCGATCCGGCGACTCCTTTGACGTAGGCGCCGTCTTTCCAGACTACCGCACCGCCTTCGGTGACAACACAGCAGTGGCGAGCGGTTGGCGGCCGCGATCCCGATCCATTGACCCTTCCAGTCGCTCTGTTTCATGAGCCCCATTTCGAAGCTGCCCGGCTTACTCCACGTCGATGGCTGCCCCTGCTTGTCCCCTTCGACCTTGCTCAGGGCAGGCCAGACCTTAACCTTCCAATAGCACGTTTCTCCGCTTGTCAGCGCCTTTCCCTGATAGTCGACATTCACCGATTGCTCGGAATTCACTTTTCCGCTATCCCATTTGTCGCCGACGTTTGCCTGGAGTTGTTTCTCGCTGGTGGCAACCAGAACGCGATACGCCGACTGCAATTGTGCCCGCTGTTCAGATTTAAGCAGCCAGCCGAAGCGCGGTCGCGGCGTATCGACGCCCAGCGGGTTGGTCGCGTACTCGCAGCTCAGTTCCGAAGTCGCCAGTTCCGCTTGCTGCTCGGCGCAGTGTGCCGTCATGCTCGCCAGAATGGTGACGGCGAAGCACAACGCCAGGCTGGGGGCCATGGTTTTTACGTGTTGTCGAATGAACATGTTCTGGTTTTCTTGTTTGAGTTTGATGTGTATCCCCTGTCGCGTGACCACTTGGATTTGCCAGTCTCTTGGTCGGTGTTCATGGCTGTGCCTTCTTCGGTCCCTCTGAAAGGAGTTTGCTCAGTTGCTTGACTGTTTCTTTGTACGCCTCGGCTTCCGCGACATTCTCATTTTCAGATGGGTCCTTCTTGCGGTCATATAGCATCCGCTGTGCCTTATCGCCGTATTCAGTGTAGGTGTAATCACCGCTTGTCACCGTACTTCCATTATCTCCCATGCCATTGCGGGTGAACGCCGCCTTCTTCCATTGCCGTTTCGGGTCATTCATGAGTGGCACCATGCTTGTTCCATCCAGGTGCTCTGGCAGCTTGATGCCTGCCAGATCGCATAAGGTCGGATAGATATCCACGAGTTCAACGATGCCGTCGGTCCGGATCTCATTTCGAAATCCTGGCGCGCTGATGACCAGCGGTACGCGGGTGGCATTGTGAAGCAGATTGGCCTTGCCCCAGAAGTTGTGCTCACCGAGATGCCATCCGTGATCGCCCCAGATCACGACGATGGTGTTGTCACGAAGCTTCAGTTCGTCGAGGGTTGCCAGGATCTTCCCAACCAGCGCATCCACGTAACTGACACAGGCATAGTAGCCGTGCCGAGCTGTGGTGTGGAATTCCAGCGAGTTGTATTTGATGTCACGGTCGTGATACCATTGAATTTCGGGGTGCACTTTCAGAGAATCCGGTGCGTTCTTCGGCTTAAATCGGTTTTCTGCAATCGCGATATCCTCCCGACTATACAGATCCCAGTATTTCTTGGGGGCATAGAATGGCAGGTGGGGCCGGATGAAACCAACACCCAGGAAGAACGGCTTGTCCATCTTTGCCAAACGCCCTAGATCTTTCAGGCTCTTTGCGCAGGTTTGACCGTCAACATACTTCTCATCCGGCACATCAGGGGCTTCAAAAAAGGGGCCGTGCTCGGGATTGTTGACGAAGTTCTTGCTGTCCGGGTCAAAGAAATCCGCATGGTTGTCGTGACCTGTGGGCGCTTCCGACCAGCTCCGTTTGGCCGCCTGTTCCGGCCCGTGAAATATCTTGCTGTTGGAAATCGTATGGTATCCCGCTTCGCGGAACGCTTGCGGCAAGGTTACGGCATTCGGTGCGAACTTGTCCGCGTCCCAGATATTACAGGTTCGCTTGTCGGGACGGATTCCGGTCAGCATTGATGCGCGCGATGGTCCGCAGACGGGCACCTGGCAGTAAGCCCTTTCAAATACAATCCCTTGCTTCGCAAACGTGTCGATGTTGGGTGATTGAATGTGCCTGCCCTCATAACAGCCAAGCTCCGGCCGCAGGTCGTCAATGGAGATGAAGATTACGTTTGGCCTGTTGTCTTGAGCATTTAGAATGGTGCCAAAGGCCAAGCACAAGGTCAGGCTGACGGCCATGGTTTTTACGTGTTGTCGAATGAACATGTTCTGGTGTCCTTGCTTGAGTTTGAGGTGTAGTTCCTGCTGCGTCACTCTTTGATCGGCACCTGTTTCGTCGTGCGCAGGTAGGCGATCAGGGCGATC
>JAPKDV010000167.1 GCA_028822385.1 Alphaproteobacteria bacterium
ATGCTTCTTACCTGCGCGCGCTTGCAAGGCGGGTTCGGGCTGAGTATGGATACGCGACATGCACGGTAACTTGGCCAATTCGGGCCAGTGTCCGAGCGCTGGAAGCGCCATAGGTTTATATATGAGCACCAAAGGCCTGCAACGCAATGGAAGAGACCATGAGTCGCATCGTAGCTAAATTTGGTGGAACCTCTGTCGCCGACCTGGACCGCATCCGCGCCGTGGCGGCGCGTATCAAGCGTGAGTATGAATCCGGACATCAGATTGCCGTGGTAGTTTCCGCTATGTCCGGGGTGACCAATGATCTCGTTGACCTGACCAAGGCCGCGCATTCTATGCATGATGCCCGTGAATATGACGTGGTGGTGTCGACTGGGGAGCAGGTCACGGCAGGTCTTTTGGCGATCTGTTTACAGAAAAAAGGCGTGCCTGCCCGATCTTGGCTTGGTTGGCAGGTGCCAATCCGAACTTCGGCCGCTCATGCCCGTGCGCGTATTGAGGACATCGAGATTGAAGAGATGGAACGGCGGTTTGATGACGGTCAGGTCTGTGTCTTGGCCGGGTTCCAGGGGATTGGCCCCGATAATCGGATCACCACGCTTGGGCGAGGTGGCTCGGATACGACAGCTGTAGCCCTGGCGGCCGCGCTGCGTGCAGACCGTTGCGACATCTACACCGATGTAGATGGTGTCTACACATCAGATCCCCGTATCGTGACGCGCGCGCGCAAGCTCGATAAGGTTACATATGAAGAGATGCTTGAAATGGCGTCTCTTGGTGCGAAAGTTTTGCAGACTCGCTCGGTCGAATTGGCCATGAATCATGGTGTGCCGGTGCAGGTGCTTTCATCATTCGATGACGCTGTCGGCAGCGAATTGCCCGGTACAATGGTGGTGGACGAGGAAGATATTGTGGAACATGAAATTGTCAGCGGCGTGACCTACAGCCGTGATGAAGCCAAGATCACCCTGATGCGGGTGGCTGATCGTCCCGGCGTGGCGGCCGCCATATTCGGTCCGTTGGCTGATGCAAATGTGAATGTTGATATGATAGTGCAAAACGTCTCGGAAGATGGGTCGAGCACGGACATGACCTTCACGGTCATGCGCGGTGACCTCGACCGCGCAACCGCGATTCTGACCGATCGTAAGGAAGAACTCGGCTACACTGACCTGGTGCCCGACGCTAATGTGGTAAAGGTTTCGGTGGTTGGTGTTGGTATGCGCAGTCATGCCGGTGTTGCCCAACGGATGTTTTCCTCCCTTGCTGAACATGGGATCAATATCCAGGTCATTTCGACCTCCGAGATCAAAATCAGTGTGCTGATCGCCGAGGAGTTTACAGAGCTGGCTTTGCGTGCCCTGCACACTGTTTACGGCCTGGACGCGGGCTGATTGAGAAAATGATGATCCGCTTCGCTCACTCCGAGCCTAGTCGAAGCGGCGCTGCGACGTGGTGCCTTCAGAGCACTGCCCGAGACTAAGGGGTCAAGGCCTAAAAGATTGCAGCGCCTAACTGCTTTTGTTAATGGTTAGTTCAGTTGGCATTAGTTTCCTTTTGTTTTCTATACTTTAGGGCTTAGATTTGCTGACGGGCAGAGATTTTTAAGTCGCACGGGAACTGGGATTTCGAATCTCGAAATTTGGCACCGCGTGCGGGCTGGGAGCTCGATGGTACGTTTGGACCCACGATCACTTCGTGTGTTGAGTAAGGATGGCGCGCCAGACACGATTCGTTCGGTCGAAGGTGTTGATCATGTTGGTGCCTTTCTGCGTGAAGCACGGGAGACGACGGAGCTGTCTGTTGCCGACGTTGCTAAGGCTCTTCACATTAGACGGGTCTATCTGGAGGCCATCGAGGATGGTCGGTTCGAGGAATTGCCTGGTACGGCCTATGCGGTTGGCTTTGTCCGCTCTTACGCCACTTATCTTCGCCTCGATGTGCTGGCTATTGTTGAACGCTTCAAACGGGAAGCGACCGGCATAGAGGTCCCTCTGGAACTTGATTTTCCAGCGGCGGGCCCCGAAGGACGTTTCCCGGGCGGCGTTGTCGCCACGGCATGTCTTGTTCTCGCAGGCGCCGGCTTTGGTGGATGGTACTGGTGGCAAAATCAGAACAGTCTCGAGGTTGCACGTGTGCCCGCGCCACCGGAGGTTCAGACCGGCACTCCGGTTGAAAATGAGCAAGTCGATAATTCCGTATCGAAAAACCCCGTGCCTGAAGTCAGACAGGTGCCATCCTCCTATACCGATCCGGTCATCGATCCCCTAGCGGATGTGCCTCCGGAAAACTTGAAAACACTGGAAGTGGCCGCAGTGAAACCTGTCGCACCACAGATGCCCGCTGGTGTTGGGACGTCAACTGGGGTCGAGCCTTCGGTGCTTGCCTTGCCGGCAGCCGGACCGCGTGCCATTCCCAGCCTGTCCGAAGCGTCGGAAAATGGGCCTGCACGGCGGACTTACGGCGCGGTCAATCGTGACGCACGTATCATTCTGAGTGCTCGGGATTCCGGGACGTGGGTGCAGGTGATGGATGGGCAGGGAAATGCTCTGCTCACACAGATGCTAGAGCTTGGCGATCGATATCTGGTGCCCGATCGCTCTGGTCTGCGGCTGCGGACTAACAATGCCGGTGGTCTGGATATTCTCGTTGATGGTGCCAGTGTCCCGGCGATCGGGAGCCGAGGCGATGTCCGCCACGACGTTCAACTTGACCCTGAATTGCTGAAATCAGGCGCCGCCGTTATCAAATAAATCCGTTTGCGTGCCTGACGCTAGTTCCGGTTGAAATTCGGGGTGGCCGCGCGCATGTTATGGGCATCTTCTTCGACTGAATTTAAGGACTTCGATCAGACTATGAGTGTGCGTCCCTATCGCGATTTAGAGCTCCGTCAGAGTCGCCAGATCATGGTTGGTGATGTGCCGGTTGGTGGCGGTGCACCGATCACTGTGCAGTCGATGACCAACACCCTCACCACGGATGTGGTGGGCACCATTGCGCAGATCCGTGCGTTGGAGGTTGCGGGGGCAGATATCGTGCGCGTGTCGTGTCCGGATAAAGATAGCACCAAGGCTCTACGTGATATTGTCCCTGAAGTAACGGTGCCGATTGTTGCTGATATTCACTTCCACTATCAGCGTGCGATTGAAGCTGCGGAGGCCGGCGCTGCCTGTCTGCGTTTGAACCCGGGAAATATTGGGTCGCGCGCACGCGTGCGTGAGGTCGTTCAGGCCGCAAAAGACAACAATTGTTCCATGCGGATAGGGGTGAACGGGGGTAGTCTCGAAAAGGAATTGCTGGAGAAATATGGCGAGCCCTGTCCAGACGCGCTTATCGAAAGCGCCCTGAAATCGGTTCGAATTCTCGAGGATGAAGATTTCTTCGAGTTCAAAATATCCGTGAAGGCTTCTGATGTGTTCCTAGCCGTCGCGTCCTATCAGGGACTGGCTAAGGCCTGTGATTATCCGCTTCATATAGGGATCACCGAAGCCGGCGGGCTGCGTAGTGGTACCGTCAAGTCTTCGGTGGGTCTGGGTGTGCTGCTTTGGTCGGGAATTGGTGATACGTTGCGGGTTTCCCTGTCTGCCGACCCGGTTGAAGAAGTGAAGGTAGGGTTTGATCTTCTCAAATCTCTGGGGCTACGCCATCGTGGCG
>JAPKDV010000036.1 GCA_028822385.1 Alphaproteobacteria bacterium
TTTGGTTTCCCGCTCGATCTCACCGAAGACATTCTGAAAGGGCAGGGGCGATCGGTCGACAATGCCGCGTTTGATTCTGCCATGGACGAGCAACGTACGGCTGCACGAAAGGCCTGGTCTGGATCGGGAGAAGCAGCCACTGAAGAGGTCTGGTTCGACATTCGCGATCAGAATGGCGCGACTGAATTTCTGGGCTATGACACTGAGGTGGCTGAAGGTCGGATTGTGGCCATTGTTGTGGACGGCAAACCGGTTGAAATGGCTCCGGCGGGCATAGAAGCCTCAATCGTCGTCAATCAGACGCCATTCTATGGCGAGTCTGGTGGTCAGATGGGGGACGCTGGTGAAATGAAGGTTATCGATGGCGCTCGGGTCGTAGTTGTTGATACGGAGAAATACCTCGGTGCACTCCACGTTCACCGGGGCATGATCTACGATGCCGCGCTTGGTGTCGGTGATGTTGTCGAGTTGCATGTTGATCACGCCCGTCGCACCCGTTTGAGGGCCAACCATTCCGCAACGCATTTGCTGCACGCCGCGCTGCGTCGCGAACTTGGTGACCATGTTACCCAGAAGGGTTCGCTCGTGGCTCCTGACCGTCTGCGTTTTGATATCTCCCATCAGAAGCCGTTGGATGCGGCCCAAATCGCGGCTGTCGAAGAGATAGTGAATTCGCGGGTGGTTGTGAACGCGGCCGTCGACACGCATTTGATGTCTTCAGAAGAGGCAATCAAGGCTGGAGCGATGGCGTTGTTCGGCGAGAAATACGGTGATGAAGTCCGCGTCGTCTCTATGGGGGGGCCTGTTGACGAAGACTTTGCCCGTGGCCCTGCTTATTCGGTCGAGTTGTGTGGTGGCACGCATGTGCGCCGGACCGGTGATATCGGACTGTTCAAGATTGTCCACGAAAGCGCCGTCTCTGCTGGCGTACGCCGGATTGAGGCTCTGACGGGGCCGGATGCCCTTGCGCATTATGAAACTCATGAGCAGTTGTTGCACGAAGCGGCTGAAACTCTGAAATCGACACCCGAGGCGGTACCGGGGCGGGTGGCGCAATTGCTGGATGAGCGCCGCAAGCTGGAGCGCGAACTGACGGATATGCGTCGTAAGCTGGCCGCGGGCGGTGGCGGTGGTTCCACTGCTGTGGATGAGAGCAAGGATATTGGCGGGGTCAAGTTTGTCGCCCGATCACTGGCGGATGTGCCGCCACGAGAACTCAAAAGCCTCGTCGATGAACTCAAGGACCAGATAGGTTCCGGCATTGTGGCTGTTGCGGACGCCTATGGTGGCAAGGGATCGATTGTAGTCGGCGTTACGCCTGATCTTGTCAGCACAATCAGCGCTGTAGATCTTGTGCGCATTGGTGTTGTTGAGATGGGCGGCAAGGGCGGCGGTGGACGGCCTGAGATGGCCCAGGGCGGAGGTCCTGATCCATCTAAGGTCGATGCGGTACTCGAGGCAATCGAAGCTGAATTGAAGCAAAAGCTACCTATTTAAGGTAACGTGACGGAGATCCATATGCGTTTCGAAGGCACTCAATCCTATGTGGCGACCGATGATTTGAGTATCGCGGTGAATGCGGCGATCACACTGGAGCGCCCGCTGCTTGTGAAGGGTGAACCGGGTACCGGTAAAACGGTTTTGGCGCACGAAATTGCTGAATCGTTAGGTGCACCGCTGATTGAGTGGCACGTCAAGTCGACCACCAAGGCCCAGCACGGACTATACGATTATGATGCGGTTGCGCGCCTGCGTGACGGCCAGCTGGGTGATGAGCGGGTCCAAAATATTGCTAATTACATTGTTCGCGGCAAGCTCTGGGAAGCGTTCGAGAGCGAGGCTCGACCAGTGCTGTTGATTGACGAGATTGACAAGGCTGATATCGAGTTTCCCAATGACCTGCTGCTCGAACTCGATCGTATGGAATTCCATGTCTACGAGACTAAGCGCACTGTGAAGGCGCTTCACCGCCCAATCGTGATTATCACGTCAAATAATGAGAAGGAACTGCCGGATGCTTTCCTGCGCCGTTGTTTCTTCCACTACATCGCGTTTCCTGATCCCGACACGATGACGCAGATCGTTGACGTGCACTTCCCCGACATTAAAAAGCGTCTGCTGCGCGAAGCACTGACGTCTTTCTATGATCTTCGCGACGTGCCGGGCCTGAAGAAGAAACCCTCTACGTCCGAGTTGCTGGACTGGTTGAAACTGCTTGTTGCCGAAGACATTGACCCGGAAGAGTTGCGGACAAATGATCCGGCAAAGCTCATTCCGCCACTTTATGGCGCTCTCCTGAAATCGGAGCAGGATGTACAATTGTTCGAGCGACTAGCGTTCCTGAACCGCCGCGAACGAGCTGGTAACTAGTCCAAAGGCAAAGGCACGACTAGGACATGTTCAGCGATCTTTTCTATACGCTCCGTAAAGCCGAAGTCCCGGTGTCACTGAGGGAATATCTCGACTTGCTCTCGGCCATGGACCGGGGGCTGGCAGAGTATGACGTAGAGGAGTTTTACTATCTTTCCCGCACAATTCTGGTGAAAGACGAACGCCATATCGACAAGTTCGATCAGGTCTTCGGGCATGTTTTCCGAGGCCTCGAGCAGCCTGAATTTGACGATGCGTTTACCGAAATCCCCGAAGAGTGGCTGCGCAAGATGGGCGAATTAGAGCTCTCGGAGGAAGAGAAAGCGCAGATCGAGGCCATGGGCGGCTGGGAAAAGCTCATGGCGGCCCTGCGCGAACGTCTGGACGAACAGGAAAGTCGTCATCAGGGTGGCAAGAAATGGATTGGGACCCAGGGCACATCACCCTTCGGGGCCAACGGATATAATCCGGAAGGCGTTCGCATCGGTCACGAGGGAAACCGCAACAATTCTGCGGTTAAGGTTTGGGACCGGCGCGAATTTAAGGATCTGGACGGGAATACCGAGATAGGCACCCGTAACATGAAGGTGGCGCTGCGCCGTTTGCGGCGTTTCGCGCGCGAGGGGGCTGCTGATGAGCTAGATCTTGATGACACGATAAATTCCACGGCGAAGAACGGCGGCTGGCTCGACATTCGCATGGTGCCTGAGCGCCATAATGCGGTGAAGGTGATTCTATTGTTTGATGTAGGCGGTTCGATGGACCCACATGTGAAGATGTGTGAGGAGCTGTTTTCGGCGGCCCGTACCGAGTTCAAGCATCTCGAATATTTCTACTTTCACAACTGCGTCTATGAATCCCTGTGGAAAGAAAACCGACACCGACGTGGTGGTGGGACACCTACATGGGATGTGCTGCACACCTATCCGGCAGACTACAAGCTGATCCTGGTGGGCGATGCCGCCATGAGCCCCTACGAGATTATCCATCCGGGGGGCAGCGTTGAACACTGGAACGAGGAATCCGGCGATACTTGGATGCGCCGTTTGCTCCGGACCTATCCCAATGTGGCCTGGCTGAACCCCATGCCCCAGGATCGTTGGCGATATTTCCCGACGATCGGTACTATCAGTGAGCTCGTTGACGGGCGCATGTACCCGGTGACTGTGGAAGGTCTGGACGAAGCGATGCGCGGCCTAAGTCACTGATATCAAGATTATTTGTAATATTTTCTCATATCGCTGGTATCAAATCGGCCCGGGCGGTTTTTTCTCGTGCAAGTATATGCCCGCATTTTTTAAATTACCGAAACCAGGAGGTAAACATATGTCCTCCACTCGTATCATTGCCGCCGATGTTATCGCTTCCATCGCCTTCACGGGTGCCGCGCTCGTACAGACCGACACTTCTTAGTCCGCCGATAACCTCCTGATTCTTTACTAGAGCGATTCTAATTGGTCCTAAAACTATGGTGACGTGGGTCGATCACGAGCAGGGTTGCGAAGCATTGTTGACTGCAGCCAAGGCCGTCTTTGGGCAGTTCAACAATTAGCGAGAACTTCGTTCTGCCGGTTATTGAACTTTTGACGTCTTCTATTTCAAAGCGGTGTTACTAATTCGCAACGTGTTGTGCGCACTTCCTCTCTACTAATCGTGACGTAGCAAGCATTCCCCTTTACAGATCGCGACGTAGCAAGCATATAGAGCGAGAATGCTGGGAGACTGGTGTTGCGCCAATGCATTTTGCCAAAATTTGGTAGAAAACCAACGAATTTTCCTCATGAGGACGCTAATGCTTGACCTGATGTCTATTGCAAAAACTGAAGCCGCCGGCGGTGATCTGTTCGGTACTCTGAATGGGCTTTATGAACTCAGTGATGTTCGCCCAGAAGGCTATCCCGACGCCGTTGTCTGGCAGGGTGGAAACTTTGCAGGGGATATCAATCCGGTCGCCCATTCCATGACAGACGCCTATGCGCTGCTGGGTACGGTCGCGGCGATCGATGTACTCGGTCTTCCTTTTTACGCTGTTCCCATGTGGTCCCAGTACCGGCATGACACCAAGCTGGAATGCCTCGCATGGTTTGGCAATGTTCCGGCAACTTCGATCAAATGGTCGACGGCGGGTGATGCCTATGTGAACGACAGCGATGGCTCCAAGGTCGTGGTGATGGGCAAGTCGGGCAACGCCCCGCTGCGCACTCAGGCCGGCGTCTTCTGTAACGTACGCCCTTATGGCCCGATCACTGTTGTACGCTGCATGCCCTGCCTGCCGTACTCCCAGAACCGTCCGCTGTTCACCGTTGATTCGCAGACAGGTATCGTCCATTCGGAGATGAATTCACCCGGCGTTCAGATGGCCTATGCCAACCGCCTGTTTCTCAAGATGGTGCATGAGAGCGGTAAGCTCGGTCGTGTTGCCATGAAACCGACCCAGGCCATGGAAGACGGCATTAATGCCGGTCTGCATGCCTGGATGCTCGAAGGTACCAAGTTTGAAGTCGGCCGCAAATATGCTGTGGACCCCTATGAAGAGCACCGCGAGAGCATCGACAAAATTGTCGCGCTGCTGCCGGATGACTTCAAGGAGGGTATGGAGAATTGGGGTGGCCGTATCGAGCAGCACATAGCAGACACTAATTACGGTTTGCTGCTCTGGGATATAATCGAACAGCAGGATTGTATTATTTTGGCGACTGATCTCGACGGTGACCGTCTGACTGATCTTCTGGCTGATGTATCCGATCCGATGCGGGCCTACAGCAAGCGCGTTGCTGAAAAGCTGGGGCACGATGTGGATGCCGCAAAGCTTTGGTCCGACATGGGTTACACCACGGGCAACGGACGCGATATGACGTCGGTTATGCACCGTATGTCGGGCCCGCCGATCCATGAGCAGACCCTCGGTTCGGCTGATGCCATGCTGCTGCGCTTGCTTGACGGTGATGAAAGCGTTGGCGGCACCAAGCAGCCCTACGATCCGCGTATTCACTTCGTGCTGATCCGTGACGCCTATATGGACGCCAACCCGGGCAACGAGAAGCTGGCCAATTGGCTCGACGAAGCCCTCGCTATTTTTGACAAAGTTTATGCGGGTGAACGTCCCGGCTTCCTCGATGGCTATGCAAAACTCAAGGGTACGATTACCCCTTGGACGGGCTGATCGTGTTCTAAAGCATCTCGCTCGAGAGATGCTCTGAACCAGATATTTGCCGTTCAAGCGTATCAAGTGCTTGTTCGGCGGTGCCGACATAAGAGGTCATTGCTGCGCTCTCTGGACGGGCATAATTGGCCTCTACAATGCCATTGACCGTGTCGCGCAAGCGATCCCAATAGCCGTCCGTGTTCAGGACAGCGATGGGCTTGTCGTGAAGCCCAAGCTGCCGCCAGGTCACGATCTCAAAATACTCTTCCAGTGTGCCCAACCCTCCCGGCAGGATCAGAAACGCATCTGACAGTTCGGCCATTCGTGCTTTGCGTGCATGCATGGTGTCGACCACTTCGAGCTCTGTGATGTTCATGTGTCCGACTTCGTGGCGCATCAGAAAGTCGGGAATGATCCCCGTTACTTTGCCGCCCGCCGACAGCACGGAATCGGCAACGGCTCCCATGACGCCCGCACGTCCACCGCCATAGACGAGGCCAATACCGCGTTCTGCCATCATTTTCCCGAGGGCGTTGGCGGCCTCGCGATGGGAGGTGGGGCCATTGTTGGAAGATCCACAGTAAACGCAAACCGAAGTGAGATGTGACATTGCCAGATGGCGTCCTTTCAATCTGATAGTGTAAGTTTGCGGTAAATCATGCCCCGTAATACATTGTTCGCATAATAGAAACCTTTCTCGAATGGGGCCATGAACAGAACCTTCGTATTTAGTGGACTTGCGGTACTGATAATCACTGCGATTTTCGGCGCGTATATGTTCTTTCAACTGCCTGAGCCTGATGCGCCAGCGGTATCGGCTCTGACAGATGAAACGACGGTGCCTGCGGTCGCGGATGTGCAGACTGTTGTACCGTCGTTCGATGTGTTGCGTATCGATGAGGGTGGCAACGTCGTTATCGCCGGACGTGCGAGCTCGGGATGCACGATTATCGTACGGGATGGTGATGTAGAGATTGGTCGCGCAACAGCGGACCGGTCTGGCGAGTGGGTACTGGTTCCAGAGGAAAATCTTCCGGCGGGTGAGCGACAGTTCTCTCTGTTTGCGGAATGCGAAGGTGCTGATCCGATTCAGGCCGAACGTGTCATTGCGTTGGTTGTACCGGAACGAAAGGGACCGGCTGTTGCGGTTGCGGTTCCACGTGTGGGAGATGGAAAAGCGGAAGTGCTTCAACGACCCGGGCTCGATGGATCCTCGGCTGCTGTTGGTGCTATCGACTATGACGACGCTGGTAATACCACGCTTTCAGGTGTGGCTGCGCCGACCAGTGCCGTCCGTGTGTATTTGGACAACAAATTTGTGGGAACCACGCAGGCCGATTCAAACGGTCGCTGGTCGATGACGCTGGATAGTAAAGTTCTACCGGGCACATATACTCTTCGTGTCGATCAGGTTGATGCCGACGGTCAGGTTGTGGCGCGATCGGAGATTCCATTTGTACGCGCCGAACCTCTTGGTGACCTGCCTGATGGTAGGGTTGTCGTGATCCAGCCCGGAGATCACCTCTGGCGGATAGCGACCCAGCGTTATGGGTCAGGTTTGCAGTACACATTAATCTATGATGCCAATAAGGATCAGATTCGTAATCCCGACCTAATCTATCCTGGTCAGGTGTTCACGCTTCCCGCCAACTAGGTGTTACGTACGATCTGGGTTATTTGGCCGGGTCCGCTCTTGTGGCTGGTGGAATATCGCTTTTGCTGGACCGTTTGACCTGCCACGACAACAAATTTTCCCGAAACATCAGGGCACTCGGTGTGATCACTAAGGTCAGGACGGTTGCGAAAGACAAACCAGCGACGATGGCGGTTGAAAGCTGAACCCACCATTGGGTCGAAGGTGCTCCCAGGCTAATTTCGCGACTTACGAAATCAATATTGATCTGAAGGGTCATCGGCAATAGACCCAGAACAGTCGTTACGGTTGTGAGCAATACCGGTCGTAGACGCTGTGCGCCGGTAAGCAGGATCGCGTCACGCGGACTATCCATTTCGTTGCGCAGGCGATCAAAGGTGTCGATCAAAACGATATTGTTGTTTACGACAATGCCGGCGAGTGCGATCACCCCGATGCCGGTCATCACGATTCCCACGGGTTGTCCAACAATCAGCATCCCCAGCATCACACCAGTGGTGGACATTATGACGGCGGCTAGAATAAGCGCCGCGGAATAGAAGCTGTTGAACTGGGTCACCAGAATGATTGATATCAGGAACAGGGAGATAGCGAAGGCCTTCATGAGGAAACTCTGTGCGGCCTTCTGTTCCTCGTCTTCACCCCGGAACTCGACACCTACGCGCGGATCTAGGCCGGCTGTGGTGAGCCAGGTACGAATTTGCTGAACCATGTCGTCCGCGAGAAAGCCCGGGAGGACATTAGCGCGTAAGGTCATTACACGAATGGAGTTAACCCGACTGAGTTGTCCGGTGCGTTGCTTGGCCGTTCGGATAACGAAGTTACTGATCGGCACCATTCCTTCGCTAGTCTGAATACGGGTGTCATCGAGTTGATCAATGGTCCGAGCAGAGACGGGATAACGGGCAACAATGTCGATTTCTTCATCGCTGTTATTGGGGCGGTAGTCCGTGACTTTCATCCCATTAGTCACAAGCTTGATGGCATTGCCGACCGTGGCGATATCAGCACCGAACTTTGCGGCTTCGGCACGATCAACGGAGATTTCCCATTCGATGCCGGGCAAGGGGCGACTATCTTCGATGTCCTTGAGCCCGTCTAGGGTGTCGATGAAGGCGCGGACTTTTGCGATTTCCTGCTCAAGCAGGTCCGGGTTTTGTGAGCTCAGCTGGACCTGCACGGGTTTGCCAACTGGCGGGCCGGCTTTTTTTTTGCGAGTTTCGACAAAAATACCAGCCAAATCGGATGATCTAGAAATAACATCGGCGAGGATTGTGTCTGCCGTGCGTCGTTGATCCCAATCCGTGAATTCTAGTTTGATCGTGCCGATTATATCTTCTGCGCCTTCATCGCGGATTGGCAGATTGCCGGATAGTGAATAGACAGAGTCGAATTCTCCGCGTTCCTCTTGAAGTGTAAGAATGCGTTGTTCAACTTCCTGTACCAGTGTTGCTTTTTCCAGTACGGATAAATTACCGCGCGCATGGATTTGGATTGCAGCTTGGGCTGGCTCGACGTCCGGGAAGAATTCAACGCCTTTGCCAAGCTCCCCATAGGCCGTCCATGAGCCTATTAGGACCGCAAAAGCCGTTGCAAGGACAATGGCCGGGCGGCGTAGAATAGCATTTAGAATACGGATATAGAGTCCTGTGGCTCCAGTGATCTTGGTCATGTCGAGTTTGGCCTTACCTGAAATGATCAGAGCCTGTTTATTGTTCTCCGTGGGGGTCATCTGCGAATTGCGTTGTACGATTGCCGCAAGGCGGAAGCCGAGCCACAAACCACCTGCAATGCCGATCAGCGCAAATAGGATAGGTATAAGAGTTACGATGCCCTCAGCTTCGGCGCCGAACACTACGCTAGATAGTGCGCGCCCCACCGTAGCACCAATTATGGCGCTAAAGGCGGCAGCCATGCCTATTACGGCTAGACGATAGATGACGGTAAAGTTGGCCCCTAGGACTGGTACAAATACCAGTGCCATGGCTAGTGAGGCTGTCAGGGTCGCCAAAAGCGTTATGGGGAGGAACTTCATGAATTCGCCCACGATACCCGGCCAGAAGAGCAAGGGCGCAAAGGCGGCGAGTGTGGTGGCGGTCGAGGCTATGATTGGCCAGCCCATGCGCTTGGCCGCCATCTCATAGGCACGATGGGGCGTTTCTCCTTCGAGTAGTTTTCGATCGGCATATTCAGTCACAACAATGGCGCCGTCGACCAACAGCCCTACTGCAAGAATCAACGAGAACAGCACCACAATGTTTACGGTCAGACCCAGTGCGTTGAGCACCATAATCGCCGTGAGGAACGAGCCGGGAATAGCGATGGCAACCAGAATACCCGATCGCAGGCCAAGGGCACCGACCACGGCAATCATGACCAGCAAGGTTGCGCTCAGAACGTTGTTTTGCAGGTCTAGCAGCATGGTCTTCACGCGGATGGATTTGTCCTGAGAGAAGTCCACATTGATGGTGTCAGGCCAATTCAGACGATCGGCCTCGATGACATTACGCACGCTTTCGATCGTCTCAATGATGTTCTCGCCAGTGCGCTTTGAGATGTCGAGGGACACTGCGCGCTGGCCGTCGACACGTGCTACAGTCTTACGGTCGCGGAAGGAGCGGCGAACCGATGTCAGGTCGCGAAAGGTCACGGTCGCGTTGTCGTTTACCTTGATCGGTAGGTTGAGGATGTCATCCACGTTCTTGATCAGTCCGGGAACCTTGATTGCAAAACGCCCTTGTCCTGTATCGAGCGCGCCTGCGGCAATTAATTGGTTGGATCGGGAGAGTAGAATAAGCAGCTCCGCCGGATCGACCGCGTAGCTTTCCAGTAGTTCCGGCTCGAAGATGATTTCAACAAGTTCATCCCTGTCGCCACCAATTTTGGCCTCGAGGACCGAGGGAATGCCTTCGACGGCATCCTGCAGTTGACGCGCTATGCGTATCAGTGTGCGCTCGGGGACATCGCCAGACAGGGTAACGATCAGAATGGGGAAGAGACTGAGATTAACCTCGTTGACCGTGGGTTCATCCGTGTCGTCCGGCAGGTCCGGGCGGACCAGATCAAGTTTTTCTCGAACATCGTCCATGGCGATTTCTGGATTGAATCCAGCTTCGAACTCCAGAATCACATTGCCGCCGTTAAGAAATGAGGTGGCCCGGATTTCCTTCACACCCTTTATTGAACGCATTTTCGCTTCCATCGGGCTTATCAGCAAGCGCTCGGAATCCTCTGGCGAGATGCCCTCATGGTGCATTGAGATATAGATGATGGGGATGTTGGCGTCCGGTTCGGCTTCTTTCGGAATAGCCCCAATTGAAAAAGCCCCCGCGATAAGGAGAAGGACGAGGGTGGCTAAAACCGTTCGGGATCGATTGATTGCCGCGTCAATTAGGCTCATGAGTTAAAGTCAGCGGCAATTCGCGCCGTGCCGTTGACAGGGGTTACGGTTTCGCCATTAGTTACAAATTCTTGGCCGACTGTTATCAATTTGATCTTGTCCGGCAACCCGCCAAGCCAAACACCATCGATATCATTTGCAATGATTTCAACTGCGCGGAATTTCACCGTGTTGTCGGACTCAACCGTTTTGATGCCGACCACACCGTCATCGTTTAATGTCAGCACAGAGGGCGTCACAAAATGTGCCATAGCGGCCCTAATTGGTATTTCAATCTTCGCGGTCAGTCCGTCTCGAATGGCGAGATCGGTGTTGGGGGCCGTAAGCTCAATCCGATAGGTGCGTGTTGCGGGATTTGCTAACGAGGCGACGAAGCGCACGGATCCGGTGAGTTCTGAGCCATCAATTAGGGTGATTGTCCCGGACAGGCCCTCGGTAATCTGGTTCACGTGACGTTCGCTGACATTGCCAACGATCAGCAAGGGATCCAAATCAACAACGGTCGCCGTGACATCACCGATTTTGACGTAGTCGCCTATTTCCACATGCCCCGCAACGATGATGCCGTCGAACGGCGCACGGAAGGTTGTGCGTACAATATCAATTTCCATCAACTCGACAGCTGCGCGGGCTGAATCCAAGTGGGCCTGTGCGCGCGCCTTGTCAGTCTCCGAACGGAAACCCTTTTGAGTCAGTTTGTCGGAGGCGTCATATTCGATCTGTCGCTGGCGTAATATGGCCTGTGCTTCGGAGAGCTTTGCTGGACGGCCATCAGCACGAAGGTTAGCGATCGGTTTTTTTTCTTCCACACGGTCACCACGGTGGGCGTAAAGCTCGACTACCTGTCCCTGGGTTTCGGCCCGCAGATCGACTTTTCGAGAGGCCTCCGTGCGTCCGGTGATCTTCACCGTTTGGGTTCGTAAAATCGCTCTGAGTTCAGCAACACGGACCGTCATGGGCTCCTTGGCCTTTTCAACAGCTTTTAGCTCTTTAACGGCGTCCTTGTCGGGTGATGCGAATTGCCCGCTCACAATCCAGGCGAACGCGACAAGGGCGAGAACAGCGGCGATGATGGTGGGTTTTTTTTTCAAGATCTTACCTTATTCGACGGGCCCGGGAAGGATCCGACAAGTTGGTGGCGATTATCTGCTATGTAGTTTGCCATCGCACGCTGAATGGCTGCGGCATAGCCGCCTACAAAGGCCTCTCCGGGGCTTTCGAACCCGGCATCAGCGCTCGTGTCGATACGGGCGAGTGTTGCCTCAATTTCCCGCAGTTTGGTGTCGATCATTTGCTCCACGACAGAGGGAGGCAAAATATCGGCAAACAACATGCGGAAAAGGAAGTCAGAGCGGGTCTTGTCAACTTCCGTGGGTTTTTTAAGTGCGCCAAGTAGAGACATTCGGCCATCCGGCGTCAGTCTGTATACCTTTTTGCCTGGTCTCCCGATCTGCGAGTACTTGGTCACGGAGGCAAGTCCGTCGTTAAGCAGGCAAGATAATGCTGGGTATATTGAACTATATCCGATGTCCCGACTGTGACCGAGTAGCCCACTTTTTACGATTTTCCGGATTTCGTAACCCGAAGCATCTCCCTGACTCAGCGCTGCCAGACAAAGTATTTTTGCGTCCATAAAAACCTCTGAAGCAAAATGTATATTAGTATTATGGCTTACACGATATATTTTGCTCCAATATAAATCATCTCGTTATATAGTCTGAGGGGTAGCTCGATTTGAGCCGTGTTATTGGCACCGATTTGCAATTAAAATGCGGTTTAACGAAGGGGTTTGGCGTTAGTGACGTCAACAAATTTGAGTTGCACGCGCGACAAAGGCTGATCTCGTTGTCTGTCTATGAAGTAGAGGGTTGGCTGGGGGACTAGGATTCGAACCTAGACTGGCGGAGTCAGAGTCCGCTGTCCTACCATTAGACGATCCCCCAACGGGATACCGGCGCGCTGTTTATCACAACTTCTCAAGGCTGTGTAGGCTTCGAAAATTAATCCCAAAGGATATTCTTTTCTAAATGCCGGCGTCGACCTATTTTCGCCGGAAAGCCTAGCAAAATCAAAGTCACCGATTCAGAAAAATCTTTGGTCGGCTAGACTATTCTAGTTCGTCACGCTGGATAGGTAGGAGATATTATGTCGCTCACAGGGTGTTTTCTTCTATTTTTCGACCGCTCGCCGAGGCGGATATTGCCCCTACGCAGTAAGCCTGCCTGATCAATATGTCCCATGGGAACAGACCTGCATTTGATCACCAAGCGTGAACCTTGATTGGTTGATTTGTCTTCCTCGTTTGTGTTCGTGGTCAGGGCGTGTAGATTCGATTCTTCTGCGGCGTGCGACGCCGAGTTAGGCTGGGGAGAGTCTCTTGCGCGCCAGTGCGATCGGTCAGGACCATGATGTAAGGGGGGGCGGTCAGGAAGGGCGGTGGTCCCACACCTATGCTGCACTTGACTTAGGAACCAACAATTGTCGTCTGCTGGTAGCCAAACCCGACAAGTCGGGGTTTAGCGTTGTGGATGCGTTTTCCCGTATCGTGCGCTTGGGCGAGGGGCTGGGTTCCTCCAATGTGCTATCGAACCAGGCTATGGATCGCACGATCGAAGCCTTGCGCGTATGCCAATCAAAAATCTGCCGGAACAAGGTCACTCGCATTCGTGCCGTGGCAACCGAAGCGTGTCGCCGTGCTGACAATGGTGTTGAATTTGTCAGTCGTGTCCGGGCTGAGACGGATATTAAACTTGAAATTATTGCCCCCGAAGAAGAAGCCAAACTCGCTTTGGTGGGTTGTTCAACACTTTATAACGTGCCGCGCGCGCCCGGTTCTTGTGCACTGCTGTTCGATATTGGCGGTGGTAGTACCCAGATCACCTGGCTCGAACTTGAAGCCGGTGATGCCGCCACTGATGATGTTGAAACACGCATACTTGGATGGATCTCGATTCCCTGCGGTGTTGTGACACTCAGTGAGAAGTTCGGTAGTGGAGAAGATGCACAGGGAAAGATGTCAATGCTTCGCTACACTGAAATACGCAATCACGTCCGCCAGCACCTTGAGCCCTTCGATGCGAAATATGGAATTTCTACCTGCGTAACAAACGACACCGTTCAGATGGTTGGCACATCAGGCACTGTGACCACCTTGACCGGCGTGTTCCTCAAATTGCCACGCTATGACCGCAGCCTTGTGGATGGTCGTGAATTGGAATTCAGCCAGCTTGAAGGCGCGCGCGATACATTGCTGGCGCTAAACCGTGACAATCGTGCCGCCCATCCGTGCATTGGCGCGCAGCGGGCTGATCTGGTGATCGCGGGTTGTGCTATTCTTGATGCAATTTGTGATCTCTGGCCTGTAGGCCGCCTTCGGGTGGCGGATCGTGGTCTGCGTGAAGGTATTATCCACGGCCTGATGCGTTCGGCTGATCGCGAATCAGTGACGGTTAAGAACTAGATCAGTATGGCTCGCGGTGGACATAAGCCCGGTGGTCGTCGTTCCGGAGGAATGGGTGGTGCACGGACTACAACCGAGCGGGTGAAGAGTGCACGGGGTCGCAAACTCTCGTCCACACTCTGGTTGCAGCGCCAGCTCAATGATCCCTATGTTCAAGCGGCCCGGCGCGACGGTTATCGTTCGCGTGCGGCATATAAACTGCTCCAGATTGATGAACGATTTGAACTTCTACAACCCGGCCAGCGAGTGGTGGATCTCGGTGCGGCCCCGGGTGGCTGGACACAGGTAATCGTCGACCATCTGGAGCCTGACGAGGACGATACCGATATTGTAGCGATCGATATTCTGGAAATGGAGCCCATGGGCGGGGTGAAGGTTCTGGTTGGCGATATTGAAGATGAAGCGACGGTCGTGGAATTACGCGATGCCATTGGCGGCCCGGTTGATGTGGTGCTCTCGGATATGGCGACTGCTACTACGGGTCATCCGTCCACGGATCATCTGCGCACTATGACTTTGGCGGAAGCCGCGTTTGTTTTTGCCTGTGAGGTGCTCGCGCCCCATGGCGCATTTGCAACCAAGGTCTTCCAGGGCGCAGACGAACCCGCGCTCTTCAAGGCCCTGCAGAAGCGTTTCGACAAGGTGCGGCGCTTTAAACCAAAGGCGAGTCGCGCTGATTCGGTGGAGATGTTCCTGGTCGCGACCGGGTACAAGGGCAGCAAATAGCGGGGTTTTTCACAACCGTGTCGGGAATGCTTGGCCGCTTGTGCAGATTATGTATATAAGCGGCGTCAATTCTCGATCCCAAAAGGCTCCGGTTGGCATGGAAATCCGCGACGCATTTACCTTTGACGATGTTCTTCTAGAGCCCGCGGAATCGCGGATATTACCCTCAGAAGCGAACACGTCCACGAAGCTCACCCGTAGCATTGATCTCGGCATCCCGCTGATGGCAGCTGCGATGGATACGGTTACCGAGGCCGAGATGGCTATCGCTCTGGCCCAAGCTGGCGGTCTGGGGGTCATCCATAAAAATCTAGAACCCGAAGAGCAGGCCAACGAAGTGCGCAAGGTGAAGCGCTTTGAGTCGGGAATGGTCGTGAACCCGATCACAATTCACCCCGATCAAACATTAGCTGACGCTCTGGCTATCATGGATCGAGAATCGATTTCCGGTATTCCGGTCATCGCAGGTGAAGGCAGCAAGCTTGTCGGCATTGTGACCAACCGTGATGTAAGGTTTGCCAGTGACCCATCACAGCCGATCAGTGAACTCATGACTGAGAAGCTCGTGACTGTGAATGAAGGCGTCGATATGGGAGAAGCCAAGCAGCTACTCCATCGTCACCGGATCGAAAAACTGCTGGTGGTAGATAGCGAAAATCACTGCGTTGGACTGATCACAGTCAAGGATATAGAGAAGGCTCAGGCTTATCCGGATGCTTGCAAGGATTCTCAGGGAAGTCTGCGTGTCGCTGCGGCCACGGGAACTGGTGATTCAGGTTTTGAGCGCGCTGAAGAGCTGCTCGATGCTGGCGTGGATATTATCGTGGTCGACACGGCACATGGGCATTCCCACGGCGTTCTGGAGCAGATACGGCGGATCAAGCATCTGAGCAACGAAGCGCAGATCATTGGTGGTAATATCGCCACCAGCGAGGCCGCTTCAGCGTTGATTGATGCTGGTGCAGATGCCCTCAAGGTCGGGATCGGTCCAGGGTCGATTTGCACCACGCGTGTCGTGGCCGGCGTGGGTGTCCCCCAGCTGACCGCAATCGAAAACGTGGCTAAAGTCGCTTGCCGACAGGGCGTGCCGGTGATTGCCGATGGAGGGATCAAGTATTCTGGAGATCTGGCCAAAGCCATCGCTGCGGGTGCTGACTGCGCCATGATCGGCTCGCTGCTGGCCGGCACCGACGAGGCGCCGGGTGAGGTGTTTCTTTATGAGGGACGCTCATATAAATCCTATCGCGGTATGGGCTCGCTAGGCGCCATGGCACGTGGATCGGCGGATCGCTATTTTCAGGCTGAAGTTTCGGATATGCTTAAGTTCGTTCCAGAAGGTATCGAAGGTCAGGTGGCCTATAAGGGGTCGGCCATGAATATCTTGCATCAGCTCGTGGGTGGCCTGCGGGCGTCGATGGGCTACACAGGCAATGGAACAATCAGCGAGATGCAGAAGAACTGTCGCTTCCTGCGCCTAACCAATGCTGGTCTACGCGAAAGTCATGTGCACGACGTGGCAATCACCCGCGAAGCCCCCAATTATCGCCAGAACGCCTAAGTGAGCGATTGATCGGCATATTGAATCATGATTCCTTCCGCGCGGGTTGCCGCTGCCATTGAAATTCTTGATGAAATTGCCCGCGCTGACGCGCCTGCCGATGCTATTCTTGCTAACTGGACCCGCACGCATCGCTTCGCCGGGTCCAAGGACCGGCGGGCCATACGTGAACTGGTCTACCGTGATCTGCGCAAGGGTGCTCAGTATCGCTGGCTAAGCAAGTTGGTTGGTGGCGATCCGGCTTCGCCACGCGCACGCATGATGGTCGCTAGTGAGCAGGAGGGCGCGGGAACGGCTGTAGCGCGCTTCGACGGCAGCCAGTACGGCCCCTCATCCCTGGCAGAAGCGGAACTGGCTCAAGTTGCAAAGCTCCACGAGATGGATATAGGCAAGGCTCCTGATTGGGTGAAATGCGATTGCCCGGACGATATTTACGGCTTGTTGGCCTCCCAGTGGCCCCAGAGTGTTGTTGAGGAAGTGCAGGCTCTTAACGAGCGTGCGCCGGTCGATCTGCGAGTCAACACCATGCGCGTGAACGTGGACGAAGCCCGCACGGCGCTGGCCGAAGCTGAATATGAATGCGTGCCCACGTCGTTTAGCCCGATCGGGCTACGGGGGTCTGCGCACACTAATTTCTCCACGCTGACGCCATTCCGTAAGGGATTGGTCGATCCGCAGGATGAGTCCAGCCAGCTGGTCTCTCTGCTGGTAGATGCCAAACCAGACATGAAGGTGATCGACTTTTGCGCCGGGGCCGGGGGCAAGTCGCTGTCGCTTGCGGCGATGATGGAAAACAAGGGCGAAATCGTGGCCTGCGATACGTTGATGTCGCGTTTGTCACGAATGGAACCGCGGCGCGCGCGGCTTGGGTTGGATAATATCCGTGTCCAGCAAGTCGAAGAGGGTGAGGTCCCCGAGGGACTGGATGGCTGGGCCGACCGAGTGCTGGTGGATGCGCCTTGTACCGGCAGCGGCACCTGGCGTCGTAGTCCGGAACTGCGCTGGCGCACGGGGCTGGACGATATCGAAACCTATGCTGCGACCCAAACGAAGTTGCTGGCCACGGCCGCGAAGATGGTGCGCCCGGGAGGGCGGCTGATCTACGCGGTGTGTTCGATCTTCAATGCCGAGGGGCGGGACATTGCCCGCGCCTTTGGGGAGGCTAACCCGGAATTTAGCCGCGCGCCGGTCGCTGATGCGTTGGGTGCCGAGCTGGCCGGACGCCTCAACGCCTATCTGGAATTGGTGCTGACGCCCCATCGTCACCGTACGGACGGCATGTACGCGGTGATTTT
>JAPKDV010000037.1 GCA_028822385.1 Alphaproteobacteria bacterium
TGATGGTGGACGGTTGATTATCGTGGTTCCCAATCGGCGTTCGATCTGGGCGCGGGCGGATCACACACCGTTTGGTCACGGGCACCCTTATTCGATGGAACAACTGAACCGTTTGCTTCGCCAGTCGTTGTTTGCGCCGGTGCAGGAAAGCCGTGCGCTGTTCTTTCCGCCCTCCCGGCGACGTTTCTGGTTGGCAGCTGCACCAGCCTGGGAGCGTCTTGGAGAGCGCTGGTTCAGCCCGCTGGGTGGGGTTGCAATTGTGGAGGCAACCAAACAGATTTATGGTGGGGAATTAACTGGCCAGAAGGCGCGTCGTCGTGCCTATTTGTCGGCACCCGCTGCGCAAGTGGCGCGGATGCCTACTTCCGAGTGATCACGAAAACGGCTTGCTCGGTCAGTAAATTTGACCAATGGCCGATGCGGCCCCGTGTGTTCGCCTTGCCCTTAACGTCGATGGTGATAATCCGCTCGGTCTTTAATCCAAGCGCCGCCAGCAGATCAGTGAAGTCTGTTAGTGTGAAGAACCGTATGTTCGGAGATTCGTACCAAGTATAGGGCAAGCTTTCGGAATTCGGACTGCGGCCTTGGACTGCAAGCGCGTAACGTATCCGCCAATATCCAAAATTCGGAAAACTGACCACGGCGCAGCGACCGATTCGAAGCATCTCTCCCAGCACACCTTTGACGTCAAAAATTGCCGGCAGGGTCTGGGACAGGATGACATAGTCGAATGCGTCATTGGGGTAGTTGTGTAGGTCTGTTTGTGCGTCGCCTTGAACTACGGCAAGTCCGCGCGCGACACAGCCATTCACGCCCTCCTGACTCAGCTCGATCCCGCGACCATCCACCTGTCGCTCGTGCACCAGGAGATCGAGCAGCACGCCGTCGCCGCAGCCGACATCAAGAACACGGCTGCCGGTAGCTATCATGTCGGCGATCAGTTTCTGATCTATGCGAATGCGCGCGGCATTGTTGGTTTCGGCCGGCGTCATGATAAGGTTGCAAGTTTGCGTTGATCTGAGGCGCCGTGCAGGAATCCACCAAGAATTCTAAAGAACTCTGGTTCATCCAGTAGGAATGCGTCGTGACCAGATTCGGTATCGATTTCGACGAAGCTGACAGAGGCGGCGACGGCGTTTAAGGCATGGACAATGCGACGGGATTCGCTGGTTGGGAAAAGCCAGTCAGAGGTGAAGCTGATCAGGCAGAAACGCACCGGCGAATCCTTGAATGCGGACGACAGAGTGTCTTCGTGTTCGGCGGCCAGATCGAAATAATCCATCGCGCGGGTGATGTAGAGATAGGAGTTGGCATCGAACCGTTCCACAAATGAGCGACCCTGGTGGCGCAAATAGCTCTCGATCTGAAAATCCGCATCAAACCCGAAGGTGATCGCCTGTCGGTCCTGCAGGTTTCGCCCGAACTTGGTGTGCAGCGCTGAATCCGACAAATAGGTGATATGCGCAGCCATCCGAGCGACTGCGAGCCCGCGCTCGGGTGAATCATTTTTATCATAATAGTCGCCGCCGGACCATTTTGGGTCCGCCATGATTGCCTGTCGGCCAACTTCGTGGAACGCGATGTTCTGTGCCGAATGGCGTGCTGCACCGGCGATCGGAATTGCGCAATAGACCATCTCGGGATAGCGCTCGGCCCACACCAGAGCTTGCATCGCACCCATAGAACCACCAATCACGGCAAAGAGTTGCGTGATTCCTAGGTGGTCAACGACGAGCTTCTGTGCTGCCACCATGTCGGTAATTGTAATCAGTGGAAAATTAAGGCCGAACTGTTTGCCGGTGTGCGGGTCGATATCTTTGGGGCCTGCCGAACCCATGCAGCCCGCGAGTACGTTCACACAAATCACGAAATAGTCGTCTGTGTTGATAGTCTGACCTGGTCCAACCAGCTTTTCCCACCATCCTGGACGCCCGGTCACGGGGTGGGTTTCAGCGACATATTGATCGCCGGTAAGCGCATGGCACACCAAGATTGCGTTGGATTTATCTGCATTCAGCTCACCATAGGCCTGATAGGCAACAGTGAATGGTCCCAGCAACTGGCCGGAGACCAGACGCATGGGATGATCCGCGCCCAATACGAGGTAGTGCCCGGGCAGATCCGTGACTGCGGGTTCCACTGCGATGCTTTCGCCGGTGTGACCGACACCGTCATTTGCATTTGTTGTCATATTCATGAGTGTGTTTGGGCCAGTGCTCCGTTATCAAAATCAAACGAAGCGTTATTATAGCTAGGTGTCGCGCGTGAGGGGTGTCAACGTTTTCTTTGCCAAAAAACTGACATAGAGATACAACCTGAGCCCAATTTCCTCCGGATGAGCAAGATGATGGCCAACGTGCCTGACAGCTTGGCGCCAATGCGCCGCGAGATTGATTCCATCGATGAGAGTCTGCACGACCTGCTAATGCGGCGTGCAGATATTGTTGGTGAGATCGGGCGGCAGAAAGCGTCCGATGGCGGTCCGACATTCCGCCCTGCTCGCGAAGCCCAGCTTTTACGACGCCTTTTAGCACGCCATGAGGGAGCTCTGCCAAAGAGTTTCCTAGTGCGACTGTGGCGTGAAATTGTTGCGTCCTCCACACGACTGCAGGGATCATTTTCGGCTGGGTACTGTCCGATAGAAGGCCAGGGAGATGCGTTGCGCTTGGCTAATTCGCAGTTTGGCCTGGATGCCAACGTTGTACGATTTTCTTCTGCCGTCCAGGTGATCTCTGCTGTCGGGAGAGGTGATGTGTCGGTAGGTATTGTGCCTTTGCCTTACAATTCGAACAGTCCGGAATGGTGGGAAGAAATGCAGAATGCGCCAAAAGTCCGGATTGTTGCACGATTGCCATGGTTTGTATCTTCGGCGGATGCTGAAGAGGGCGTGGGGGCATTCGTTGTTTCAACCGGTGAGCCGGAAGAATCTGGTGAAGATCGAAGCGTTCTGACCTTTGCGTGTGGCACTGACGTCAGTCGCGCACGTTTTGCTGAACTCGCGCGTGAGAATAAGCTGGCCTCTGACACACAGGCTGTCGCGCTGGGACCGGATCAGTTATGCGGTCGCAAGCATCTGGTTGACGTGGCAGGATTCGTCATTGAAGACGATCCGCGTGTGCGTGGCTTGGCCACGCTGCTGGGTGATGCCGAAGTCCGTTTTCTTGGCGCATACGCAGCTCCCTTTGTTGATTTATCTGACGTCTGATACGGAGTAGAACCGGTGGCCCCCCCGATACCGAAACCTGGCGTACTCGCGATAACCCCGTATGCCGGTAGTGAAGCCGGACGGGGCGGAAATGATCGTATAGTCATCAGCTCGAACGAAAGTGCGTTCGGGGCTTCTTGGCGCGCTATGGAGGCCTATTCCGGTGCCAGCGCGGATGTGCGCCGGTACCCGGAGATTGATGCCCGCTCGTTGCGTGAGGCGTTGGCCGATCATCACGGACTGGATGTTGATCGCATTATTTGTGGTTGCGGCTCCGATCAGATTATCGACCTGTTGACGCTTTGCTTTGCCGGACCGGGGGATGAGACGCTCTACACGGAGCATGGATTTACCATGTATCCGATCGCAACTCTTGGTGTGGGTGCGACGCCGGTTGCAGTGCCGGAGACAAATTTGTCTACCGATGTTGATGCGATCCTAGAGCGGGTGAATGCGCGTACACGTATCGTTTTCTTGGCCAATCCGAACAATCCGACTGGCACCTATGTGCCCGAAAACGAACTGCGGCGCCTGCATACGGGACTACCGGAAGATGTGCTTCTGGTGCTGGATGGCGCTTACGCTGAATTTGTGGTTCAGGATGACTATGTAGCTGGCGAGGCCCTGGTTCGAGAAGCCTCCAACGTTGTGATGACCCGCACGTTCTCAAAAATTTACGCGCTGGCCAGCCTTCGGGTGGGCTGGGCCTACGCGCCAGTTGAAATCATCGATGTGCTGGATCGCGTGCGTCCGCCGTTCAACGTGTCCGCCCCGGCGATTGCGGCTGCTAAGGTCGCGCTGGAAGACAGTGAACACACGGCGCGCTCGCGTGCGCATAATGTGGAGTTGCTGCCATGGTTCACCCAGCAGGTCGAAGCGTTGGGTTTGCTTGTGAACCCCTCGGTGGCGAACTTCGTGATTGTGCAATTTGATCCGAACACGACACACAATGCAGAGGCCGCGTATCAATTTCTGTTAGAACGCGGCATCGTTACCCGCCGCGTTGCCGGCTACGGATTGCCAGACTGGGTACGTATGTCCATCGGAACCCGAGAGGAAATGGAAGAAGTTGTAACAACGCTGAAGGTGTTTCTGGAGACGTCATGAGTGACAAACC
Organism: Alphaproteobacteria bacterium; assembly: GCA_028822385.1. Lineage (GTDB taxonomy): Bacteria > Pseudomonadota > Alphaproteobacteria > UBA6615 > UBA6615 > JABJAG01. The sequence goes on from JAPKDV010000037.1 coordinate 4,323, forward strand.
TCAATTTCAGCGTATTGCGATTATCGGCCTTGGCCTGATTGGATCGTCACTGGCCCATGCTGTCCGTGCTCAAGGGCTGGCTGCTCATATTGCTGGACATGACACTGAAGCGGATATCCGCGGGCGCGCAGAGGCTATTTATTTGGTCGACAGCATGCATGTCGACGTAGCAGATGCGGTATCGGGAGCAGATCTGGTAATTGCCGCCACGCCGGTCGGGGCTTGTAGTGATGTTGCACGGGCGATCAAGCATCATCTGGCTCCGGGAACTATCGTGACCGATGTGGGCTCGGTAAAGGGCTCGGTCATCGAGGCCATGGCGCCGCATATGCCCGACGGTGTTCATCTTGTGCCCGGACATCCGGTGGCCGGGACCGAGCATTCTGGTCCGGAAGCGGGATTTGCAGAGTTATTTCGTGATCGATTTTCAATCCTCACGCCGCCATCGGGTGCTGATGAAGCTGCGGTTGAAAGCCTTGCTGCTTTTTGGCGAGCTTTGGGTAGCAATGTCGAGATCATGGATGCCGAGCATCACGACAGGGTGCTGGCCATTACCAGTCATTTGCCGCATCTGATTGCCTATACGATCGTGGAGACTGCCGCCGATCTGGAAACCGAACTTGAAGCCCAGTCGCGAGATGATGACGTGGTGACCACACGCGAAGTTATCAAATACTCGGCGGGCGGGTTTCGGGATTTCACACGTATTGCGGCATCGGACCCGACGATGTGGCGGGACGTTTTTCTACTTAATAAGGACGCGGTTCTAGAAATGCTTGGGCGTTTTACCGAAGATCTGTCAGTGCTTCATGATGCGATCCGCGACGACGATGGCGACACGTTGTTCGATGTATTCACGCGCACCCGTGCTATCCGTCGAAGTGTCATCGAGGCAGGGCAAGCGGGCCGTTTTCAGTATACAGAAAACGGCGACGGCGAAGACTGACGCTACCGGTCAGCTCCAGACGATGTGGTCTAACTTCATCAGGGGAATCGGGCCAATAGACAGCATCCGATCCTGAATCGTGATGGGTACGGTCGCCTCCGGTGGTCCGCCGCTCGCAGGCGTGCGCGTAAGAACGGCGAGTGCAATGCGTGCAATCGCGGCCCGTTGCCGTCCTATTTGACCGCGCGATTCCATTAGATTGAGCAGTTTATCGAGACCCGCAACCTGCGCTGAAAACGATCCCACCGGCTGGAGAGCTTGGTCGACGGTCATGGTGCCTTTCCCAGCTACATGAAGGGCCCCCCAGGCTAGTTTGAAGGTTTCGACTTCTAGTGTTCCGCCGGCATCTCGCCAGCGGGTTAGATTCTCCAGGTTGATGGCGCTTGGGTTGAGTGATCCGTGCAAGGCGACCCGGCTTGAGAGTGTTTCGATCTTTGTACCGAGGGTTTTCAAGACCCCGGTCTTGATGAGTAGGGCGGTGAGATCGATTTGTTCGAGAACCACGGAAAGAGTGTCCCCCGCTGTGTCCGGATAAATTTCTCCTTTGGAGGATTCACCGTTCTTGTGCCCCCAGTCGAACGCAGTTTCCGCGATGGTTACGACCGGACCACCGTCGATACTGGCCTGGAATGGTGCCGCCCGCCCACGCAAGCTAACGGCCCGACCTGATTTGTCAAACTCCAGTCGGCCCTTAAATACTTCGGCGTTTATATCGATCAACAGATCGTTATCATTCTCAAGAACGCGGAAACTGTGCTGACCGGGGGCGCTGAAAGAAACAATCCCCGGGCCTTCGGTGAAGAGTCGAATGGAGGTGTCCGCACCCCTCCAGAAAATACTCCTATCCACTTTCGTCCACCGGCCTTGTGGGGTCGCAAAGCTTGTGTCGAAACGGATAGGAAAGCCCGCGATTTTCATACCGGACCAGTTGAGAACTATTCTATTCTCTGCCTGAGCTTCCACAAAGCTGGCGATATCGTTGCGCAGTTTGTCCGCGAGCCAGAACCAGCCAGCGGTCCAGGCGAGAACGACTAGAACCAGAACGGCCAGAAAAATTAGATACTTTCGCTGGAACATATAGTCCTGTTTGAACTAGAAACGGAGCCACTAGCCTAGCGATGTCATATCGCCGGGTCGAGAACTCGTGACATCACAGGCTTGGTTTTCCATGTCCCCGAAAACATGCCAACCCGACCTGCATCATCTGACCGATCAATACAAATTGACGGAAGAGGAGTTGCAAACGACCCTTGCCGCTGTGATGGCGTCTCACCCGGCTTTGGAGGACCTTTGGGTCTTTGGCTATGGCTCACTCATGTGGCAACCGGAGTTCTCGTTCGAAGAACGCACGCTGGCAACCATCCACGGATATCACCGGTCGCTTTGTGTCTATTCCCATATCTGGCGGGGGACCCGGGAAAGTCCAGGCCTCGTACTTGGATTAGACAATGGTGGGAGTTGTCGGGGCATTGCCTATCGCGTGACGGCGAAACAAGCGGCCGAAACGGTTGAGTATCTCATCCGGCGTGAAATGGTGACGCGCGTCTACATTCCCCGTTGGGTCACAGCGCGGATTGGGTCGCGTATTATTCGGGCCCACACCTACACCGCTGCACACAACCATGTGCAGTATGCCGGCAAGTTATCTGATGAGACCGCGCTGCATTATATTTTACAAGGGCATGGCCGCGGTGGTGCCAATACGGACTATCTGAGCAATACAGTTGGACATCTTGAAGAGCTTGGGATTGTTGATAAGCCTTTGGTGCGATTGCGGGGGCTGGTTGAACGCTAGAACGGGGATTTAATCTTCTGAGAGAACCATTGCTTGGAGCTTTACTGAATTCGTCGGTTGTTGGCGCTAGCCCAAGTTATCCACAAGTCGGTGCTGCTACTGAAAAACCTTTTCTTTGTTACTCGAAATACGATTTTTAGGAAGTAGCGGGAGAACAATTTCTACCAATAAGGACCTGTTGTTGACCTAAAAACAGTGGCCTACAAGCAAAGTGATCCGCAAGATTTTAACATGTGAATAGATTATCCAAGTAAAAGTTCAAATCGACTACGCCGTAGGCTCAAGTCTTGATGTGTCTCCTGTGATTTATTACGTCCCTATTGCAGAGTTGGGTAAATCGGCTCATGGGGCATGTTATTCCACAACTTTATCCACAGGTATATTGCCAGCTTCGGCAATCAATTCGTTCGTGGCAAATTCAATTGCTTTTTCAAGGCTTTGTACAAAATCCCGGCGGGGAAGGTCCCGTGGCAGTGGGGGTAGAAACTCGAGAATGATCGTTCCAGGGCGCAACGCGAGTGACCGGCGGGGCCAGTAAACCCCGGAATTAAGTGCCACGGGGATAACAGGAACATCGAGCGCCGATTGTAAGGCGGCAATGCCGGCGTGATAAGGGACAGTTGTGCCTGCCGGGACACGGGTCCCCTCGGGAAATATGACGATCGAACGGCCCTCAGCCAGTCGTTCTCGTGTCGAAGAAACCATATTGCGCAGCGCCGAAAGTCCGCCAGAACGGTCGATTGGAATATGACGCGCACGTAGCAGGCACCAGCCGTAGAGGGGGATCCAAGTTAGCTCCCGCTTCAAGACAATCGCTGCGTTTTGTACGACAAGATTGATCACTACTGTGTCCCAGGCAGATTGATGCTTCACCGCAAAGAGAGCTGGTTCGGCAGGAATATTCTCTTGCCCGCGAACCTCATGGGACAAGCCGGTTATCACCCGAAGCAGCCATAACGCACCGTGGCTCCAGAAGCGGCTGATGCGAAGAAGGGGGCCGGGTGGTCCCAGCAACAGGGGGATCGCAAAGAGGCCGGCGAGAGTTGTCCAGCTGTAGAACAGGATGGTGAACACAATAGGGCGCATTAGTTTAAACCTGATCGATCAAACGCGAGAGCATTAGCTGAATGCCGATAGCGAGATACTTTGAATACTCACCCGCGAGAAGCCATGCGGTACCCCCATGCTTCCACCAATGCTCCAGGCGTATATTTCTTGAGCTGACAGGTTCCGGGATGATCTGCATGTGTGGTAATCGGCGTTCAAACTCCAGCATGCTGCGTGGTATGTGGTAGTCAGACGTGATGAGCCGGATGCTTGTAATATTACGGTTTGCTGTCCAACCGGCAGTTTCGATGGCATTTTCACGGGTGTTTCTGGCAGCGCGCCCCAAGGTGACGCAGCAATTGATGACCTGCTGGGTCAGGTTTTGCGTCGATATTAGGTCGCGTACCGGGACGTCTGCACCGACGCCAGAGACCAACATTACACGGGCCTTTTGGGCTGCGAGCAGTTTAGAGCCACGATTGATCCGTCCCGGCCCCCCGGTTAGCACAACAAGTGCGTCCGTAACGTAAGTATTGGCTGTTGCACGCGGAATTTTTTCGACGAACACGAACAGACCGGCAAGCCAGAAGATCGCAATAATCAGTGCGATGGCGGCCATCAGTCGCCAGAATCGGGCTTGTCGCCGTCGCATCAAGGCATCCGCTCGAGCGCGCGCAGAACCACGAGGCGCGCGGTGAGCATCGCAATGACTATCGCTCCAGCTGGAACCAGCAGTAGGAGCAGCCATTCCATTAGGGAGAGGGACAAGGTGGGCAGGAAGGCAGATTCAATTCCGCGTCCGATCCAGCCGAAGAACAACATAATGATGGTCGCCGCAGTGGCGCCTACCAAGCCGCCACGGAGGGCGAGCATCAATGCCTGAATCTGGAATTGACTTGCGATATAGGCATCGCGGGCACCCATTTGATGAAGAAGTTCGATAACTGAGGCATGCACGGCCAGCCCGCTGCGGGTTGTAAAAATCACCGCGAGCACGGCTGCTGAAGCAATCAGAGCCAGGATGGCAAAGGCTAGGATTTCTGCAGATCGTGCCAGCGTGATCAGAGCTGAAAGCCAGGAGCGATGGTCATCGACAGCCACATGGGGAACGATTTCGGCAAGGCGTTCCTGCAACAGAACCGGGTCGATTTTGCTGCCCGGGACAATCTCGATATCAATCAGGGATGGCACGGGGAGTCCGGACCCAACCACGCCTTCACCGAGCCAGGGAATGAGCAGCGCGCGCGCTTCAGCGTCGGGGATAATGCGAACAGAAGAGACACCCTTCGTGGCTTGCAGCGCTTCGGCGAGTTTTTGGGTGTCATCGGTAGATTTTTCATATTCGGGAACTTGGATGGTCATTCGTCCGGTCAACGTAGTGTCCCAATTGTTTACCGCATCGGAAACCAGCAATGCGGCCGCAAACATCAATGTGCCCAGAAATACCATCAGAGCGACAATCCAAGGCAGAAATCGCGTGGATTGGTCGCGCTCAAATGGCAAATCACTGTGCTGGTTGAACACTAGGACGCCCCCTTGCTGTCGAGCTTGCCCCGGATAGTCAGTTCTCCATCGGCGAGATTTAGGATCGGGTAGCCAAATTTTTCGACCAGCGCGTTGTTGTGGGTCGCGATAACCACGGTGGTACCGGTCTTGTTTAGTTCTTCGAACAGATGCATGAGGCGTACGGCAATTCGATCGTCAACATTTCCAGTCGGTTCATCAGCGAGAAGGAGGCGAGGACGGTTGATAACGGCGCGAGCAATGGCCACGCGTTGTTGCTGGCCACCGGAAAGAGTTGAAGGCCGTGCATCGAGCCGTTCTCCAAGGCCAACCCAACTCAGCAGTTCACGCACATGGCTGTCGACATCAACATGCTTCGCACCGCCCACGCGCAAAGGTAGCGCGACGTTCTCGACAGCTGTCAGGTGATTTATAAGCCTGAAATCCTGAAACACGACGCCAATTTTCTGGCGCAAATCAGGCAATTCTGTGCGCGGTGTCATAGAAGAATCCTGCCCGAAGACATGAACTAGCCCGCGGGTTGGACGCAATGCGAGATACATCAGTTTGAGAAGCGTGGTTTTGCCGGCACCGCTCGACCCGGTCAAGAAGTGGAATGACCCTGGCGCAAGTGCAAAGCTGACATCGCGCAGCACCTCTGGGCCAACGCCATATCGCATGCCGACGTTTTCGAAGCGCAGCAAAGGGTTTAACTCCTGTCCAGTGCGTGTACGCCACGCGGTCGCAGAATTGCGACTCGGGGCAGTTTCAAACAACGTTGGCACGATGGATTTTACCAGTAAACCCGTTCTCGGCGATGGTCTTACTGAGATGGGCGGTCCGAGTAAAACTCATTACTTGCCTCGTTTTTGCAGACCCCTTTATAAACCGCTATTCGAGTTGTGGCCCTAGTATGGGCTATAGTTGTACCGAGAATAGGTTTTCATTGGTTTTTGGGTCTGACGATGATTCTCAGTTGTACCGATTGCAGTACGCGCTTTGCGATAGATGCCGACAAACTCCGACCGGATGGGCGCCGGGTGAAGTGTGGTAAATGCGCTCATGTGTGGTTTGCATCGGCACCCGATCCGGAAGGTTTGGTCGAAGACGAGCCCGTGTTGCGAGTGACCCCGCTGGAGCCCGAGGAGCAATCGTACGTTCCAGTACGCAATCTGCCGGCGATCCTTCGATCCAAGAAGGCGCGCAGTGCGAAACTTGGCTGGTGGGTGTCCGTTCTGTTACTGGCTACGGTCCTGGCAGTTTTTTGGTTTGGGCGCGACCCGATCGCGCGTGCGGTTCCGCAGATGAAGGCCGTCTATGACGCGGTAAACATCAAGGCGATACCCGCGATCCGGCGAAGGCTTGGAAATTGAATATTCCTTCAAGCTGCTTGATGACCAGACACTGTCGATAAAGGGCGAGATTATTAACATCAATAGCGGAGTTCACGAGATTCCGCGCCTGCCGGTGCGTGCTGTTTATGAATTAAAGCGCCGCGCGCAGATACATGGTGGCCACGATGTGCTTACAGCCCCTGACGTGCTCGACGCAAAATGATGAGCTGGGGCGGCCCGGTGCTTATGTCTGCGTCGTTGTTTTTTGTTAAGTTCAATCAGGTCTCTTCGCTTGTGAGACCTCGGGTTGGCTTAGTGCAACTGCGGTCTTGATTTAATGCTGCCAGTCGGCAAGGTTTTCATAACCCATAAATACAGCCGGTTCCTGACGCGCGCGCACAATTGTAAACGAATCTCTGTGAACTAAGACTTCTGCGACCAAAGCGCGGCTATTATAGACCGAACTCATAACGGCGCCATAGGCGCCAGCATCACGCATCACGAGAAGTTCACCTTCCGCGAGTGGGGGCAACGGGCACCCTTTAGCGAAGGTGTCACCGGCTTCACAGACCGGGCCGACAACGTCCCAGTCATGAATCAATGTGTCAGTCACTGGTCTACGTACGGTCTCTATCCGATGGATGGCGTCGTAGAGTGCTGGCCGGATCAGGTCGTTCATGGCCGCGTCTACGATCGCGAAGCGGCGTACCTCGGCCTCTTTGACGTAGATCACTTGGGTAATCAGGACTCCCGCAGGCCCTGCTAGATAACGGCCTGGCTCGAATATCAGCTCGCAACCCAGGTCGCCTACGGTCTCGGAGACTAGTGCGGCATAATCTTCTACCGGCGGTGGTGTATGCCCACCATAATCGATGCCAAGCCCCCCACCGAGGTCGAGCTTATGAATGTTGTGTCCGGCGGCCCGGAGTTCTGTGACCAGTTCTGCAACACGGGCAAAGGCAGCTCGAAAAGGCGCTATATCGGTCAACTGGCTGCCGATATGGACGGCGACTGAAACCGGTGCGATGCCGGGCAGGGTAGCCGCGCGGGCGTAAATTTCCCCGGCGCGGGCAATGTCGACGCCGAATTTGTCTTCCTGACGACCGGTGGAAATCTTGTGATGGGTGTTGGCATCCACATCCGGATTAACGCGAATAGCGATGTCGACGTTGGCGCCCATGGATGTTGCGACATAGGATAGCATTTCGAGTTCGGGAACGGATTCGACATTGAACTGCCCGATGGATGCGGAAATTGCCTGACGCATCTCCCCCGGGGTTTTACCGACGCCTGAGAAAACGATGGCACTGCCGCTTACACCAGCTGCGAGGGCACGTTCGAGCTCACCGCCTGAGACTACGTCTGCACCGGCGCCAAGGTCGGAGAGTGTGCGAATGACCGCGATATTGGAATTGGCCTTCATGGCGAAGCACACGCGGGCATTGAGTCCGGCAGTAGCAAGTGCACTGGAGAACCGAGTATAGGACTCGGTCAGCTCGCCGGCGGAATACACATAGACAGGTGTGCCGGCTACTTCTGCAATCCGCGAAAGCGCCACATCCTCGGCGTACATTTCGTCTTTCCGGTATTTAAAATTACTCATCATCAATCCAGCCAGAAGGGCCACATGCGCTTAGCGCGTGGGGTAGGTTCGCGGATACGTCTCAGCTTCGCCTTCCGGCGCCACTGGTGAGTTTTCTTTACCGCAGGCTGCAAGTCCGATGGTCAACAGCATGGCGACAATCAGGCTTTGGCCCAGTTTCTGTATTTGGAGTGGCATCTTCAGTCCCCCATGAACCGTGCTCGCGCATCGTTGACAGCTGCGCGGACGTTATCTGGCGCTGTCCCTCCAAAACTAGTGCGGCTTGCGACCGAAGCCTCTACGGAGAGGACGTTGAATACATCATTGGTGATTCGCTCATCAATAGCCTGCATCTCTTCGAGCGACATATCTATCAGGTTGATGCCTTTGGCCTCGGCATATTTGACCACGAACCCCGTGATGCCATGCGCATCGCGAAACGGGACATCGGCGACGCGTACAAGCCAGTCGGCCAGATCCGTCGCGGTCGAGTAACTTTTGCCTGATGCCGCCCGCATGTTTTCAATCATGGGTTCCATGTCGGAGACCATGCCGGTGGTGGCCGCAAGTGCCAGCGCGAGGGAATCTGCCGTGTCAAAAACGGGTTCTTTGTCTTCCTGCATGTCCTTCGAATAGGCTAGGGGGAGACCTTTCATAACCGTCAGCAGGCCTAGTAGGTCGCCGAACACACGTCCGGCCTTGGCCCGGGCGAGCTCTGCGGCGTCCGGGTTCCGTTTTTGCGGCATCATCGAACTGCCCGTCGTATAGGCGTCGGACAGTTTCACGAACCGGAAGCCATCACTGCACCAGATCACGATTTCTTCGGCGAAGCGTGAAATATGCGTCATGCTGATCGAAGCTGCGCTCATGAACTCCAACGCGAAATCCCGATCCGACACCGCGTCGAGTGAGTTAGCTACCGGCCGGTCAAAGCCAAGGTCCTCGGCGACGGCATGCCGGTCGATTGGGAAAGACGTGCCAGCCAGCGCACCGGCGCCCAGCGGCAATTCATTCAGACGTGCGCGCGCATCTGCAAACCGACCCCGGTCGCGACCAAACATTTCCACATAAGCCAGCAAGTGATGGCCGAAGGTGACGGGCTGAGCCGTTTGGAGATGGGTAAAGCCTGGCATGATTGTTTCGGCATGGGTTTTCGCCTTACCGAGCAGCTCCGATTGCAGCGCCTTTAGCTGCAAGTCGACCGCATCGATCTCATCACGCACCCAGAGTCGGAAATCCGTCGCCACTTGGTCGTTGCGCGACCGCGCTGTGTGCAGCCGTCCTGCCGCGTCGCCGATCAACTCCCTTAGACGAACCTCGATGTTCATATGGATGTCTTCGAGCGCGGTGGAAAAGGTGAATTCGCCACTCTCGATCTCTTGCGAAATCGTGTCTAGACCGATAACAATTGCATCTCCATCTTTCGAAGATAGGATGCCCCGCGCTACGAGCATCCGGGCATGCGCCTGCGACCCAGCGATGTCTTGGGCGAAGAGGCGTTGGTCGAATCCGATGGACGCATTGATTCTCTCCATCACCTCCGAAGGTCCGGAAGCAAAGCGACCACCCCATTGCACGTTGGCGGACTTGCGTGTTTTGTTTGTGCTCATTGTTCTGGGCTCGTTAATTAGGGAGCGACGTTTAACGCCATGATACATCGGATGAAAGGGTTTCTGTTCATTGCATTTGGTACTTTTGCGCTAGGGGTTGGGTCGTCGGGCACCGTTCTGGCGGATTCCGGGCCTCCCATTGACGGTCAGGTACGGAATTATGAGGAAATTTCCGAGCCTCTCGAAATCACCGGTGTTGCCGTCCTGACCCGTGATGGTGGAAAAACTACCCTCGAACAATTCAAGGGTAAGTTTGTGGTTCTCAACTTCTGGGCCACGTGGTGCGGCCCCTGCCTTCGTGAATTGCCGTCTCTCGAACGTCTTAACGCGGCCTTACCCAATGACAAGGCCCAGGTGGTTCTGATCAGTCAGGATCGTGGCGGGTTCAAGCAGACCGATCGTTTTCTCAAGAAACTGAAAGTGAACCTGCCAGACAACTTCGTCGATAAACGTCTGAAGTTTTCCCGCGCCATCGGAGTGATGTCCCTGCCGACCACTGTTCTTATAGCACCCGACGGCAAAGAAGTCGGACGTCTGGTGGGGTCAGTAGAATGGGATTCGCCGGAAGCGCTCGCGCTGGTGAACTGGTATCTGGAGCGCGAGGCCACCGCAATCGAGAAGAGTGGGGGCTAGACAAAGCTTGGTTCGTCGTTCTTGCGAAGGTGGAGACCCGCTAACTCTGGCTTTTGCCCTGTTAGATATCCACGTCAATCAAGTTATTCGATCTCAGTGCCTTACGCTACTAAATGGATGAGTGGAACAGGTCCGGCCATGACAATGGTGTTTGTGCAGGTTACGGGGTTACCGCGTCGGAACTGGCGTTTCGCCTGAATAATCGTAGAAGCCGCGTCCAGTCTTGCGACCGAGCCAACCGGCTTCGACATATTTGACCAGCAGCGGGCAGGGGCGATATTTGGAATCGGCCAAGCCTTCATAGAGTACCTGCATGATTGCCAGACAGGTGTCGAGACCGATGAAGTCGGCGAGCTCGAACGGGCCCATTGGGTGGTTCGCACCTAGCTTCATGGATTTGTCTATGGAGTCCACATTCCCGATGCTTTCATAAAGTGTGTAGACTGCTTCGTTGATCATCGGCACCAAGATGCGGTTGACGATAAAGGCCGGGAAATCTTCTGATACGGTGCCTGTCTTGCCGAGGTCTCGGGTCAGTTCCTGCACATCTGCGAAGGTTTCCTGATCAGTGGCGAGGCCGCGGATCAGTTCGACCAGCTTCATCATCGGCACCGGGTTCATGAAATGCATGCCTATGAACTTGTGCGGGCGATCAGTGCCAGCGGCCAGACGCGTGATTGAAATCGATGATGTGTTCGACGCGATGACCGCGCTATCTTTCAGGTACGGACACAGACCCTCGAAGATTTTCATCTTCACAGCTTCGTCTTCGGTCGCAGCTTCAACGACTATGTCGCAATCTGACAGGCCCGACATGTCGGTTGCCGTTGAGATGCGTGCCAAGCCAGCGCTCTTGTCATCGGCTTCGATCAATGTACGTTTGACTTGGCGATCCATGTCGGCGCTTATCTTGTCGAGAGCCTTGTCGAGCGCGCCCTGATCGATATCCATCAGAACTACGTCGCGGCCGGAAAGTGCGCAGACATGCGCAATGCCACTGCCCATCTGGCCGGCGCCAATCACGCCAATCTTGTTCAACATGCTTTTAGTCCTTGGGATCGGTGTTATTCAGAGTTACGCCTAGAGCTACTTTTCGAGCTCGTCATTGAGCTCGGGCAGGGCCGTAAAAAGATCGGCAACCAGACCGAAGTCTGCGACTTGGAAGATTGGCGCTTCCGCGTCCTTGTTGATGGCTACGATTACTTTGGAATCCTTCATTCCCGCGAGATGCTGTATCGCCCCTGAGATGCCGACAGCTATATAGAGTTCCGGCGCGACGACCTTGCCGGTTTGCCCGACCTGCCAGTCATTCGGAACAAAGCCCGCATCGACAGCAGCACGGGATGCACCCATGGCGGCACCCAGCTTGTCGGCGATCGGTTCGATCAGGGCGTAGTTCTCTCCTGACGCCATACCGCGGCCACCGGAGATGATCACCCGGGCCGAGGTTAGCTCGGGGCGGTCGCTGCTGGATTCGGAAAGTTTGATGAAGGTCGAGACTCCCTTGTCCGCGACGGCGGCGATTGTCTCGACCGTGGCGCTTCCGCCGTCCGCAGCAGCCGGGTCGAAGGTCGTTGCACGCACCGTGATAACCTTTGTGGCATCGGCGGATTTCACGGTTGCCATGGCGTTGCCGGCATAGATCGGACGAACGAAGGTGTCCGCATTTTCGACGGCACTGATCTCCGAGATTTGCTGGACATCGAGCAGGGCGGCCACGCGGGGCATGAAGTTTTTCCCGAAGGTGGTGGCGGGGGCTAGAATGTGGCTGTAGCCCGAGGCTAAACCCGTGACGAGGGCGGACATGTTTTCTGCAAGCCCGTGCTTCAGGCCGCTGTCTTCGGCTACTAGGACCTTGGACACACCGGCGATCTTTGCGGCGGCGTCGCCGACACCGGCGCAGCCAGCACCGGCGACGAGGACGACGATATCTCCGGCACCCTTGTTGGAAAGCTGCTGGGCGGCAGCCACCGTATTCAGGGTTGCGGCTTTGAGGGACTGGTTGTCGTGTTCGGCTGTGACGAGAACGGTCATCAGATTACCTTCGCTTCGTTCTTCAGTTTGTCGACTAGCTCGGCGACGGATTGGACGATCACGCCAGCTTCGCGCTTGGGAGGCTCTTCGACCTTGAGGGTCGTCAGTCGCGGCGCGACATCAACGTCCAGATCTTCGGGGGTCATCTCGTCGATCGTCTTTTTCTTGGCCTTCATGATGTTGGGCAGCGAGGCATAGCGCGGCTCGTTCAGGCGAAGGTCCGTCGTGATGATCGCGGGTGTGGTGATCTCGATGGTCTCAAGACCGCCATCGACCTCGCGGATGACCTTGGCTTTGCCGTCAGAAAGTTCGATCCCTGAAGCAAAAGTGCCCTGTGGCCAGTCGAGCAGGGCGGCAAGCATTTGACCGGTCTGGTTTGAATCATCATCAATGGCCTGCTTTCCGAGGATCACCAGATCGGGCGATTCTTTTTCAACGAGAGCCTTGAGCAGCTTGGCAACCGCGAGCGGCTGGAGTTCTTCGTCTGATTTCACGTGAATGCCGCGATCCGCGCCCATCGCCAAGGCCGTTCGGATTGTTTCCTGACACTGCTGGACGCCCATGGAGACGGCGATGATTTCTTCGACCATTCCGGCTTCCTTCATGCGTACCGCTTCTTCGACGGCGATTTCGTCAAAGGGGTTCATGGACATTTTGATATTTGCGGTTTCGACACCCG
>JAPKDV010000038.1 GCA_028822385.1 Alphaproteobacteria bacterium
TTGCAAATTTAACGGTGTCTTCCAGGTTGGCTGTTCCAAGCCGACAATACCGGAATCCGGTTACGTTGATCATGGCATCACTCCCTATCTGAATATCATTCTAGCCTGATTGACGGTTTCTGACGACACCCGCAGATCGAAGCGTTGATGGTTCATCCTTAACATTTTCTTAATCTCTTCCGTCAATTGTAGAACCCAGCCAAAATATTCTGCAATGTTCGGTTTCTTGCCTGTTGATCCATTCGCGCTTTTGACGAAATCGCTCGAGTACATTGCTGATTTGGCTGTTGTTTTTTCGGCGGAAGGCGGGCTTGTGATCTGAAACGCGCGCACAGCGATTAGGCTAGAATCCTACTCTTCTGCTTCGACAAGTCCACAATGAGGTTTAAGGCTAGCTCGGCGTTGTAATTGGTGATGGTTCCTTGACCTTCCAGTAACTGGAAGGTCTATCTGTGTTCTGACAACACGGGATATAGGCAATGAATATCAGTCAGGCTGCCGCACAGGCGGAACGACCACCCAAGACCATCCGGTATTATGAAGAGATAGGTCTGGTGACTCCGACACGGCGCCGTGACAATAGATATAGAGACTATTCTAAGCGCGAAATTCACGTGCTGCGGTTCGTCGCCCGTGCGCGTGGTCTCGGCTTCCCGGTCGAGGAATGCCGGTCGCTTGTGGCGCTTTACGGGGATACAACCCGCAAGAGTGCAGATGTGAAAGAGATCGCGCTGCGTCGCGTGGCAGATATCGATCTGAAGCAGGAAGAACTGCGCAGCATGCGAGCCACTTTGTCTGAACTAGCCAACAAGTGTCACGGCGATGATCGACCCGATTGCCCAATCCTCAATGAATTTGCCGATGGGCCGGAGAACGCGCATGACTGACCTTGTGATGAAAGACCCGGTCTGCGGGATGGATGTTGATGGGGAGACGGGCAAGCACAAGCACGAGTATGACGGTGATATCTACTATTTTTGTGGCGCCCGCTGCAGAGAATGGTTTGCTGAGCGCCCTGCCGACTGGTTGAGTGGAAAAGCCCGTACAGAGATTACTGAGAACGCATCAAAAGACGCGCTCTACACTTGCCCAATGCATCCCGAGGTCGAAAAAATTGGCTCGGGGAGTTGCCCGAGTTGCGGAATGGCGCTGGAACCAATGACCTTCTCTGTAACGGTAGCGCCCAACCATGAACTGATTGATTTCACCCGGCGGTTCTGGATTAGCGGGGTATTCGCGTTTCCACTGTTGCTGATGGCGATGGGGGACATGCTACCGTTCCTTTCCTTCCATGCTTGGCTCGGCTCCGGTTTCGGCTGGACCCAGCTCATTCTGGCCAGCCCGGTTGTGTTGTGGGCCGGCGCACCGTTCTTTGTCCGGGGCTGGCAATCCATTGGTTATCGCAGCCCTAACATGTTCACTTTGATAGCGCTCGGAACTGGGGCAGCCTATTTCTACAGCTTGGTGGCCGTGGTTCTGCCGGGACTGGTGCCGGATGCGTTCAAGGGCATAAACGGTTCCGTCGCACTCTACTTCGAATCCGCGGCAGTCATCATCGTGCTGGTGTTGCTCGGCCAGATGCTGGAACTGCGCGCGCGGGAACGGACCGGTGACGCGCTGCGGGCTCTGTTGAACCTCACGCCGGATGTCGCGCTTCGGCTCGGCGCGGACGGCGAGGCTAGCGAGGTACCGCTTGATGCGGTGGTTGCTGGCGACCTACTGCGCGTACGACCGGGAGGCCGGTTGCCGGTGGATGGTCGGGTTGTCGAAGGTAGCAGCGCCGTAGATGAATCGATGATCTCGGGTGAACCCATGCCGGTGACCAAGGCCGACGGTGATCTGGTGATAGGAGGCACGGTTAATGGCACGGGTAGCTTCGTGATGCAGGCCGAGAATGTTGGCTCAGATACAGTGTTGGCCCGGATTGCTAATATGGTAGCTCAAGCCCAGCGGTCCAAGGCCCCTATTCAGCGGCTGGCCGACCGTTTCGCGGAATGGTTTGTGCCGCTGGTGGTAATGTCCGCGATCCTTGCCTTTGCGGCCTGGGCTGTGTGGGGACCGCCGCCTGCACTTGCCTTTGCCCTTGTGGCCGCGGTCTCAGTGCTGATCATCGCCTGCCCTTGCGCGCTCGGTCTAGCTACCCCCATGTCGGTGATGGTAGCCACAGGACGCGGTGCCAGCGCGGGTGTGCTGGTGCGTGATGCCGCGGCGCTGGAGAGCCTCGCTAAAGTTGACCTGCTGCTGGTCGACAAGACAGGTACGCTGACGGCTGGCCGTCCCAGCCTGACCTCTATTATCGTTGCGGATGGGATTGATGCGGATGAACTTTTGAGACTTGCCGCGACCCTAGAGCGGGACAGTGAACATCCACTGGGTGCGGCTATATGCGCCGCTTCCACGGAACGTGACCTCGATGCCTACACGTTGGCGGACTTTGCATCCATCACTGGGAAGGGCGTTACCGGAGATGTCGACGGCCACGCAGTCAGTCTTGGAAATCTTTCCCTGATGACGGATCTGGGTGTGGCGTTGGACGGGCTACAGGACCGTGCAGATGCATTGCGTACGGCGGGTGCTACCGCTGTCTTTGTGGCTGTGGATGGGCTGGCTGCGGGCGTGCTTGCGGTGTCCGATCCGATCAAAGAGACAACGCTAGCAGCACTAGACGCCCTGCGTGACGACGGGATCGAGATTGTCATGGTGACGGGTGACAATCGCCGAACTGCCGAGGCTGTTGCGACGAAACTGGGGATTGATCATGTGGAGGTTGATGTGCTTCCGGCAGACAAGGAAGCCATTCTTCGCCGTTATCAGGAAGCTGGACGCACTGTTGCTATGGTCGGGGACGGGATTAACGACGCGCCTGCACTTGCCTGCGCGGATGTGGGCATCGCCATGGGGACAGGCACGGATGTGGCAATGGAGAGCGCCGGAATAACCTTAATTAATGGCGATTTGAGCGCGCTGGTTCGGGCCCGCCATTTGGCGACAGCAACCCTGCGTAACATCCGTCAGAACCTGTTCTTCGCGTTTGTCTACAACGCCGCAGGTATTCCGTTGGCGGCAGGGGTTCTCTTCCCGTTCCTCGGGATCATTCTTAACCCCATGGTCGCCGCCGCGGCCATGAGTTTGAGTTCGGTCTCGGTGATTGCCAATGCGCTCCGGCTACGAAGCGTGAAGCTTTAGGCGTTGCCGCGGTTCTCGCGCCACAGGCCGAGCGTCTGCTGAACCGGGCGGTCGGAGAAGCTGAATAGCACGGCATCTTCGTTGGCGATGTGCTTTTGCGGAGCCCAGCAGGGAACCACAAAGTGATCGCGTTTGGACCACTCGAAAGTTTGGCCGCCGATGATAGACTTCCCTGAGCCTTCGACCACGCTAAACACCGTGGCATCCGTGGACTGATAGGTCGCGGTCTTGAAGCCTTTGGGCAGAAGCTGCATGAAAGTGCCGAGCGTCGGCATCGCTGACTGGCCATTGTCGGGATTGACGTAGCGTAGCTTCAGGCCATGGCAGACATCCCATTCCTCGGTCTTACGCATGGTCTCCAGCGCTTCGCGGGTGCGCACATAGGGGTAGTTGAAGATTGGCGAGTTCGGCGTCTTGGCTTCGTAATCTACCGGTGCGAGACCCGAGCCAAAACGTGCGAGAGAATCACCGCTGGGCCTTGTCGTCGGCTGGCTCGTCTTCGGATAGGGTTCGGCAAAGGTTGTGTCGAGTGTTTCGACCAGCGGCACGTCGAGGCCGTCTAGCCAGACCATCGGCTGGTCGCTCTCGTTGCCATGATCGTGCCAGGTCCAGGATGGGGTGATGACGAAGTCACCCTCTTCCATGATGGTCTTCTCGCCATCGACAGAAGTGTAGGCGCCCGAGCCCTCAACGATGAAGCGCAGTGCCGCCTGGGTGTGCCGATGAGCCGTGGCTATCTCGCCCGGCATTATGAGCTGCAGGCCCGCAAACAGGGATGTTGTAACCCGATAACGGCCGCGCATGCCTGGGTTTTCCAGGATTAAAACGCGGCGCTCTGCCTGTTCGGCGGTGATCAGATCAGCCGATTTCATCAGCGTGTCGCGGATCTCGTTGTAGTGCCATATATATGGCTGGCAGTCGCTCTTCGGTTCCTTGCGTGCGAAGGTGTGCAGAACTTCCCACAAAGGTGCGAGATTCTTAGGATCGCAATCATCTCTGTAGTAGGGCATCAGGTCCGGACGGATATCAGCGATAATAGTCATATTCGTTTCTCCACCAGTCGGCGCGAGCACCGAAATGCAGGGCCACGTTCATATGTTGGGCGTTTTATACACCATTTGTGTTGGATTGTAGTTTGTCTTGCGGATGTATCTCTGGCGTGTTCTTAGGCCAAAATATACGGCAGGGTCAGGAACGCGACCCGCACAATATAGGGTGGGTACAGAACGTCATCACGCCCTCGAAGGTCTCGCACTAAAAGAGGCCGCGCCGAATCAGGTTTAGGCCGGCAACAACGATGACGGTGACCAGTATCTTTTCGAACATGGCTTGCGAGAAGCGCGCCCGGAGCCAGGTACCCAGAGCCATGCCCGCCACGACGGGAATGGTCGTCAGAGCGGAAAGAATTAGGATTTCCGGGGTCGTGACGCCGAGTAGGAACAGGTTGGCGTGTAGGGGAATTGCTCCGACTAGAAAGACCATGGCGATCACTACGATGAAGCTGTCTTTCGTTATGCCGCGCATCGACAGATAGGCAAACACGGGCGGTCCAAACAGGTTCGAGACGCTACCCACGAGGCCTGAAACCAAGCCGATCAACGGATTAAGCCAGACCTCATGCCGGTCTGGAATACCCACGGGCAGTCGGATTACGCGCATCAACCCGATGATGGCAATGATGAAGCCGATCGCGATCAACAGCACTTCATTGTCGACAGAGACGATCAGGCGGGAAGCGAGGATCGCGGTGACGGCGATGGTGAGGATCAGGGACCAGTAGCGTCGTGCCATCGCGACGAACAGGCCTTGGTGGAAGACCTGAAAAATGTTGGTGGAGATCACGGGCACCACGAGCAGGGCAATCGCCTGAAGTGGGGGCAGCATTATCGCGATAAAGGGCAGGGAGACTAGGGGTAGACCAATTCCGACTGCACCCTTGCTCAGCCCACCACTAAAAAAAGATAATGAAATCAATAAGATAGTGGCATCAGAAACATTAGAAAGAAGAGGAAACATAACGCTTACTATAGCGAGATGCGTGAATGTGACCTAATCGCGGCACCACTGAAACAATGCTCCACCGTTCGAATCTTCCGTTCAGCATGAACTCTGCTAAATTCTCGTACACTAGAATATTGGAGCTCCGTACATGCAGCTACCCACCTGCCCACCGGGTTGCGGGATTTCGTGTCTCGCGCCGACTAGTCGTATTCGAGAAACGCTTTCGTCCAGCCTGTGTAATAGTCATTGCGCATCAGGCGGTTCATCAGGTCTGGCGACGCGATGTTTTCAAGGTCGTCCGGCGCCACGCCATTTCGCAACGCGGTCTGGGTCCGATAGATCGCTTCGATGGCGGCGGCAAAAACCTTGTGACCCTGCAGACAGACCCGCACGCCGAGCGGAGCAAGATAATCAAGATCCATCATGTCCTTGGTGGCACTGCCAAGAATGATTGGCGTGCTGACTACGGCCGCAACGGCTTCCAGTTCCTCGCGGCTTTTCAGGCCTACCATAAAGAGCGCATCTACACCCGCATCCTCATAGGCCTTGGCGCGGCGAACGGCTTCGTCGACGCCTTCGATAGCTGCAGCGCTGGTGCGACCAACAATGACCAGATCAGGATCAACACGCGCATCTAACGCTGCCTTCATCTTGCCTATCCCTTCGTCGAGAGAGATCAGGCTGGCTTTACCGTTGACCCCGTGGGGGGTGGGCAGGTCCGTATCTTCAATCGACAGTGCAGCGACACCGGCCATTTCCAATTCTTCGACCGTGCGCCGTACGTTGAGTGCGTTGCCATAGCCGTGATCGGCATCCACCAGTAGAGGGAGATCGCAGGCGCGACCAATTCGTTTGGCCTGATCGGCGAATTCCGAGAGCGTGAGCACGATAAGATCGGGCGCGCCGAGAACCGTCATGGATGCGACTGATCCGGCGAAGATGCCAACTTCGAAGCCGACTTCCTGTGCGATTCGGGCGGTCATCGGGTCTTGAACCGAACCGGGATGGACGCAGATGTCACCATTCAGGATGGCTCGAAAATTCTTGCGGCGTTGGGACCAGTACATTTGGTGTCTCTTTTCGGATTTGGTTAGAGTTTTCGACGTTCGCGGACAAGTCCGCCAGATGCAGCCAGCGCGGCGATCTCGTCGGTGTCATAGCCATGTTCGGCGAGAATTTCATCGGCCTGCGCGCCGAAAAGGGGCGGGGTCGAACGAAGTTCGCCGGGGGTGCGGCTAAATTTGATCGGCGTGCCTGCGCCTTCATACCAGTCGAGCTTTGCCACCATCTGGCGATGCTTGGTGTGCGGTGCGTTCATAACCTGACCGGTGTCGAGAACTGGTCCGGCGGGGATACCGGCAGCCAGCAGTTTCAGAGAAAGTTCTTCGCCATCCACGGCCGCGAAGGCCGGAAGTAGTTCCTTGCGCAACTCCGCCCGATTGGCAACGCGCACGGAATTGTTCTCGAAGCGCGGGTCGTCTGCCAGTTCGGGACGCCCCAACTCGTTACACAAGCGCGCATAGGCGCGGTTGTTACCCGCACCGATGAATACCGCGGCGGTTTTGGTTGGAAATTTATCATAGGGGGCGATGTTGGAATGTTGGTTACCGGTGATGCCCGGCACCTGGCCGCCGGACAGGTAGTAGTTCGAAATATGCGGATGCATCAGGGAGACAGCGCAATCATACAGGGTCATATCGATGAACTGGCCCTGCCCCGATTTTGCACGTTCGAAGAGTGCCATCAGGATGGCCACACAGGAGTAAAGTCCGGTTCCCATATCGACCGCGGCGATGCCGACGCGGGTGGGCTCCCTGTCCGTTCCACCATTGATTGAGAACCAGCCGGCCATGGCCTGAATGATGGCGTCGTAACCGGGAAAACCGCCAAGCGGGCCGTCCTCGCCATAGCCGGAGACCCGGCAGTGGATCAGGCGGGGGAACTTCTCTGCCAGCGTATCCTTGTAGCCAATACCCCATTTTTCTAGGGTCCCGGTTTTGTAGTTGTCGATCAGTACATCGGCGTCTTCAAGCAGACGAAGGAACACGGCCTGACCTTCCGGCTTGGACAGATCCAGACCGATGGATCGCTTGTTCCGGTTGAGGCCAACAAAATAAGACGCGTCACCTTCGTGGAAGGGAGGTCCCCAATCGCGGACCTCGTCACCTTGGGGCGGCTCGACCTTGATAACTGTCGCGCCGTGATCGGCCAAAATCTGAGTGCAGTAGGGTCCGCCAAGGACGCGTGCTAGATCGACAACCTTGAGCTCGGCGAGTGCACCGAAGGGGGTTTGAGGTGAGGACACGATTTTAGCCTGCGGTAATTATAAATTCTGAGGGAACGACCTGATGGGGGATACCAGATGCGGATTGTCATCGCAGCACTGCTGCTGGAGCCTTGATCAGGCTGCGTTGGCCTGACCAAAAATCTTTGTTGCAAATGCCGGGTAGCGTTCAGTCACTGCGTCGGCGATCTCCCCGCGCAGCAAAGACAGGGTTTCTCTGTCCGGTACGATTGTCTCTGGGACATCGTCGGGCACGTCGTAGTCAAAGCCGGTGTGTTCGCGGACATCATCCACGGTGTGACCGGGGTGCACGCTTTGAAGCCGGAATCGCTTTGTGACATCGTCAAAATCAAACACGCAACGTCCGGTGACCAGCGCGTGGGGGCCGCCCTTGCGATAGGTGTTTTTCTCGCTCACGCCAGGCGCGCTAACGAAGTCGACTTTGGGGACCAGTACACGTGCGGTGTGTTCTTCGCGAAACAGGATTACCCGTGGGACGAGGAAATAGAGATAAGCAGAGCCGAAGGATCCGGGAAACCGCACCTTGGTGTCGGGGTAGTCTCCAATCCCAACCAGGTTAATGTTGGCCTGTCCATCGATCTGGCCTCCGCCCAGAAAGAACGCGTCGATGCGCCCCTGAGCCGCGCAGTCAAACAATTCACGTCCGCCATCAGTGAAGGGACTCTGGGTCTCGCTGCCCAGCATGGAAACGCGGAGTGACCCACCAGAACGCGCGCGCGCGAGAAGGGCTGCCGTGCCGGGAATTGGCGACTGGGCACCGACCGCAACATGGCCTAGGCCCGTCAGCATGTCGGCAACGGTGGCAATCAGAAGTTCTTCGGGGGCAAAGTCGGTGCTCATTCGGCGGCTTTCGGCGCGTAGACAAATTCATCGAGATAGCTGGTGAAACCATTGGCAGTGCTGGCGCGCTCCAGATAGTCACGCAGATGGGCATCATCCGGTCCGTAGCGCCCAAACAGCCCAATTGGCCAGGCGCCCTTTGCCGCTTCGGCGACGCCGCTGACATACAGACCAGGGATGGTCCCTGGCGCTAGTTTTTCATCGGCGAGCAGATCGCCGTCATAGATCTCTTCGGCGGTAACCAGCGTGTCCCGTGCGGCATGAGCCATCAGCATCATTTCGCGGCGGACACCGATCCAGACATTGCCGTGACGGTCTGCCAAGGGGGCGTGAATGAGGGCCACATCTGGTCGGATGGCTTTTACCATCACGATCGGACCGTCTTCCTCGCCGAAGGGGTCTTGGCCGATGGTCCAGTCGTCGCGATGGGTCAGCAGGTCCGAGCCGACAATGCCGCGCACGGGCATGAATGGGATGCCCTTCTCGGCGGCTTGCAGTCCGGCGTGGATCGCCGGGCAGGTACCGTCGATCATCTTGATGGTGCCGGCCTTTATGGCGGCGTTGAATTGCGGCGCCGGGCCGTATTCCTCAAGGGTGACCGCGGCGGCTTCCAGTGTGGCGATGCAGCCTGCACCGATCAGCATGTCACCCTGAAAACCGACCGAGGGAACTCCGATCAGATGCAAGTCTTTCGCGCCGCGGGCGATCAGGGCGCGAACAGTGACCATGGAGACCCCCGAGTAGTCGGGTGAGAGTGCAACAGTTGCGCCATCGAGAATACGGGCGGCTAGGTCTTCTATACTTGTTATCATGTCGTTCACGGCATCACGTCGAGCGTCGTTTCAAGGGTAAACTGATGTTAGATTGGATGGCGACAGGAATAAAGGAATGCTGCGATTATGGATTTTTTACTTCCCGAAGACATCACGGCTCTCTCCGAATCAGTGGCACGGTTCGCGGCGACGGAGATTTTTCCGGTCATGCCGGAGTTCGAAAAAACCGGCGAGTTTCCACATGTAATTGTTCAGAAAATGGCTGCTGCCGGATTTTTCGGTGCAGCTTTCCCCGAGGCTGTGGGAGGCAGCGATGCGGGCTTTCTGGCTGTGTCGGCCATTTCCGAGACGATTTCGCGGCTGGCCCCGGAATTTGGTTACTGCATGAATATGCAGGCGATGACTTGTCCCTTTACAATCTTCAACTGGGGGACGGGCGACCAAATCTCCCGTTTCGTGCCCGACCTGATTGCGGGCAAGAAAATTGGCATGTTCGCGCTGTCGGAACCCGGGGGCGGGTCGGACGCGGCGGGTTCCATGAAGACCACCGCCGTTCGCGATGGTGACGTGTATCGCCTGAACGGGTCGAAACAGTGGATCACCTTTGCCAATGAGGCTGACACCGGAATTCTGTTCGCCAAGACCGACCCGGCGGGGGGGCATCGGGGCGTTACCGCCTTCATCGTGCAACCGAAAGAGTTTGCGGGTTTCACCGCTAACCCGATCCCGATGACCGGCTTGTCAAAATCTTTGTGCTCGAACGCGGTCTTTCTTGATGACTTCGTGGTGCCTGTTGGAAATTGTTTGGGCACGGAAGGCGATGGCTTCAAGATCGCCATGAACGCGCTTGAGTATGGCCGGCTGACTGTGTCGTCACGTTCAGTCGGGCTGGCTCAGGCCTGCCTGGACCATGCGCGTGACTACGCCAATCAACGTGTAGTCGGCGGTAATCCGATCGGTGAGTATCAGATGGTTCAGCATCTGATTGCCGATATGACGGTTAATATCGAGGCGGCACGCTTGCTGGTCCACAAGATGGCCTGGTTGATGGATCGCGGTGAGGTCTCAAACCGTGCTGCTTCCCTTGCAAAATATGCCGCGGTTAACGCTGCCAAGCATGCTGCGGCGTCGGCATCTGAAATCTTTGCGGGCTATGCGTTGGCAGATGAATACCCGATCAAGAAGATCACCGCTTACGTTAATATGCTGGCAGTCGGCGAGGGGACGCCGAACGTTCAGCGAATTCTGATCGCCGAGGATGCGCTGGGGATAAAGGATGCCAATCGGCATCCTGTTCGCAATCGTCTTCGCGCCCCGAATGTGAAATAAATAGGACAACAAAATAGTAACTAGATGCTAATCAAGATCCGTTGAGGAGATGTATGATGAGTGATCAGGTAACCAATCCAGATTCCAGTGTTCTGGGCCGACCCAACAGTTATATTGGCAAGGTGGTCCCGCGCCCCAACGTGCGTAAATTGGTGCGTGGCAAGGGCCAGTTCGTTGATGATCTGACACTGCCTCGGATGGTGCATGCAGTCTTCTTGCGCTCCCCCCATGCCAGCGCCATGATCAAGAGTATCGACACCAGTGCTGCGACAAGCATGCCCGGTGTGGTGCGCGTGGTGGCCGGTAAGGAAATGGCCGAATATTGCGCACCGTGGGTTGGTGTCCTCACTCATTTTAAGGGGCTCAAGTCCGCTCCACAGCACGCTATCGCCGTCAACCAAGTGGCCTGGCAGGGAGAGGCTGTTGCCGCTGTTGTAGCCAACAGCCGGGCCGAAGCAGAAGACGCCGCCGCGATGATCGAGGTCGACTACGACCCCCTGCCAGCGGTGACCGATGCCGAGACCGCGGGCGATCCCGACACACATGTGATCCACCCCGAACTGGGCGATAACATCGCTTTCGAGAATGGGGTAAACGCGGGCGACGTGGATACCGCCTTCGCTGAAGCACATCACATCGTCGAGGAGACCTTTCATTTTGATCGTCATACCGGCGTCACGCTCGAGCCGCGCGTGATCCTTGCCGACTATGACGATGCGGACGAAAAGCTCACCGTGAATATGTCGAACCAGGCACCGCACATGATGCAGCATATTTTTGCCAAGCATCTCGGCGTGCTGGAAGGCCAGGTCCGGGTGATTTGTAAGGATGTGGGAGGGTCGTTTGGGATCAAGGTACATGTCTATGCCGACGAGATGGCGGCAGCCGCGCTCTCGAAAATGCTTTGCCGTCCGGTCAAGTTTGCCGCTGACCGGCTGGAATCCTTCCTGACCGATATTCATGCCCGGGCCCATCGGGTCCACGGCAAGATGGCTTTCGATGTGAATGGTGAAATCACCGCGATCGAGATTGATGACCTGACCGGTGTCGGGCCGTACTCCATGTATCCGCGCACCAGCGCGATGGAAGCCAATCAGGTGATCAACTTCACTGGTGGTCCCTACAAGCACAAAAACTACCGGGCGAAGGCAAAGGTGGTTTTCCAGAATAAGAACGTCATGTGCCAGTACCGGGCGGTGGGCCACCCGGTTGCCTTCGCGGTGACCGAAGGTCTGGTTGACCAGGGCGCGCGGGAGTTGGGGATTGACCCGGTTGAAATTCGCCGACGCAACCTGATTGCCGATGATGCCTATCCGACTAGCGGTGCCAGCGGCATTATCCTTGAAGGGCTGTCTCATCATGCTTCTCTTGAGAAGCTGATGGGGGTCATTGAGTACGACAGCATGAAGGCGGAACGCGATTTATTGCGTGAAAGTGGAGTGTACCGGGGCATCGGCTTTGCCACGATGATCGAACTGACCAACCCGGGAGCAGCCATGTACGGTATTGGCGGCGCGCGCATTTCGTCTCAGGATGGCGCGCAGGTCCGGCTGGATTCTGCCGGGTCCATTGTGGTGCACACATCGATCACCGAGCAGGGGCAGGGGACCGACGGCATCGTCGCCCAGATTGCTGCATCCGCCTTTGGCACGTCTCCCGACAAGGTGAAGGTCGTGACCGGTGACACTGATCATGTGCCAACGGGTGGTGGCACGTGGGGTTCTCGTGGCGCTGGTATCGGTGGTGAGGCTGTGCTGCAGGCAGCCAAGGCCCTACGCGAGAACGTCAAGGAAGTGGCGGGTCAGTTGCTTCAGGCAGATCCGGCAACGCTCGATATTCAGAAAGGCGTGATCGTCGATCTGGGGACCGAGAATGAGCGCATGGGGTTGGATGAGCTTGCGCGGATTTCCTATTTCCGTTCTGACCTGATCCCCAAGGGCTTCCAGCCCGAGCTGATGGCTACGCGCCATTTTATTCCTCGCGAATACAACGTCGCCTTCACCAACGGCATTCAGGCCTGCTACGTGGAGGTTGATCCCGAGATTGGGCTCGTCAAAATTCTCAAGCACTGGGTGGTCGAGGATTGCGGCACAGTCATCAACCCGCAGCTCGTCGACGAGCAAGTACGCGGCGGTGTGATCCAGGGACTTGGTGGTGCGCTGATGGAAGAGTGCCGCTATGATGATGCAGGCAATCTGGTGAACGCAAATATGGCGGACTACCTGGTGCCGATGGCTGGTGAGATGCCCGATATCTCGGTTGGTCATGTGGAAACCCCGACGAAAGATTCCGAACTTGGTGCCAAGGGTGCCGGCGAAGCGGGAACAGCAGGTGCGCCGGCGGTGGTGATGAACGCGATTAACGACGCGCTGTCACCTTTTGATGTGAGGTTGGTTCATCAACCGATCACACCGGAGCGCATCCTGAAGGCACTTGGAAAGTTCTAGGAGCTCTGTGCTCTTAGGGCCCAGATCGCGCCCATGAACAATGCTTTGGCTCGGGGTAGAACTAGCAGGCACAGAGCGATCAGGACCGGGATCAGGATCACGCTCATTTCCCAGGGCGTGAACCGGCCGCTTTTCGACATGGAAATCATCACCGGGGCCATCACATGGCCGACGATCAGGATGGTCAACCATGGCGCCGCGTCGTCCGATCGGATTTCAGACCAGTTCTCTTGACATTCGGGGCATGAATCCACCTGCTTGAGGTAGCTCCGGAACAGTGCCGCCCGCCCACAGCGCGGACAACGCCCGCGCAGGCCATTGCCGAGAGCCGACCAGAGATTTCGCTTTTCACCACTATCCATGGCCTAATTCTATCATGAGAAGAGGCCGATAGACGGGCGAGCGGCGAGATGCCGCATCTGTGAGCGCGCCACTTTGATTCGTTTCGCCGAACTCTCTAGTCTGCCCGCAACACCGAACACAGGGCAGACAGCATGAGCGTCGCAGATCACAGTAACGAAGGCAGTGTCCTCGACCGTGAGGACAGCTTTATTGGAAAGACCGTGCCGCGCGCCAATGCCGCCCGTTTGGTCGCGGGCCAGGGTAAATATGTCGATGACCTGACGCTGCCACGCATGGTGCACGTCGTCTATTACCGCTCGCCCTATGCCCATGCGCGGATCTTGTCGATCAACTATGAAGCAGCACTCGCCAGCCCGGGTGTGATCCGCGTGGTGACCGGCAAGGAGATGGCAGAAATCTGCAAGCCCTGGGTCGGTGTTCTCGCGCATATGAAAGGCATGAAGTCAGGCACCCAGTACGCCATGGCTGTGGGGCGTACGTGCTGGCAGGGAGAGCCCATCGTCGCCGTGGTCGCGGACACGCGGGCCGAAGCCGAAGATGCGGTTCAGGTTATGGAGGTCGAGTTCGAGGAACTCCCGGTGCTCGCTGATCCAGAGACCGTGCTGGAGAAAGGCGCATATGTTATGCATCCCGAGCTTGGCGACAACCTCCTGTTCGAGATAAACCATGACATTGGTGATTCCGAAGCGGCGTTTGCGAGCGCGGCTAAGGTGGTCGAACGGACATTGGATTTTGGACGTCACACGGGCGTTTGCATGGAAACCCGCTCGATCATTGCGGATTACAATTCCTCCGAGCATCGTCTGACGGCCTATCACTCCCATCAGGCCCCGCACATGATGCAGGATCTGTTCGCGCGCCATTTTGATATTCCCAATCAGAACGTCCGGATTATCTGCGGCGATGTGGGCGGTGCCTTTGGCATCAAGGGACACACCTACCCAGATGAGATGGCGACAGCTGGCCTGTCGATGATGCTCAAGCGGCCGGTCAAATTTATCGCCGACCGACTGGAATCTTTCCTGACGGATATTCACGCCCGCGATCATCGTGCTCATGTCCGCGCGGCCTTTGCGGCCGATGGTGAGCTGCTCGCGTTCGAGATGGATGACCTGACTGGGGTTGGGGCCTATTCGATGTATCCGCGCACCAGCGCGTTGGAGGCCCTGCAGGTAATCAATTATGTGGGCGCGCCCTACAAGCACAAGAACTACAAGGCACGCTCTCAGGTGGTCTTTCAGAACAAGACCCCGATGAGCCAGTACCGCGCGGTTGGTCACCCGGTCGCGGTGGCAATCACCGAAACAATGATGGATGAAGGTGCACGGGCTCTGGAGATGGACCCTGTCGCCATTCGTCGTCGGAACCTGATGCCCGATGACGGTTATCCGTGCGAGTTCATCACCGGGTTAAAGCTCGAAGGCCTGTCTCACGAAGCTTCTCTCGACAAGCTGCTGACGATGTTTGATTACGACGGCTTCCGGCTCGAGCAGAAAAGCTTGCGCGAACAGGGCATCTATCGGGGTATCGGATTCTCGACGCTGGTTGAGATGACGAACCCGGGACCGCACACTTATGGCTTGGGCGGTGCGCGGATTTCATCGCAGGATGGGGCTGCTGCGCGTATGGATGCTTCGGGCGCGGTTGTGGTTCAGACCAGTATCTCCGAGCAGGGTCAGGGCAGTGAAGCCGTAATCCAGCAGGTTATGGCGAGTGCCTTTGGCACTACACCAGATAAGGTGAAAGTGATTTCCGGTGATACGGACAATGTACCTGTCGGCTGGGGTGCAGGCGGCTCCGGTGGCGCGGGCATTGCCGGTGAAGCTGCGCTGCAGGCGGGTAAGGCTTTGCGCCACAACGTGCTCGATGTCGCGGCGATCCTGCTGCAGGCTGAAGCCAATACCCTCGATATCCGCAAGGGTGTTGTTGTCGACCGTGCGACCGGTGAGGAACGCATGCCACTCGAAGAGGTGGCGCGCGTGGCCTATTTTAGGCCGGATACTTTGCCTCAGAATTTCCAGTCCGAGATGATGGCAACGCGCCATTACATCCCCAAGAAATACCCGGTCGCGATGACCAATAGCTTTCAAGCTGTCACGGTTGAGGTCGACACCGAAACCGGGTCGGTCCAGTTGCTCAAATACTGGTGTGTCGAGGATTGCGGCAAGGTGATCAATCCGCTGCTTGTCGATGAGCAGGTCCGAGGCTCAATCGTCCAGGGCATCGGCGGAGTGCTCTTTGAAGAGTGCCGCTATGATAGCCAGGGTAATTTTCTGAACGCCAATATGGCGGACTATCTGGTGCCGATGGCCGGCGAGATGCCGGATATCGAAATCGGTCATGTGGAAACTCTGACCATGGAATCCGAACTCGGCGCAAAAGGCGCGGGCGAGGCTGGCACAGCCGGGGCGCCGGGGGCGATCTTAAACGCGATCAATGATGCGCTTAGTCCGCTCGGCGCATCGGTTTGGGCACAGCCGGTTAGCCCGGAACGTGTGCTTAAGGCACTGGGCAAGTACTAACAAGTCCGGGAATTCAGGAGAAACTGCATGGCCGATGTTGAAATTATCAGTTCTTCAACCTGCCCTTTTGCCCAGCGCACGCGAATGGCGCTGATCGAAAAAGGAATCGAATTCGATCTCACGGCAATCGACCTCAATGACAAGCCTGATTGGTTTCTGGAAATCTCGCCTTACGGCAAGGTGCCGGTACTGCGCCACAATGGGGCGGTAATCTTTGAATCCGCAGTAATCAACGAATATCTCGAAGAGGTGTTTTCCGATCGCCCGATGATGCCGCGTGACCCGGTGCGCCGGGCTCAGGCGCGCATCTGGATCGACTTCGCCAATGTTCGGTTCACGCCGCTCGTCTACAAGCTGATGCTGGCGCAGGAACCCGACGCTCAGGCCGCTTTGGCCGAGCGGCTGACCGACGCGCTGCTGGCAATGGAACATCAGGGTCTCGGCAAGCTCGGTGATGGTTCCTACTGGTTGGGTGATGACATTAGCCTAGTTGATCTAACCTTTCTGCCGCATATGCAGCGGCTGGCCGTGCTGACTCATTACCGCGATTTCCACATTCCCGATGAATGCACCTTGCTGAAGGCGTGGTTGCAGATGATGGGCCAGCGTCCGTCAGTCGCTGAAGGATCAGCCGCACTCGAGGTGTTGGTCGAAAACTGGCGAAAATACGCTGAAAACACTTCGACCGGCACCACAGCTGCGGATATGCGCACAGCCTAACCTCCTGCCAGCGGGCACATGCCCGGGACCGGTGACGGCACCAGTAGGGTTGTTTCCTAGGACACCATGAGTGGACGGATTTTGCTAAATGCGCATCCCATTACAGGCGCGCTTAGTTGGCGGCGCGGGTGTCCGCCTGCTGGCGCGGGATTGGGGACAATTGACTTACGCAGGGGGAATAGGTGCTTTTCACCAACCCGCATTGTTGTCCCGGAACCGGCCTGATAGAATTTCGTATAGGATAATAATTTAACCCCATGGGAAACGATATGTATCTGCATGAAATGCCTGAGAAAATGCGGGAAGCGCTGATCAACCAGGAGCTGCCCGAATACGGCGATACGCCCTGGGTGACCCCCAAGCCGCTTAATGAATGTCGCGTTGCCCTTATTTCGACCGCTGGTCTGCACCGTCGCGAGGATCCTCTCTTCTCTCCGGGCTCGGGGGATTACCGGATCATCCCGGATGATTACGACATGAACGGGCTTACCATGAGCCACTTGTCGACCAATTTTGATCGCTCCGGCTTCTACAGGGATGTGAACACATCCTTCCCGATCGACCGTCTGCACGAGCTTGTCGAAGAAGGCGTGATCGGTTCTGCGGCGAGTCGCCATTATTCATTTATGGGGGCAACCCCGCCCAACGTGATGGAGCCGGTGGCCCGTGATCTGGCTAATGTGCTCAAGGCCGACAATGTGGACGCTGTCGTCCTAGTCCCGGTTTGACCCCAATGCACGCGCGCCGTGGGCGGGCTTGCACATTATCTTGAAGACGAAGGCATTCCGAC
>JAPKDV010000168.1 GCA_028822385.1 Alphaproteobacteria bacterium
CGACATGAAACTTCCAGTAAAACAAAACCATGATTCACCGCGCGACAGGATAATTGCCGCGACGCTCAGGCTGATAGGAGATGAAGGCATTGACGCCGTCACCCACCGCCGCGTGGCTAAGCTTGCTGGCGTATCCCCCGGAACCACCACACATCATTTTTCCGGTCGAGCCGCTCTTCTGCGGGAATCGTTCATCGGCTATCTCGGCTGGGGTGACAAACTGTTCGACGATTTGGTCTCTGCTGCTGAACAAGAAGAAGATATAGACGTCGGTGGCGTGCGCCGGGTGCTGGGTGCCATGATTAAGCGCGCGTTTGCAGACACCTCGTTGATGCGGGCTGAACACGAGCTTCTGCTTCACGCTTCGAACGATGAGGAGCTTGCGAAGGTTGTGATTGCATGGCAAGCCCGTGCTATCGGTGCCATCGCAGCCATTCTGGAGCGAGCGGGCGTTCAACGTCCAACCGAGTCGGCGCGAACACTACTTAATTTCATTCGGGGATTTGAGCTTGAGCGTCTCTTAAATCCTAGGTTGAGCGTAAAAGAATTCGATCGACGAATCACCCCTTTGCTGCAGGGTGTGCGTGGTACAGATTGACGGTTTTCTCATAGATGATCAAAACAAGGCTGAAAAACGTCGACGACAGAGTCCTTCCCGCGGGATGTTGGGAAGAGGAAATCTCCCGAGAGTTTTGAGCGTGATACACCGTTACCAACCGACAGGAGTACACCATGTCTGATTATTCGCCCATATGGCCGGGCCTGCTTGGCGATCCGAACCTGACACTAGTAACCGATCCCCGTATCGATCCGCGTTTGCTCGAAGCCATGGGTACGCTCGACTTCGACGAGGTTGAGGAGTCGCCTACCCTCAGTTCGAATCCTTCCTATAAAGAGTGTGTTGAATTCGTCGCTGCGATGGAAGCCTCGGCCGAACCGGTTTATGCCAAGAAATTTGGCAGCCTGCCACCAGTTTTGGGTGTCACCCGGCGGAGCGAGGTCATCCAGGGCGTCGATGGCAACGAGATTCCGCTCATCATCCATGAGCCCGCAGAAGGAAACCGGCCGCTGCCGGGCATCCTGCGTACCCACGGCGGCGGCATGATCATGCAGTCCGCGACCGACCCCCAATACATGAGATTGGCGGACGAACTGGCTGCAACCGGCATGGTGGTGGTCAACGTCGAGTTCCGCAACGGGGCTGGTAAACTTGGCGATCATCCCTTCCCGGCGGGTCTGAACGACTGCGCCAGCGCCACCCGGTGGACCTACGCGAACAAAGACGCGCTTGGCATTTCTCACATCGTTGTTTCGGGCGAATCGGGAGGTGGCAACCTCTGCATCGCCACCGCGCTCAAGGCGAAACAAGAGGGCTGGATCGGTGAGATCGCCGGCGTCTATGCGTGCTGCCCCTATCTTGCGGGACCCTACAACGCTCCCCTCCCGGAGCTGATGTCCCTGCGTGAAAACGACTATATGGGACAGCTGTCGGTGATGATTTCGTTATTCAAAGTATATGACCCGACGGGAGACCACGCACGCAACCCATTGGCCTGGCCCTATCACGCCAAAGCAGAGGATCTGGCAGGTCTGCCACCTCACACCATTTCGGTCAATGAACTGGATGAGCTGCGCGACGAGGGACTCATCTATGCGCGTAAGCTGATGGCGGCTGGTGTACCCACCATCAGCCGCACCGTCAACGGCACGACTCATGGCGCAGACATCGAGACCATGGTAACTATCATGCCCGACGTCTACGGCGCGACGATCCGGGATATACACGGTTTCGCAACCTCATTGATGCCCAGGCGGTTGCCATGAGCAACGTCCTCATCACAGGTGCAGTACATCTACACAAGCGGACCGTAGGTGAAACTTTGGGGATCTACAAGCGCGATCGGATGCTCGAGACGCGGTTGGAAACGATGGCGCAAATGAGGGCTACGCGGGAGGTGCCCGCCGGCGGTAAGCCGAACGGGCCGCGTGAACGCGGTGTACTACAACTAAGGAGTAGCAATGAGCATTATGTCCAAGCCAGATGAACGCGCTGGCGAGCCAACGAATTCGATTCAGGTTCGTCCGCTCACGCGAATCGCCTACGGTACTGGAGGTGTTGCTGGGGGGGTAATCTCCGCGGGGCTGTCCATGTTCGTGCTGCTTTATTACAGCCGCGTGCTGGGCGTGCAAGCAGCGGTAAAAGGCAGGTTGAAACTTTCGAATACGGGCGATACCGCCGGGATCGGTGAACGAGACGATGCACGTCAGGGCATCCCCTGGCCTCAGGAGACAGATGATCGGAAATACCTCGCGGGGATCCCCGCGCTGATGGGCATGGAGTGGTGGGCGGATCGCACCCAGGGTGCGCCTGAACGAACGGTCGAGGTGGCCCGGTGATGGGAGAAACTATGTCGAACGCCGAGATCTTCAGGTTCGGGGCTGAAAAATCCACGGCTCAAGTTTCGCAGGCGCTCCTGCGAGATGGGGTTGTGATCCTCGATGATGTTCTGCCGGCTGCGGTGGTAGATCGATTGAGCGAAAAGTTACAGCCGCACTTCGACACGTCGCAGTCGGGTGGAGATGCCTTCATGGATGCGGCCACTTCGACCGTCACGGCCTTCTGGGGAATTCATCCTGAATTCAGCGAGCAACTGCTGCTGAATCAGCGAATCCTCGAACTCGCCGACGCCGCACTCCTGCCGGAGAATCCCATGGCTGCCAGCACTGTCAGACCCGCGAAGGCTTCCTATGGCGCGCGGTTAGCAGACCCGGGCGACGGCTGTCTGCAGATCGTGTCCGAGGGCACCTGGGACCCCGCTCGCGGCCCCAACTGCCATCACTATCGGCTCGTTGCGGGGGATTCGATTCGACTTCATCCTGGTTGTAAGGATCAGCCGCTGCATCGCGATCAGGGAGTGTGGGAGCCGTATGTTCCGAGCGATCCAAGCACTCCGCAGTACGAGATTATTTTCAATCTGGCTGCGATCAACTTCACGGAGGCGAACGGCGCCACGCGCTTCGTGCCCGGCAGCCATCTATGGCCGAAGGAGCGTCTGGCCACGAGGGGCGAAGTCGCCCGCGCCGAGATGCCCAAGGGTGCGGTGGCCGTGTGGCTGGGTCGAACGCTGCATGGCTATGGCGCGAACCATACTGACGTGCCGCGACCGGGCATGCTTTTCGGGTTCGGGCCCGATTGGCTCACCCAGGAGTGCAACCTATGCCTGGCCGTGCCGCCCGAGGTCGCGCGAACGCTCCCTCTTCAGGCCATCCAGCTCCTGGGCTACCGGGCCGGTGGCGGCAATTCCCTAAAAGGCCGCAACGCCGAGAACCTGCTCGAGCACGGCAAGAGTGGAGCGCTGTGATGTGCCGCGGCGACGGTCATCACTTTGCAGCCGCTGTCGCCCACTACGCTGTCTACAACTAACCTTAATAAGGGGGAATGACTCGAAAATGGCCAAGATCAACACAT
>JAPKDV010000039.1 GCA_028822385.1 Alphaproteobacteria bacterium
ATTTTGTACACTAATTTTACCACGAAGCTGTTCGTGAAGTACTAGTGATCTTTCAAAAAAATCAGTCGAAATTCTTACCCTTTAAATTTCTTATGTGCCTAAATCTCAGAAAAAAAACTTTTTGCCGATGCTAATCCCGAGACTTTTGTCTAACGGATAGTGTGCCTATAACGCAAGCGCAAGCCGCGTAAAATCAAATGCCGCCACAATATGGCGCTATATAAACTATAGCCTGACTTGTTACACCGACGCTCTCTGATCGCAACACAGCGTCTATCAATGCAGGTAGTGAATTGTCAGAATTTACTGCGACACGTAACGGTATTGTCAGTCTCTGTGACTTCGAGCATTCAACGGGTTCGTCTCAGACCCGGGGTTCCTCCAGAGATCGCGCGCGTGGCATCACGCAGCAAAATTTTGGTTAGAACGCTTTATTTCATAGCGTTGCCAGGCACCATCCAGCTACTCATCGTTTGACACCACAATCAGGGTTGACGCAGCTGCGCTGCCGCGCCCATCCTCGATTCGAATTCTCATCAGTCGACGGTGAGGGCTGCAGGTTCTGGACTAGGCTTACGTTGCGCCGATTTCCCTGAATGCTTCAAGGCGCATCACAATCTTAGAGATTCGAAAATTGCGTGTTTTAGATTTCTAATTGACGCAGTATCGAGTCACTCGAAAACCCGAAAGAGCAGCTTATTATTAAACCCGGTTCACGGCTTCCCGGTCCTCTCTTGGGTGTCCTTTTAGCCAGCAGTGCGACGGCACTGGGTGGCGGGACTGTCGTTCTTACCAGGCTCATTGTCGAGCAGACTGATCCGCTGTCTCTCGCGATGATCCGCTATGGGCTTGCCGCCCTGTTTCTGCTCATTGTCATGTTGATCACAACACGAATTCCGCGCATCGAACGTCGTGACCTGCTGATTTTGGCCGTATTCGGAATCATCATGTTCTCGGGATTTCCGTTCTTCATGACCCGAGCCCTGGAAGATACAACAGCCGCGCGTGGTGCTTTGCTATTCGCTACGATCCCCCTGATGACCATTGTGATTGGCGCGATTTTTCGCATTGAAAGAATAACTTGGCGGAAATCAATCGGGATCTTAATCGCTATTGCCGGCGCTACACTAGCGCTCGGGGAAAATGTCGAATCTACAGCACCCAATGCATTGCAGGGGGACGCGTTTATGGCAACAGCTATGCTCTGCGCCGCCGTCTTCAACGTATTCTCGCCACGATATCTAGTGCGCTACGGAAACCTGCCTGTCGTAGTCTACACAATGCTAATTGGTAGCGGTTTTTTACTGTTTTTAGCTATTTTACTGGGTCCGCCTCTATCACAATCACTTGCGTTCAGTCTTCAAGACTGGGTCATTGTCATCGTACTAGCCATTCCCGGTGCTGCGCTGATGAATTTCCTTTGGGGCAGAGCCCTTCTCCTCATTACGCCTACCCAAGCGACAATTACCGTTGGGGTTAACCCCATTACCGCACTTTTGTTGGGTGCGTGGCTCTTGTCAGAGCCCATCACATGGAGAGTCATTGCCGGCGTAGTTTTTCTAATATTCGCAATTATTCTAACCAACCGTGGCCCGCGCGAAACACACTCACCTACACAATAGGAGATCATGTATCCTCGGTACAAAGTATGAACATGTTTTAATTTCCGGTTTTCCCAATTTCACCCGCGCAGACTTTCGTTTAAGGTATCGGATTTTCGGAGAACCTGACCACAAGGCAGAATAGCTAGGTAGAGCTTAGTTATTTCAACTACTTAAAGCGTTCGTAGGCTACCTGATCACCGACCGAGATGCCGAGCATACGTGCCGTACCGGCATTCAGCTCGAGCACAGCGCGGACACGCTGACGCGATGAGATAACATCTCGAGATTGCGGGATCGTATTCGCAGCAATCCGAGCAATCCGTCCATCTGCTTTGATGAACAGCATGTCCAGCGGCAAGAAGGTGTTTGCCATCCACATAGTCACAACTCGATCGCGGTTGTGAAGGAACAGCATTCCAGCATCTGCTGCCATCTCCCGGCGAAACATCAGACCACGCGATTTTTGCTCCCCGGACTCGGCTAACTCCACACTAAAGTTAAAAACCTCACCAGCTTTAGTCCTGACTGAAAGCTCAGACTGGCTGAACTCAACATCCTGCTGCGCATTCAGAGATAGTGGAGCCAATAGGTACGAAACTACCAGTATTACAGCTATTTTTGAGAGTACTGTTTGTATAATTTTCAATGCGGTAACTCACAATTTACATAAATATTATAAGCGGCCGCTACCCGATCTCTGACCTCGCGCCGCACCGCACGCGGATCTCGCTCATCGGCTATGGTCTCAAACCAGTGATCCGGTGGGTTCCGCCCACCTACACGATTCCAGAACAATTCACGCAAAACAACTACCGCACCCGCCGGTAATGTTGTCGGAATAGCGTGATTGTTAAGTGTTGCCCAGACCCCCGACCAGCATCGGGCGACACTCCAGGGATTGTACCCACCCCCACCAGTCACAAGCATTCGCGGCACCAACGCGGCGACTTTAGCAACGGCATTCCAGATTTCGCCATTGGTCAGCTCCATACGGCTGAGCGGATCGTCGTTTAGCGCATCAGCACCACATTGCAGCACAAGAACCTCAGGATTGTAATTTTTAATCAACGGCAGAATGAGCTCGTCGATGATTAGCCTGAACTCGGTGTCTCGCAAACCACGCGGCACCGGAATATTGCATGCGGTGCCGCCTTCCGTATCGTGAAGTCCGCCGGTAAAGGGCCAGCGCCGCTCTTCGTGGACCGAAACCGTGAAAACACCGTTATCGCCTGCGAATGCGTCCTGGACTCCATCTCCATGATGGGCGTCAAAATCCAGATAAAGGATGCGCGTGAACCCCAGATCCTTTAAGCGCAGCAAACCGAGTACCAGATCATTGAAATAGCAAAACCCACTCGCGCGATCAGGACGACCATGATGTGTTCCGCCTGCCGGGCTGTAAACGACACCCTGATCAACCGAACCCAGTATTTCCGCGCCTTTCAAGACGGCACCAGCGGATATCGCAGGCCGTGAATACATCGTGTCATGGATCGGGTTTTCCAAACGACCCAAATTGAATCGCTCGCGCTCAGAAGCCGACAGCTCGAGGGTCCTTTCCCCCTGTCGAAGGGCCTTCAGATAAACCGGATCATGAAACCGAACGACTTCAGCTGGACTTGCGGGTCCGCTTTCGAGATAGGCCCCATCCGGCAACCAGCCCATGGCACGGCATAAATCAATCGTTGCAGGGACCCGCGGTACGGAAAGCGGGTGTTTGGCCCCGAACGTCGACCGACGATAAATATCATTGCCTATAAACAATGGCCTTGTGAGGCGCTTTTGAGCTTTTGCAGGCTCGATGGTCGCAGCAACCGTCATGCCTCTGAACTAGGCTTTTTCCACCAACTTCGCAATCGTCGACATTGACGTCTGCCACCCGCACACATCATAGTGAATTAACCACATGGGGAGCCTTTTCGGCTGAGAGGTCATGCCACCCACGGCAGGACGACCCTTGGAACCTGATCCGGTTAACACCGGCGGAGGGACGTGGATTATGACGCCATCTAAAGTAGATACCACGCTCGACCATAAATCCGTCGGCCTGCATGTCGAAAACATGCAACTGGGCTGGGATGGACGGATTCTCATCGATGGATTGTCGTTTGAGGCTCCTCCGCTAGCCTGGACCTGCCTTTTAGGCGAAAGTGGGGTAGGCAAGTCGACCTTGCTGCGTACCATCGCAGATCTTGTTCCCATTCACCCGGGCGCAATTGTTGCGGGGTCGGATGGCAAGGGATTACGCGGACGTATCGCCTATATGGCGCAGCAGGACTTGCTGCTGCCCTGGCTGACAGCAACAGAGAACGTCGCCCTGGGTGCTCGCCTGCGCGGAGAGATATCTGATCTGGCAAAAGTCGTTGGGTTACTAGAGCGCACAGGCATTGCCGGACGTGCTGATGCGCGCGTCAATGAAATGTCCGGTGGAGAGCGTCAGCGCGTAGCACTGGCCCGCACCCTCATGGAAGAACGCCCGGTGGTGCTGATGGATGAGCCGTTTTCCGCGCTTGATGCGATAACCCGAACCCAACTGCAGAACCTCGCATTCGAGCTACTGGAGACCCGCACCGTACTAATGGTTACCCATGACCCGTTCGAAGCATTGCGGCTGGGCCAGCACATTCACATCATCCGCGCCGGTCAAAACGCGGATCACCTGCCAATCACACCGCCGGGCACCCCACTGCGCGATCCGACCGATCCGTCCCTGCGGGATACCTATCACACCATCATGTATGCACTGTCTCACCGCACCGGGGCTGCAGCATGAAGATATTGCGTCCGTTGATTGTATTTCTCGGCCTGCTGATCGTCTGGCATCTGGTGGTGACGACTCTGGATATGCCCGCTTTCATCCTGCCAAGCCCTAAATCAGTGATCCTCATCGCCATTGAGCGTATGGACACCCTGATGGGCCATGCCGCTGTCACATTGGCGGAAATCCTGCTTGGCCTAGTTTTCGGGACGTTGTTCGGGGTCACGAGTGCGCTGGTGATGGCCTATTTTCGTCCTGCCCGGTCCTGGCTGCTGCCGGTGCTCGTAATCTCTCAGGCTGTGCCGGTTTTTGCACTGGCCCCCGTCCTCGTGCTCTGGTTTGGCTATGGCATGGCCCCAAAAATCGCTATGGCGACCCTGATCATCTATTTCCCAGTCACAGCAGCATTCTATGACGGTTTACGGCGCACCGAATTGGGCTGGGTTGATCTGGCCCGCACCATGGGAGCCTCTAAAGCCTCGATACTCCGGAAGATCCGAATCCCCGCCGCCCTGCCCGCCTTTGCTTCAGGCCTACGTGTTGCCACTGCTGTTGCGCCAATCGGTGCTGTTGTCGGCGAATGGGTCGGCGCCTCCGCCGGTCTTGGTTATTACATGCTGCTGATGAACGGCCGTGTGCAGACTGCGGCCATGTTTGCCGCTTTGTTCGTACTCGCGATCATGGCTGTGTGCATTTATTTTCTGGTTGATCTCGCTCTGCGCCGCCTGATTGCCTGGCAGCCCGAAGCCGATCCGGCTTCATTCTCTTAACCCACTGTAATTTGGACCAAAATACTAATGAAACATCTCATGCTCGCAGTCCTGTTCTCAATTCTGATTGCCTCACCAGCGGCGGCAGAAAAGTTCACCGTCATGCTCGACTGGTTCGTAAATCCTGACCATGGCCCGCTCTTCGTCGCGCTGGAGCGTGGCGAGTTCTCCAAACGTGGCCTTGAAGTTAAAATGATCGCACCGGCAGATCCCAATGACCCACCCAAGCTGGTTGCCGCCGGGCGTGGGGATGTGGCGATTTCCTACCAGCCCCAGCTTCACCTACAAGTCGCAGCCGGATTGCCCCTCAAGCGCGTCGGTACGCTGGTTGCCACCCCCCTGTCTTCGCTCGTGGTTCTTGCAGACAGCCCAATCAAGTCGATTGCAGACCTGAAAGGCCGCAAGGTCGGCTTTTCCGTTGGCGGTTTCGAGGATGCCCTGCTCGGCGCGATGCTCGAAAAACATGGCCTGAAACTCACGGATGTGGAGTTGGTGAACGTCAATTTCTCGCTCTCACCGTCCCTTATGAGCGGCAAGGTTGACGCGGTCATCGGAGCCTTCCGAAATTTTGAGCTTAACCAAATGGATATTGAAGGCCGTCCGGGACGTGCATTCTATCTCGAAGAAGAAGGCGTCCCCGCCTATGACGAGCTGATCATCGTGGCCAAGAGCGACAACATCAGTAATCCAAAGATTTCAGCATTTCTGGAAGCTGTTGAAGCCGGAACGCAATACATGATCAACCATCCCGACGAAGCCTGGGAGCTGTTCATCAGAGGGCGCAAGGACCTGAATGACGAATTGAACCGCCGCGCCTGGCGCGACACCCTGCCCCGGTTTGCCCTGCGTCCGTCAGCTCTCGACGAAGGCCGATACCAGCGGTTTGCAGAGTTCCTGAAGGCACGCGGCATGATCGAGACCATCCCACCCGTCGAAAGCTACGCTGTCGAAGTCCGCTAGGCCGCTATTTGGCAGGCGCCGGCACGAGGATACCCTGCTCCACGTCCGCAGCGACTTCTTCGGCCCGACGTGCGGCGGCCTGCTGGCGCTGCCAAAGCTCCGCATACATCCCTTCATGCGCCAAAAGCGCATCGTGACGTCCACGTTCCACAATCACGCCGTCGCTGAGCACAATGATTTCGTTAGCGTTGACGACCGTCGAAAGCCGATGCGCTATCACCAGTGTTGTGCGATCTGCCGAAACCTGATCCAAAGCCGTTTGAATTTCACGTTCTGTATGCGTGTCTAGCGCTGATGTTGCTTCATCGAAAAGCAGGATTTTTGGGGCTTTGAGGATCGTGCGGGCAATCGCGACGCGCTGTTTCTCGCCACCTGAAAGCTTGAGGCCACGCTCACCCACACGCGTGTTATATCCATCCGGCATCGCCATGACAAAGTCGTGGACCTGCGCCAGACGCGCCGCCTCTTCGACTTCTGCAGGGCTGGCCTCGGGGCGCCCATATTGGATGTTGTAGAAGATGGAATCGTTGAACAGGACCGTGTCCTGAGGAACGATCCCTATCGCGGCACGCAAGCTTGACTGAGTAACGTCGCGGATATCTTGCCCATCGATGGTGATGCGCCCGTCATCCACGTCGTAGAAACGAAACAACAAGCGGGAAATCGTCGATTTCCCGGCTCCTGATGCACCCACAATTGCTACTGTATGGCCTGAGGGAACCTCAAAATCCACGTCCCGCAGTATCGGTTTCCGCGGGTCATAGCGAAACGAAACATGCTCGAATCGGACCACACCATCGGCGACCACAAGCGGCTGTGAACCGGGCGCATCCTCTACCTCGCGGTTCTCCTCCAACAGACCGAACATTTGCTCCATATCGACCAGAGATTGCTTGATCTCTCGGTAAACAAACCCAAGAAAATTAAGAGGTTGGAACAATTGCATCATGTAGAGATTCACTGCCGTGAACTCACCAATTGACATGCTACCGTCACTCACCCGGAATCCCGAAAGCACAAGTAAAATTGTCATGCCAGCGGACATGATTAGCCCCTGCCCCACATTGAGCAATGAGAGAGTTGTCAGGCTTTTGACAGCGGCCTTTTCATAGCGTTGCATCGAATCGTCATAGCGACGAACTTCATGCTCTTCGTTGCCAAAATACTTGACCGTTTCGAAGTTCAGCAAACTGTCGATAGCCTTTGTGTTGGCCTCACTATCACTGTCGTTCATGGCGCGGCGGTATTTCAAACGCCATTCGGTGAACATCAGCGTAAAAATTACATAGATCATCACCGTAAAAAAGGTGATCGCGCTGAATACGAAGCCAAACAATGACCATAGAATTCCGCAAACAAGAGCGATTTCGACCAGTGTGGGTAGGATGCTAAACAACATGAAACGCAGCAGGAAATCGATACCCTTGATGCCGCGCTCAATCGCACGACTGAGGCCACCCGTCTGCCGGTCCATGTGAAAACGTAAGGCTAGCGCATGCAGATGTTCAAAGATCCGCAATGCAATGCGCCTGATTGCCCTTTGCCCCACCTTTGCAAAGACAAAGTCCCGCAATTCGGCAAAGCCCTGCTGACCAACCCTTAGCAGGCCGTAACCAACCAGAAGCGAGATCGGCACGGCCACCGAATTGGCAGCCTGAGCGCCAGTTTCCAGCGTATCTACCGCGCGGCCGAATACAGCTGGTATCGCCACAGTCGCCACTTTGGCCGCGACAAGAAACACCATGGCAATGACCACCCGCACCCGCAACTCAACATCACCGCGTGGCCACATATAAGGCGATAGAGCGCGGATTGCGCGCATTTCTGCGCCCGGCTTGGCCTTGCTGCGCTCAATTTCGGGTTCGGAGGTTCGTTTATGACCTGACATTCGCAAACATGTAAGGCCTACACTTGGCGAAAGCCAGCCTCAGAAGGCCTGACAGGCTAGAATATATCGATAAAGTAAAGCGCCAGATAGGTCACCAACAGGATCGCAACCCACAAGACCATGCTGCCGGTAGGCCAGGTCCGCGCGATGATCCCATGGGGCCCGTGATGCCGATACAACTGCTCCACAAAGCGCTTGCATCGTCGCACCACCAGATCATAAATCCCGCTGTGCATGCTTCCCACGGTTTGCACACAATATTGCAGAATCGAACGGCCCACGCGGCGATAAAGCCAATCCGAATCCAGATTGGTAGAACGCAACTCGGGCGGATACAGCCCGGTCCGCATCAGCACCGTAAAGGCCAGTGCAGAGAAGAACAGCAACTGAACCTGCGAGAGCACGTGCGAGTCCGTGTAGGGTACGTAATCCACATGGAACGGCAAGATCGCATAGAGCGCGGATGGCCAGACACCGATCCCGATGCAGAGCGCAGACGCCAGCGCCATCGCGATCAACATGTTCAGCGGCGCCTCTTTGGGCCGTTTCCCGGAATCATGAGCGAAAAACGCAAAGAACGGGATCTTGATCCCGGAATGATGGAACACCCCCGCTGACGCGAAGAGCAGCACACCCCAGACAAAATAATGCCCTTCATGGGCAGCAGCCGACAAAATCATCGACTTGCTGATGAAACCACTGAACAGCGGGAACGCCGAGATCGAAGCCGCCCCAATAATGCAGAAGACCGTTGTAAACGGCATCGACTTGTACAACCCGCCCAATTCACTGGCCAGAACAGTTCCTGTGCGGTGCAGCACCGCCCCCATCGACATGAAGAGCAACGCTTTGTAGATGATATGCGCGAACGCATGGGCTGCCGCCCCGTTGAGAGCCAGCTCGGTGCCGATACCAATGCCCACCACCATGAAACCGAGCTGGTTATTCAGACTGTAAGCCAGCACCCGGCGAAGATCGTTTTCGATAACAGCAAAGAAGATCGGAAACGCCGCCATGACCGCGCCGATCCAGATCAGCTCCTCAGTCCCGGCATATCCGCGGGCCAGTGCATAAATCGCAAGCTTGGTCGTAAAGGCAGACAGAAGAACCGTTCCTGTTGGGGTAGCCTGCGGATAGGCGTCCTGCAGCCAGTTATGGAGAAGAGGGAATGCGGCCTTGATGCCAAAGGCGAGCAGGATCAGAACACCACCAACGCTTTCGATGCCAATATGTTCGAAGGCAATAGATCCGGTTTCGTGCCAAATCATGATCAGGCCCGCGAGCAACAGCACGCCCGAGCCGACCTGGATGATCAGATAACGCATGCCCGCTGCAAGAGCCTCGGGCGTGCGGCTTGCCAAAATCAGAAAAACCGACGAAATCGCGGTCAGTTCCCAGTACACGAACAATGAAACCAGGTCGCCAGCGAAGACTGCGCCGATGGCCGCACCGGAATAGACCAGCCCTGAAACGTGCTCTTCGATTGCGCGGACATGCAGCGAATAGATAACACCAAGGAAAATAGCTATCAGAAAGATATAGCCGAACACCTTCGAGAGCCCGTCGACCCGAAGCAGCTCAAGCTGCTGACCAAATGCCGAAATGGCAAAATGATTACCTTCGGGCAAGCTGTAGAGCAGAACAAAGGCGGCAACTGGCAACGCAAGCATCCAGATCGTCCGCACCGGGCCACGCAGGAACGGAACCGGCAGCGCGCCCAGAATGAGGATCAGGCCTGGAGGAAACTCAATCATCGTAGTAGTCTTCGGATCGCTTCACGATGGGACGAAGCCCGTACTTTGCGACCAGCACCAGGAACACACTGCCGATGAACCCATAGGCACCGTAGAATCCGAAATTGCCATCAAAACCCATCTCGGCATGACGGTGAATCAGGAAATCTAGCAACACCAAAATAGCGCAGACGACATAGAGCGCCCAAGCGATCTTGGTGACGTTTTCTTTGCGTTCAAGCCAACCCTTCTGGGCCGGAACAGCTGCATTGTCGGGCTTGAGCTGTTCTTCTCTCATTGCGGGACCTCCAGCATGCCTTCAAGAAGTTGTATGACAACGTCAGGCGCAAAAAACAGCACAAAACAGGCAATTGCGGTGAAACACAGGGGCACAACGCAGAACCAGGGCGCTTCCGCCATGCGTTCCCTCAAAGAGAGCCGGTCATTCACCGCGGCAACGCTATGCCCATCCCCATTTCCATGCCCATTATCATCCGGATCAG
This sequence comes from Alphaproteobacteria bacterium, assembly GCA_028822385.1. Lineage (GTDB taxonomy): Bacteria > Pseudomonadota > Alphaproteobacteria > UBA6615 > UBA6615 > JABJAG01. The sequence continues at coordinate 10,217 of JAPKDV010000039.1, forward strand.
GTGGACGGAAGAAGGCGCGCACCACGATTGGCATCAAATACGCCACATTGAGCAGCGAACTAATCATCAGTGCCGCAACAACAAACCAATAATCGCCGTCCATGCCACCCAGGGCGATATAGAGTTTGCTCCACGCGCCACCAAGCGGTGGCAAACCAATGATCGATAGCGCACCTATGAAGAACGCCCCCATGGTAAACGGCATGATCCGACCGATCCCGTTGAGCTGGCTGACCTCCGTCTTGTGGGTAGCGGTGTGAATGGCGCCAGCTACGAAGAACAGCGTGATCTTACCAAAGGCATGCATCAGGATGTGCATCCCCGCACCGATCAGCGCCAGCGGTGTCGCAATCGCAGCGCCCAGTACGATGTAGCCGAGCTGGCTGACAGTTGAATAGGCCAGACGTGCCTTCAGATTGTCCTTGGTCAAGGCAATCACGGAAGCCGCAAGCAGCGAGAATGTGGCCACATAGACCAGCCATTCCGACGCACCGGTCGAAAGCAAATGGTCTGACCCGAAGATGTAGACCGATACCTTCAGGATGGTAAACACACCGGCTTTCACCACAGCAACCGCATGAAGCAAGGCGCTGACAGGCGTCGGTGCAACCATCGCGTTGGGCAACCATTTGTGCATCGGCATCAGCGCAGCTTTGCCAACTCCGAAGGCAAACAGTGCCAGCAGAATCGCCGTTGTCGTAGCATCCGCATTGCCAGCAAGAATGCCACCCGGCGTGAAGTCTAAGGTACCTGCCAAACTCAACGTCCACAGGATCGCCGGAATAAAGAATACGATAGAGGTGCTGAGCAGGATGAGCAGATAGATCCGGGCGCCGTTGCGTGCTTTCGCATCACCATGATGGGCTACCAACGGATAGGTACTGAGGGTCAGAAGCTCGTAAAAAATAAACAATGTAAACAGGTTAGCGGAGAATGCGATCCCCATGGCTGAAGCCAGCGCCACTGCAAACGCAACATAAAACTGGGTCTGGCGCGGCTCCTTGTTCCCCCGCATATAGCCGATGGAATAGAACGAATTCACGATCCACAGGAACGAAGCAATCAGCCCAAACAACATGCCCAAGGGTTCGACCTGGAATGCGATATCTAGCCCCGGTGTGACTTCGAACCCAGAAATTTCCGGCCGCGCGCCCTCGAGAACCGCCGGTAAAATCTGCAGCACGTTCCCAAACAACAGACCGGCTGTGACCAGTGTGACACCCTCACGCAGATTCCTGTTTCGCCCAGTGAGCGCAATCAGAATCGCGCCCAGTGTCGGGATCATCAAGGCAAGAAGGATATGATCAGAAGGTGTCACTGGCATGTCCTCAATACGCTGCCGACAACAGGCTCGCCGCAGCGTCCTGTGCCAAGCCAGCCGACCAGGTCGTGTCGAGCCCCAGATAGATGGTCGCAGCGACCAGAACATACGCCGGAATCAGCATGGCGAGCGGTGCTTCGCGCACATTCTTGGCCTTCTCACTGGGCTCGCGGAAATAGGCGGCCTCCACCAAACGCCCGACATAGAGCATGGTGATCAGCGAAGCGATTACGATGAGCGCGACCAACCACCACTGTCCGTTCTCCATTGCCGCAAGCACGAGCCAAAATTTCGAGATAAAGCCCGAGGTTCCCGGCGCGCCAATCAGGCTCAGGCCAAGGATTACAATTCCGGCCATGGTGAACGGCATCTTGCGGCCGATCCCGGCCATATCGTCTATCCGCATGGATGCCAATCGGTAGATAACGCAGCCCAACAGCATGAAGATACCCGCTTTCATGATCGCGTGGTTCATCAGATGGACCAGCGCCGCGGTCAGCCCGGTTTCTGTCGCATAACTGATACCAAGCGTGATGAAACCGATCTGGGCCACACTAGAATAGGCAAACATCCGCTTTACGTTATTTTGAAACAACGCCACGGTTGAGGCTGCAAATATAGCGACGATCGACAGAACGAGGAACATTTCCGGCAAAGGTGTCGACAAGAAGAACCCACCGCCGCCAAACACCGTGAAAAAGAAGCGGAGCAGCAGATAGATGCCCACTTTGGTAGCGGTCCCGGCGAGAAACGCGCTGGTCACCGCGGGGGCATAAGCATAGGCGTTAGGCAGCCACAGATGTAGCGGAAACAGCGCCAATTTAAGCGAGATACCAACGGTCAGAAAGGCGAGTGCAGCAAGAACCGGGCGGGTATTTTCGATATCAGGAATGCGCTGCGCAAGATCATAGAGGTTGAGTGTGCCGGTCATCGCCCAGAGCAAACCGATTCCGATCACGATGAACGTCGCCCCCACTGTACCCATAATCAAATACTGGTAGGCCGCGGTCAGCGCACGTTTGTCACGTCCCATCGCTATCATCACATAGCTAGCGAGCGAGGAGATTTCGAGGAACACGAAGATATTGAACGCATCGCCGGTGATGGTAACCCCGAGCAATCCAGTCAGCGCCAACAGGTACATGGTGTAGAACCAAGCCTGATTGGTGCTGTCGAAACGTGCTTCTGTTCCCTTCCGAGCAAATGGGATAATCGCAGCGCCCACGCCGGAAACAACCAGCAGGACAAACACATTAATTAGGTCGACCCTATATTCGATCCCGATCGGCGGTGCCCAACCACCCATAGCATAAGAAATCACGCCTTCATCAAGAACCCGGAACAGCAGCCCAATCGACACAGCAAAGGCCAGCCAGTTGGCAGCAACCGCGATCACCCAAGCGGCCGTGCCGCGCCGCAGAATGGCGCAAAGTGGTGCCGCAATCAGGGGAATCACAACTTGCAAAGCGGGGAGATGTGCGGCGATCATGCGTCGGACTCCAGATCGTGCAACTCGTCTTCCTCAATCGTACCGTAGGATTTGTGAATTCTTACGACCAGCGCCAGACCAAGCGCGATCGTTGCGACCCCTACCACGATTGCCGTCAGGATCAGCACATGTGGTAGCGGGTTCGAATAAACATCGAACCCCTCAGCAATAATCGGTGCGGTACCGCCGAGGACCTTGCCCGGCGAAATAAACAGTAGATAGACCGACGTCTGGAAAATCGACAGACCAACCAGCTTCTTGATCATGTTGCCATGAGCAACAACGATATAAAGCCCGCCCACCAGCAGGAAGACGGTCACCCAGTAATTCAGGTCTGCGAGGATCGTCGTCATTCCTCACTTTCCTCACTTTTCTCGGCTGCAGCGGCATCTGCCTCATCTGCAAGCCCCCCAAACCCATAGAAAATCGCCAGCATAGTCGAGGCCACGGTAATGAAAACACCCGCCTCAACGATCAGAATTCCAAGATGTTGTCCGGCCTCCGAGTGGCTGCCGAATGGGGAATAGTTCAGATAGTTCTCACCCAGCAACAGGCCAGCGACGCCGGTGCCAGCAAAGATCAGCACACCCAGCGGGATCATGATCTGAACCACCGATTTGGATATCACGTGCTGAGCCGCCGGAATACCGAAGACCATACCGTAGAGGATGATTGCAGCAGCTGCTGCTACCCCGGCCTGGAAACCGCCGCCTGGGCCATAATCGCCGTGAAATTGCACATAGAGAGCGAAGATCAGAATCACAGGCAGCAGCAGCTTGGTGACAACGCGCAGAATGATGGTATCGCGCATCATGCCGCGTTATCCTTGGGGTCTTGCTCAGAATCTACATTTTTACGGCGCCGCGGGCGGAGGCCTGACGCCAGCAAAATCAGCACGCCAATCCCGGCTGTGAAGATGACAGTCACTTCGCCCAGCGTGTCATAACCACGATAACTGGCCAGCACCGCCGTAACGATATTTGGTGAGCCTGTCTCGTGTTCGGCATTTTCGATGTAATACGGTGCAACATGCTGGTTCTGTGGCGCGTTCGCCTCCCCAAAGGGCGGCAGATCCAGCGTGCCATAAACCAGTGCGCCGCCGGTCAGCAGACACACAATCAGGGGAATAGCTGGCGTGTGCCGGAGGGGCGCTTCGCGGGTTTGCGTCAGGTGCAGCACCGCCAGCAGCAGCACTGTTGACATGCCCGCCCCAACCGCAGCCTCGGTCATACTCACATCGACCGCATCGAGAATGACCATGACGGTCGCCATCAGGAAGCTGTAGACGCCTCCAAGCATGACCACCGCGAAGAGGTTATGAGCGCGAATGATGCCGACCACGGTGATCACCATCAAAAGCAGCAGGACGGAATTGATCAGGAGTTCGATGGTTCATCCTCCCCTGCAATGTGACCACCGGTCTTGTCGTGGTCTAGCTTCGGGAGAATGCCCGCATGCAGCGCGGCCTGCGCCAGCGCATGAGTGGCGACTGGCGCAGTTAACAGAATGAGTGCGGCGATAATGATCAACTTGGCCGCCACAAGCGTGAACCCGGCCTGCAAAACAAGCCCAAGAATGATGCATCCCATACCCAGAGTTTCAATGACAGAAACCGCGTGCAGCCGAGTGTAAACATCGGGCATCCGCAGAAGCCCAAGTCCACCAATCAGGCAGAATGCACCACCTGCGAGAAGGAATATCCAGCTCAGAATGTCTAGCACCATCTCCATAGGCTTAATCCCTTGCCTGTGCGGGGTTCACAGGCTCGGCCATCTTAAAATACCGAAGCACGGCGATAGTGCCGATAAGATTCAGCAGCGTGTAGAGAATTGCAATATCCAGGAATTCCGGGCGCCCTGTGACGAACCCAATCAAGGCAAGGGTAAGAACAGCAAGCGATCCCACCGTATTGCCCGCCAGAACACGATCAAACAGCGATGGGCCCAGGATAGCACGCGCAAGCACCATCGCGATGGTGATCAGCACTGCAATCGTTGCTACGGCGAACATCATCAAGTTGCTCCCCCACCTTCGAACCGCGAAACCACTCGGTCCATATGGCCTTCGGCCAGATCGTCCGCGCCCGCACGTGTAATCGCGTGGACCGTGATCTCGTCACCTTCGAGTTCCACAGACACAGTTCCCGGCGTCAGGGTAATCGAATTAGCGTAAGTAACGATACCAACAGCAGATTTTTGGCTGGAACGAACATTAATCAGGGTCGGGCTAATCGGCATTTTGGGGGACAAGATGATCTTCGACACATCAATGCCAGCCTTGATAATTTCCCAGATCAGCCATGGCCAGTACCAGAGCGCCCGCCCGAGCAGATAAATCGGATGACCTTCTTTATCCAGCAACTCCATGCGCGAGGCAAGCGCAGCGACCCCGAAGGAGCAGAAGGCACCAATCAACATCAGCGTGACAGTGTAATGTCCCGACAGCACCAGCCAGAAGGCATAGATAACAACGACTGCACTCGCAAAATAAAGCAGGTGATGCCCCTAAAGCCGAAGACGGCAAAAAAATTTAAGGGACCCTGATGTTGTTTCATCAGACCCGGCACCGAATTGGTTTTCAGTTGCCTTCGCCCTCCTCCCAAAGTTCCTAACGGTAATACTATTCTCGTCCAAACCGCGCAAGACAGGTCCGGTGGACGACTTCAATGTTTGTAAAAGTATGGTGTCGTGATTGCTGAAATAGCATCTTGTCGCACTTGCCGCTCCCAACTCCGCACCATATGTTGCGATCACACGATTACAACCCAATCACTGAAAGTCGACGACCATGGAAATGTCGGGTGAATACAAGATCAAAGCCTCTCGCCAGCAAGTCTGGGACGCATTGAACGATCCAGAAATTCTCAAGCAGTCGATTCCGGGTTGCGAAGAGATCATACAATCCTCCCCGACCCAGATGGCGGCGAAAGTCACTGCGAAAGTCGGCCCGGTAAAGGCAAAGTTTGCCGGAGAAGTCGAACTAAGTGATCTGGACCCGCCGAACGGCTATCGCATTTCAGGTGAAGGCAAAGGCGGAGCTGCTGGATTCGCAAAGGGTGGCGCAAACGTCGTCCTTGAAGAGGATAGCGACGGAACCATCCTTAAATATGAAGTCGATGCCCAGGTTGGCGGCAAACTGGCACAGCTAGGTGCGCGCCTGATCGACGGCACAGCCAAGAAGATGGCCTCGCAGTTCTTTGAGAACTTCGCCGCCGCCGTTGAAGAAGGAAATGAATCTGTCGATGAGACAGCAGCTGCACCGGCTGCTGCAGCACCTACCTCGTCTGCTGGCGAAAGCACTTCCGCAATGTCGCAGATCGGCATGGGAACATGGATTATTGGTGCCGTGGTGGCTGCAGTCATCCTAGCCGCATTGCTAAGCTAAACTTTATTCGAAAATTTCGCCGAATTTAGTGGCGTGTACCTTGACGCAAGGGACTTCGCGGATGAAACTCGGATGTGTATTAATTTCGATTTACTGCCCTCTTAGAAAGGGTAGATGAGGAACACCCTGCGGGGAGTTCCAAAAAGGGAGTATTGTTATGCCCACCGTATCCATGACGGTGAACGGAAAGTCTGTTTCAGCCGAAGTCGAGCCGCGGACACTTCTTGTTCAGTATCTTCGTGAAAGCCTTGGTCTCACCGGCACCCATGTCGGTTGTGATACCAGCCAGTGTGGCGCTTGCGTTGTTCACGTCAACGGCGAATCCCTAAAGTCATGCACGATGCTGGCGGGTCAGGCTGAAGGCGCTGACGTTACCACCATCGAAGGAGTGGCAAACGGCGACGAACTGCACCCAATGCAGGAAGCGTTCCGCGAGAACCATGGCCTACAGTGCGGTTTCTGTACCCCGGGCATGGTCATGAGTGCACTTGATCTAGTTCAAAAAAATGCAGATCCAAGTGAGCGCGAAGTTCGTGAATGGCTTGAGGGAAACCTCTGCCGCTGCACCGGCTACCACAA